>DAOMFV010000004.1:0-85496 GCA_035430005.1 Gemmatales bacterium
ATCACTCCGCCAACGCTCGGCAGGTTCTGATCAATACCGCGTGCCAGATCAAGAATAAACTGTACGAACAGGCCGTTCACGGAATTGTTATTCAGAACGTTGCGAGCGACATACACTCCATAACCGCCCAGGCTGTTACGGGCATCCTGGAAGTACAAGGGGTGGGCCTGCATGGCCTTGCCTTGATTATCATGAATGTTGTTGTCCATGACCTGGACATCGCCTGTGCGGACGATTGGAGCAAAGGGGCCGCCGAAGCGAGTGTCGCCATCATCACGGCTGAAGAGATCAATACCGGGAGAATCCGCATTGTTGCTGGGGTCTGCAGCATCATTCTTAGAATACGTTTGCGTGACATCCGTGTTCGAGATGCGGACCTGCTGGACAATGCCGCCGGCAGGAGTCAGATCTCTTGCGAATACTCGAATGGCCGGCCAATTGACAAACGTGCCATTGACCTGTGTGAATCCACCGCCATAACGTACAAATGCATGATCGATATTGCCTTGAGCAATGCGGATGCCACCCCAATCACCTGGAGCAGGTGTCGTAGCAGTGCCGTCGTTGTTGGTGTCGGTTGACCCGTTGTTGTAGAGTGCTGCCAGATCAGTGCCGGGAACCAGCGCATCATCGGTCAACGAAGTGAACAGCACAGGGCGATTGACCGAGCCATTCACTTTGATCGTGCCAAAAACCTTATCGTTGGGATCGCCAAAATCGATTCCATCCAAGCCTGTACTTTGTGACTTGAGAATGGTGCCTTCATTGAAAGTCAAGGTGACATTGGAAGGTGCGCTGGCAGCTGTGTTGCGCTTGCCCAGGCTCAGGCGTTGAGTCAATACATAAGGTACGCCGACATCGTCTAGTGTCGCGCTGACCTGGAGCGCCTGGAGTGCTCCGGAGAACTGATCAGACGGCACAAAGATAAATGCGCCGTTGATGGAATTATCAACAAATGTCAGGGGTTGTGCATCCGCAGCACCGAGATCAGGCCCTGTGATTACGCTGCTGAGCTTGCCGCCCTGGCCCAGGGCATTGACATTGATATCGAGAGCACGCCCGCCATGCTGGAACAGCGTATTCCATACTCGTACCTGCGAACTTCGCACGTTATTGACATTGGTAGCGTTGGCTTCCATGCGAATCGAGGCAAATTCGGTATTGAAGCCTACGATTTCATCAAAGATTGTTTCACCGGAATAGCGGATATCGGCGAAGTTGACAAATGAACCTGTAGCACTGGTTGATCCTTGATCAATCGCTTCCGCGCGGAATCGGATGCCGCCCCAATTCGTTCGCTGAGGGGCATTAATCAATCCATCTCCATTGGTATCGCCACCGGCAGAGTCATCGAAGATAGAGGTAAAAATCACCCGGTTGCTGGAGTTGGTGCCTTCTAACCGCAATTGGCTGCCATCGCGTACATCAACAATATTGTCACGCATCTTGACAATCAGATTGGCGGCAGCACCACCACTGCCGTCGGCAATGGCAGTATTTCGAATCGAAGCACGGAAGAACATTTTGACCGTGTTTATCGCGTCCGTGCCGATATCCATATTGCCGTCAAGCACACCAAGCCCCAAGTTAGCAAGATTGGGATTGGTGGGATCGTTTTCGTTGCCGTCGCCATCGCGAGTCCACACATAAGAAGCAATGGTGGGTTGGGTCGCGGGATCAGCATTATTTCCGTATACGAAAATATTATCAGTGCCTGGGTTTAAGTTGGCTTTGCCTAAAGCATCCTGAATCGTCTTAAAAGGCGTGTTTAGACTGCCATCAGAAAAGCCGGCCGAGCCGTCGTAGCTTGCGTCCACAAAGTAATTTGCAGGGACCACTCGATCTTCGAGCAGTTCCACCCGCATGTTAGGCCGGCGCTGGTGCTTGGCTTGTTTTTGCCCACGTCGAGTTGCGTCTTGGGTTTTGGGACGACCAGTGATGAGAGACCAGGGGAGGAACATTCAACCCACTCCTATCCGATAGGGCCTAAAATGACGGATGTTAGAACATATCACGCATGAAAGCAGAGTGTGGCCCGTAACAACCCTGCATTCCCAGAATATACGTTGTCCCTACTCGCGCCAATCGACTTGCGCCACACGAACATTTCACCTGGCAACATCGTTACCACATGTCCGTTTTGGCCAGCTAGCCTACCTTACTACAGGATAGCACGAAGCTGATAGAACGCATCCTTCGTTCATGGGTTTGTTTGCGATAAGCATTCAAAGCCATATCTCGTAGACGTCAACTGTTAAGAAGAAGTTCCACGAAGCTAATGTTAAGTTCACGGTTATCGTCGGTCTAGGGCAAACAGCAGTCATCCCTCCGAGTAAACAAAAAAAGCCCTGGTCTAAACCAGGGCATGATATTTATCGCATTTGTCTGCCTACAATTCACCTGTAGGAGCAACCGGCTTGCCGTTGGTTTCCTTACCGTGAATGGCATCATGCACTTCCTGTCGATGGACAGGGATTTCCTTTGGTGCGACAATTCCCAAGCGAACCTTGTCGCCACGAATTTCCACCACGGTTACTGTAATGTCATCGTTGATGACGATGCTTTCATTTTTTTTTCTAGACAGTACGAGCATTGCTGCCTATCCTCTTCCTAAAGATGTACGTCGCGATCCATAGGTACGCGGCAGGTACTGGTGTATCCAGCCGGGACGCCTAGCCCCAATGTCGTGAGTCAGGTCAGTTAGAGTAACATGAAGACATGGACTCTTTGGCAGGGTCAGAAGATGTTCTGACAAACCCTAACCCGTCTCTACCTAAATTTAAGCGTTGACGATGCCCACGTCAAGTTGTACGGGCGCAAATTTACTGTAAATTGGCACAGGAGTTGGTGGAACCTGTACAATCGTTACCCTTGCTCGTTGAATCTGATTCAAAACCCGTGCTTTTCGTATAACCACCCTAATTGATATCGAGAGGACGATCTTTATTGGTGCAGGTAATAACCGGCTATTTGTTGCACGGTTTGATCCTGATCCTGCTCGGACAACGCCCTCAACAACGTACTCATTCTTTGATCAGCACTGAAACCGATCGCCCGGGCAGTCGCTGCTCGGACAGCCGGTGCCGGGTCCTTGCTTAGCCGTTCCATCCATTGGATGGAGTCTACTTCGGGAGTCTTCAGAACCAGGCCAGGCAACTCAGCTCGGCTGGCGACGCTCTGATCGTGCATCAGTCTGGCCAGTTTGATCTGGTTATGGCTCAATCCACGTACCTGTAGAATCCTTTCGGTAATCGTTCGAACTTCCTTATCGGGATCATTCAAGAACCTGCACAGATCATCAGTTGCCAGCAGCTTCTCATGCTCACCCAGGGCCAGTAGCGCCAGTTGCCTGACCTCGATGGAGAGATCGGCACTTTGCCCCGAAACTAGCGGAAGGAGATGTTCATGAAGCTGCAATCCGGGAAGCACGGCCAACCGAATGGCAGCCAATCTGATGGCTTCCTGATCAGACTTGATTCCGACGATCACGAGGCTCTTGGACTGCTTGTGCAGCGATTCTTCAATGTTCTCTTCGTTCCGTAAGGCCTGGAGCAGGGCCTCATAGATTCCGAGCCGGGATTCCGAGTTGGCACTGGCATGGGCGATGACAGCTGAGAGGGCATTCTGCATCTCTCGATTGGCCATGTCGTTCTGCATCATCTCCTGCAGAAAACCGATACATTCCTTTTGACCACAGGTCGAGAAGTGAGGAGCCATGGCTGCAATCTGTTGCAAGACAGAAGTGCGACGTTGATCATTAGGGTTCCAGGCGAGCATGATCTTTGACAAGACTTGTCGTGCGTTCTGACAGGCTGTTTCGCTCGTTGACTGGAAGCAGCCGACCAGGGCTTCTGTCCCGGTGAGGCCCATCGCATCAAACGACCTGACATAGCCAGGCAGCATTTCCGGCGTCGCGGAGTGCATTTTCCAGGTGCGATACCAGATGGCGATGGTGTTCTGTTGCCAGAAACTGACACCGGCGCTGGCGACAATGGTGAGAATCAAAGTGTAACTGAACATTTTGGACTTCGACATGATGCTGCCCTCCCTGGCAGAATCCTTCTTTAATCAAAATATCGGTTTTCTACAAGTACGACTGGCGAGATTACCCACGCTGTGCTTTCTGCCGATTCGCTGGAGTCTTACCCCGTTGCTGTTCGATGATGATGGTAACGCTACTTTGCCTTGTCACGCAGTCGTTGATTGCGCTGTCAAGCACTCCAGCTTAGCTGGATGATCTCTCTCCCGCTAGAGATCCCATGTTGCACCTTGGTAGACTCACTATCCTGGCCAGTTTCTGCGCCTTCACCGGCATGATGTTGCCCACAAGGGTACGTGCCATCGCTGAGGCTGAAGTCGATCAGTCAGCCAAGCAGGCATTCATCTCACAAATCCCGATGGACAAGCTGCCCGATCAGGTTAGAAACAAGCTGACCTACGTCATCGGGCGAGCTCAGCTCTTTGAAAAGGGCAAGTCGGAAGCCTTCCCCTGCAACCCTGAAGTGTACCGTTGGCTTCTCGAAAGCCCTGATGCTTCATTGTTTGCATGGAAGAAGCTGGGAGCAACCAAGGCGAGCGTCACTCGACTTGAGAATGGCAGCTTTCTCGGCACCGATGGTAATGGCGGTGAAATGCGTTGGAGCCTCATCGCTACCGGGCCGACCACGCGTATCTGGTATGCTGAAGGCTCGGGACGAATCGGGCCGCTGCTACCCACGATGACCATCCGGGCCATCGTTGCACTCCACTTTGAGGATGTCAAAGGTACCGATGGTCGCAAGGGAGTTAAGCATCGGCTTGAACTCCTGGCCCATTACGATTCCTCGACCATTGTCAACAAGCTGACCAACATGTCAGCCGAAAGTACGGGCAAGAAAGTGATGCAACAGTTAGAAGTCTTCTTCTCCGGCATGGCCTGGTATGTTTCCGAGCACTCAGCCTGGAGCAGGTTGACTTTCAGCACCTGGGCCACGACGCCGGAGACCAAGAGCCGGGTGCAGCAACTCATCAGTAAGCTTGATCAGGCTGATGCCGCCATTGAGGATGTCATACCCACGTCAAAGTAAGTGATAGTTGCCATCATGCTCCGCGTGATATTGAGCATGCAGTTAGAGGGCCCAAGTCCTCAGTACCCCGTCACCCCCAACCCCTCTCTCTCGAGGGGAGAAGAACTAGGGCACAAGCAAGTTCATCGTACTTTCCTGTGAGAGCATGAACCGACTCAGCGATGGTTGATAAGTATACTGCCTGAGGGTCATTACATTCTGATCAAACAAATATTCGCCAAACGCCCAGTGATCGTGCATGGTTCCGCTGCCAACACAAAGGGCAGCCACTGATCGCTCCGGGCTGGCGGGGATCATATACGACTGATGCCGATGGCCATGCAGCCACAGTTTGACTTGATACTTCTCCGCTACTTTCAGTAGACCATGCAAGTCTCTTAATCGTCGCTGTCGTCGTTCCGGTTTACCATCGGCCAGGGCCAGGGGATAGTGGGTTACCAGTATCTTGATACATCCTTTGGCATCGTCGGTAGAAAGGAGTCGTTCCAGACGCAGCAGTTGATCGATACCGACCATGCCTGTAGCATCCCAGGACCAGCGATTCCACTGACAAGAATTGACGGCGACGAGGTAGAGCGGCCCGATCTTGCGAGCAAACGGATAGGTTTCCCCATCGATCCGTTCTCCCTGTTGCCAGGGGGCGAAGTGCTTTTCGAACAACCCCTGTCTAACGCTGTGTGTGGTGTAATAATCGTGGTTGCCCGGTACCGCAAGAGCAGGCGGCGTACCAGTTTGACCGATGCGGAGCAACTCGGCTGCATGTGCAAACTCTTCTTCGACACCAAGCGTGGTAGCGTCGCCAGAGAAGATGACCAGATCAGGCGAACGCGAGTAGGCTTCCTCGACCAGCTTTTGCAGGACCAGCGATGCCTGCTTGAATCGATTGCTTCGAGGCAGATAACGATTGTTGAAATACCCCGTCACCCGCTTCGAGAAATACTCACGAGGCTTCCACCGCGCTCCGGGCTGAAAGACATGAATATCACTGAAGTGAATGAGGCGAAGCATTCTTAAGAATCCAGGAGCCAGAAGTCAGAATACAGAAGCTAAGAGCAATAGATTCTGGATTATTCTGGCTTCTGACTCCTGCCTCCTTTTCCTCACACCCACACTTTAAGTTTCTCCCGAAGGCCCCTGGGGAGCTTGCGGTCGAGGTACTCTAACACCTGGTCGGGGTGGTACCTGGTGCTGAAGTGACTGACAATGACGGCGTCGTTCTGAAACAAGTCAGCGCGGTCGAGAAAGTCATCCAGGTGCATGTGGCCGAACTTGTGAATCTTGTCCTTGCGATGTTTGGGCAGGATGAAGCTCATCTCGGTGATGAGCACCTTGGCACGAAACACATCAGGTGTCATGTCCAGACCTTGCGGACTGGTGTCACCAGTGTAAGCCACCAGCGGAATGCGGACCTCTCTCGTGACCGGCACGCCACCTAAGCGGATATCACGTATCTGCTCCCCCGTCAGATGCTGATACTCTTCTTTGAGCTTGTTCCGCTTGTCCCACACCAGGTATCCCACCGAGGGTACCGTATGGGTCGTGGGGAAGACTGTGACAACATGCTCCCTGCTGATGGCAATCTCTTCACCAGGCTGTACGCCATGCAGTTCGCAGGTCATGCGGCCTCTGTCGAGTCGTTGCCAGACAAGCAGCAGCCGTTTGACATCATCGATATTCTGAGCAGGCAAGTAAATAGTTGGCGGCTCCATCTTCATCATGCGCCGGCGAGCGATGTAGACGGGCAGGGCAGCCAGGTGATCGAGGTGGGCATGGGTGATGAACCAACTCGGCATGTTCATGAAGTCCCACGGCTGAGCGCCGAGATCGAACCCCATTTTCAGCTCCGGGATTCGCCAGTAGCTCTGCACCGCGGCACGGGAGTAGCCCTCCACCGTCAGGTCACCGACTTTCAGACTGTGAAAGGGAGCATTATCAACCATGAGCGCAACATTGTTCCTGAGTGGTGTCTACTACTTTTCAACAAAGTTAGTCCGTGGGTGGTATGATATGAGGAGCCTCTGGTCTGTCCGTTGGTTCAGGGGGCAAGTTTACTCCAAGGAGAGGCTAATTGCGGTTTTCCTTAATCAACTCCCTCCAACTCCCCGTTCTTACGGGGAGAGTAAGGCCTTGCAGCCTTGATGTAATAAGTTAGAATCAATGCATCCCTCCCTCGATTCGTGAGTAGTGCCGTGATACCACCAGCATTGCAATCGCTTTTTGATTATCTCGACAGTTGTCAGGAACCAGTCGATCTGGGCCGGCTTGAGGCGCTGCTCAAGACACTACAGATCACTCGGAAGGACTTGGCCGACTATGTTCAGTTCAATGAATCGACGTACCGCCGTAACCGGGTGAAACTCGGCTCGTGGTACGAATGTCTGGTACTGTGCTGGAAACCTGGACAGAAGTCCTACATCCACGATCACTGTGGATCAAGCTGTTCATTCAAGGTAATTGAAGGCACTGCCAAGGAAATCATTTGCGCGCCGACAGGGCGTACGACCGATATGCCACTCGTTCGACCCATCGATACTCGAACTCTTCCCCAAGGCACCGTCTGCGGCTCGCTCGCTGCACACATTCACGAAGTGATTAACCCCAACGACTCCAGCGATCTGGTAACACTGCACATCTATTCTCCGCCGTTGAACATGCGCATCTATGCCTACGATGATGATGCACAGGAGACCTACTGCCCGCAGGGACGTGTGTTGGAATACAGCATATGATCAAAGTCTGGCTGAGCTATCTGCCCGGTTGGACCCTCATGTGTCTGCTGTCGCTGCTGGCGATGGGTCTGTCGAAACTGGTCGTGATCGGCGGCAATCAGCCCCTCGAAGCATCTGCACTGGCAGTGATCTTCGGCATCATTCTCAGGAATGCCTGGAAGTTACCTGGTTCTTGTGTGGCCGGGGTCAAAGCATCAGAGAAGCTGCTGGTCTTCGGAATTGTGTTAATGGGCTTTGGGCTCAACTACGAGAAAGTTTTCAAGGGCAGCGGAGAGATGCTCAGCATCATCCTGGTTACTATGAGTGTTGGGTTCATCTCCATCTATTTACTCAGCCGATGGGCAAAGCTCTCGGAAAAACTGGGCACGCTGCTTGCGGTGGGCACCTGCATCTGTGGAGGTACCGCCATCGCCCTGGTCGCCCCACTGATCAAAGCCAAGGAAGAAGAGACTAGTTACAGTGTCGCTGTGATCGCCTTGCTGGGTGTGGCTGCTGTTCTCGTTTATCCACTTGCAGCCAGGAGCATGGGAGTTACGGATCAGGAGTTTGGCCTTTTTGCCGGGACAGCGATCCACTCTACACCGCAAGTGGTAGGAGCTGGATTTATCTTTTCCGATGCGGCAGGTGAATTAGCGACGGCAGTAAAACTTATTCGCAATTGCTTCATGGCCCCAATGGCCTTGCTCCTTGCCCTCTGGTTCTCCCGACAGATAGCTGTTGGGGATAAGTCGAAAGTTTCGTTCGCCAAAGCCTTCCCCTGGTTTCTCTTCGCCTACTTCCTGGCAAGCTGGCTGGGTACCAGGGGTTATGTCGCATGGGCTCACTCCCATACCATCGTGCCCCTCAGCAATTATTTCATCGAATCAGATATGTTGTTCATGGGAAACCTGCTCCTCCAATTTGACCTGGGGGGGTGTGGCAAATTTCTCATCCTTCTTGGCATGGCGGGGGTGGGCTTGAATACCGATTTGGGTTCCCTTCGCCGAGTAGGTCTAATGCCTTTGGTGATCGGTCTGATCGGCGCCGCCATCGTCGCCGCAGTCAGCGCAGGCATGATAGCCTGGTTCCATCGATGAGAATGAGCATGAGTCGGACGGACTTCATCTTCGAATGCCTCTGTTGGCCATTCCAGCGGTTTCAGCGGCATGTACTGGCCTGGGTACTGGCCATGGTGGTCACTCTGTCGCTTATTCATACTTCCCTGCAAGACCGCGTGAACGGCCATGAAACGTGTGACTTCGCTGGCCAGTGGATGATGGGCCGCACCTTTTTTCGTGAAATGGGTCCGGAACTGTACACGGTTGATTCGGGCAAGCGCATGCTCGCCGAAGGTTATCAGGATAAAGTGCTTGAGAGTCACATCAATGACATCCTGAAGAAGGGGCACCAAAAGGACCTTTACGAGAGGGGTATAGGAGGGGCGCTCTATCCGCCCACAGCCAGTATCCTTTTTTCGTTTCTGGCCCAGTTTAGGCCAGCCGTCGCCCATGCAGTAGCTGTGTTTGCCTATCTGTTGATGTGCTATGGCAGTGGATGGATGATCAGCCGCATCACTCGGCAGCGGCTGCAATGGGGAGAAGCGACTCTGCTGGTCCTCTTCTTTCCCAACAACTTCATGGGACTGATGTTGGGGCAGAATCAGGCGCTCACGCTGTTTATCCTGACTGCTGGGTGGTACTGCAAGCATCGTGGCTTGCCGTTCGTGGCGGGACTGGTGTGGGGGCTGTTTGCCTATAAGCCGGTCTTTGCGGTGGCGATGCTGCTGGTCCCCCTGGCGTTGCGCTCGCCACGATGGTTTCTGGGGATGGCACTCAGTGGACTGCTCTGTGTTGTGGGGACTTTGCCCTACTTCGGTATCGAACCCTGGAAGCGTTGGTTCCAGGTAGGCAGGCATGCGGAGCAGTTGTATCAGGTTGATCGGAACTGGATCTGGATGAGCCGTGATGTGGTGGGACTTCCCCGTCGCATGATGTGGGACCCAGAATCGCTGGAGAATGTCCTTTGCTATAACATCGGCGTCTGGAAGCCGGGCGGCGCCTGGTTTATGGAATCGGAAGATGGCACGCAAAAGTACTTTCACCCCATGGTCTGGCTGTTCTGGGGTGATCAGTTTGTCTGGGAGAAACATCAGAACGTCTATCTGGATACCGATCCGTCGGGGCAAGTTATCTCACCCTGGTATCTGACGCTGACTGGTTACGGGCTGCTGGCCGCCGTGGCGGGGATCACCCTGCTCGTCAGTTGGAGATGTCAATTGAACGACAAGGACATCGATGGCGTTCCCGCAGTCTTCCTCCTGACGGGGAGTCTTCTCTGTGTGCTGCATTTCATGCACTATGACCTGTTGTCCTTTGCGTTGCCGGTCCTGATTGGCCTGTCGATGTGGTCGCAGTGGCCCCTGGGCAGGCGAATGTTGTTTCTGGTCTGGTATCTGCTCTGGCTAAGCCGGACGTATGCCTTCTTCTTCGGCGACGCCATTCTGGAAATCCCGTGGGAGACTTTCTTGCTCTTGATTCTCTGGGCGTGGATGGGGGTAGTGACAATGAAAGAAAATAGAGATACGTCGATCTTTAGTGTATGATGCCATGAATGAGTACCGAAAAAGATCTATCAACTGGCAAACGGCGCTGGCGACCCTGGAAGGTGTTGCTAGTTACGTTGGTTTGCCTGATATCGATCTACGTCGGTTACCAATGGTGGCATCATCAACAGATGAATGCCCGGCTCGAAGCAGCCATTGCCGCTGCGGATGTGATTGATCCGAACTGGCGCTGGGCAGACATGGTTAGGGAATATGAAAAGTTGCCGGCCTCTCCGAACTTTCCTCAGCTTTTTCTTCCGTGGCGAGGATACCTTGGATGGTTTGGTGATGATATTGGTGGGCGGCTCGGGGCAATTGACTATGATCGTGATGGCAAACACTTTCCTGTACGTTTCCCTGAACCCTACTTCAAAATACTCAAGGAGCGATTAGAGGTCTCCGGGGTGACCGGGCCAACAGTTATGCGGGATGCCTTGAAGTTGATGGCTCAGGAACCGATCCTCTGCAAAGTGCCGTTCGAAGACTCTAATCTGCCTCAAAATGCGCGGAATGCTTCCAATTATCTGTTGGATGAAATGGAGTTGTCGGCCCATTTGGGTAAAGAGGACTCACTCGTTTCTCAGTTGCAATCCCAACTGCGATTGTGCCGTTATCTCATGGCAACGCCAAAACCCATCAACATCCTGGTCGGTATGAACTTAGGTCGACAAGGTGAGTCGGGGATCAAGCGTGCATTGGCGCTTGGAACTTTGTCAGCCACAACGTTGATGAGGTGCCAGAAGATATTGGAAGCCGAAGTTCCATTTGACCTCAATCATCTCCTGCGATCTCTACGAGCAGAGCAATTTACTGAACTGGAAGGGGCTCGGAGTGATTCGGTCAAGCGTCAAAAGCTTAAAGACCTCTTTCTTGACCCGTATCTCCAACGTTCGACGACATGGGAAAATCGAGTTTATTACTGGTGGAAGTGGCTGGAAATGGAATTTTCGTTGAACTCGCTGGCATTAGCTCAGGCAGAGGTATTGGAGAGGGGCAACGAGATCATCGCTTTGGCGAAGGCCAACCCGGCAGCCTTGACACGTTTTGATCCATCGCAGTTACCTTTGCAAATTCCTTATCAGTTCAAAAAGGTGAAGAACCTGGTTGTCAAACAGTATCTACAGACGTGGTGTAGACTGGCCACCGCTGAGCTGTCGACCCAAGCGGAACGGCGAGCCCTCATCGCAGCCTTGGCCTGTGAACGCTATCGATTAGCGATAAAGAGTTATCCTGAAACATTGAATGACCTGGTGCCGGCCTATTTGTCTGCTGTCCCTATCGATCCGTATTCCGGAACCGCCTTACTCTATCGCAGGCTACCCGATCGTGTCGTGGTCTATTCTGTCGGTAAAGACGGAAAGGATGATGGCGGAGAAGTGTTGAACACTATTACTTCACCGAAAGATCGAGGAGTAAAGCTTTTCAACCCGGAACATCGTGGCAAGAAGTACGAAGAGTTGCCTACGGAAACGAAACAGCCCTAGCTACCAACTCCACTACGGCACATCCAGCCGCTTCACCGCTTCGCGGAATTCCGCCGCTGTTTGAAAGCGTTCATTGGGGTCAGGAGAGATCGCCTTCATGAGGAACTTGGCGACATGGGTCGGCATGTCGGGCTTGTATTCACGAGGATCCTTCGGCGGGGAGTTCATTCGACTGAGGGCTGATTGCAACGATTGCCCACCCGCTTCCCACGGCAAACCCATCGTGAAGGTCTCGTAAGCAGTAACCCCCAGAGCGAACATATCGACCCGGATGTCGGTGAATGAGCGACGAACCAATTCCGGAGCCATGTAATTCGACGAACCTGTTCGATTGCCGGGTTTGCAGAAGTCGGGCGTATTCGGAATCGTCAGCCCGTAGTCAATCAACTTCAACACGCCTTCGCCGTTCACCAACATGTTCCGGGGGCAAACATCCCGGTGCATGTAACCCTGATCATGAACGTAGCCCAATGCTTCCGCAGCCTGGGCGAGATAATTGCAGCGGTTGCCTTCCAACTGTTTGCTCTGCGTTTCGATGAGGAAGTTCAGGCCGACACCTTCAATCAGTTCCATGACAATGAATATTTCGCCATCCTTGGTGTAGCCCCACTCATAGGCTTGTACGCAATTCTTGTGTTTGAGCTGGGTGCTGATCATCCCTTCGTGTGGCCTGACCAGGCCAACGAAGCGGGCATCAAATTTTTTGGTCTTTTCCTTGTCAAGAATCTTGAGACAGACCTGTCGTCCGAGCTTGCCGTCACGGGCCTTCCAAACCTTGGACATACTCCCTTGACCGATGCGTATCTCCAGCGCGAAGCGGTCGGCAATCTTGATCTTCGCGATTTTGTTGGCTTTCTCGATCTGTTCCTTAAGCTGCATCTTGCGGAACTGCGCAGGTGTCATCTTTCTTGGATCTGGCTTTTTGGGACCAAATAGTGATGACAGAAAGCCCATCCAACCGCTCCTGATATTCTGTGACGCATAAGGGGTGGCTGGTTATCTTTAACCAGTCTCACCGTGTACTGCCAACCAGGGCATCACATCGTAACTCTGATATTATAGACGATTGACCGAGACGAATGCGAGATGAACCATTTTAGTTCTCGCAGAAATCGATTAGCCTGGCAATCTCGGTCCGCAACTCAGGCCGGGGTACGATACGATCGACAAACCCATGTTCCAGCAGAAACTCGCTGGTTTGGAAGCCTTCCGGTAGTTCGATGCGTACCGTATTCCAGATCGTCCGCTTGCCGGCAAAGCCGATCATGGCTTTGGGTTCAGCGAGAATAATGTCGCCCAGCGTCGCAAAACTGGCCGCTGCCCCGCCCATGGTGGGGTTGGTCAACACGCTGATATAGAGTCCCTTGGCTTCATCAAATCGTGCCAGGGCGGCACTGATCTTGGCCATCTGCATTAGCGAAAGGATCGCTTCTTGCATGCGGGCTCCGCCACCTGAGCCGCTGACGATAATCAGGGGCAGCTTCAGCTCGGTGGCCTGTTCCACAGCGTATGTGAGTTTTTCACCCACCACGGAACCCATGCTCCCCGCCATGAAATTGAAGTCGGTAATGCCGAGCACCACAGGCCGGCCACGGATAAAGCCCTTGCCTACGACAGCAGCTTCATTCAGCCCCGTTTTCTCCATTTCGTCGGTGAGCCGTGTGGAATAAGGCTTGCGATCGACGAAACCGATGGGATCAACGGAGCGAAGATCGGTACACCATTCCTCGAAACTGCCTTCATCAAGCAAGCTGTCGATACGTGCCTTCGCCGGCATGGTGAAGTGATGGGCACACTGCGGGCAGCAGTAGAGCTTGGCTTCCATTTCTTTGACAAAGATGGTGGCCTTACAGTTGGGGCAGAGTTTGAATAACCCACCCGGCACACCACGCTTGGGACGATCTTCAGGCATAACAACGCCACTGGACTGTGAAATCAGGTGATTATCCTACTTTTAGCGTGCGCTGAAGCCAGTAGGTCGGGCGACTATTCCATTGAGCGGCTCGGCCTGGCCACTAATCCCCGTCGATCCATGTTGATCATCCAGGGGATGAGATGTGCCCAACCTTGACGGAACTCCTCCCAACTCATGCCGCCAATGTCCCAGTTGGTGAGGTAGATTTTCTTCTCATCGCAGCCGTAGGCGACCATCCAGTGCCCGGCCGGCATCGTCATGCCCCACACCGTATTGCCCGGAACCTTTAACATCACAGCTACCGGTTGACCGGCTTGCAATGATCGTCTCAGTTCCTCTTCGCCCAGCACTTCGCCAGCTTCAATGCCAAAGGCATCAAGGATACGTTCGACTCTACCACGACTGGTGCCGGCCAAACCGCCCAGGATGTTGGGAGGAAAGCTTGATTCCAATGCAGTCATGTTGGGGTTGGCGAAGGGCTGGTTTGTCGTCTCAAGTGGCATTTTACCGAGGTACGTCAGCAACGTCGCTGATGCAGCCAGCCCGCAATTGGTGCCACATTTCCGACCATCACGGTTGTCATAACCGTATAGGTGAGGCAATCCCTGATAACCGGGAGGTGGTGACGCGCCTGGGGAATAGTAACCAGCCATGAGTTCCTCTTGCTCAAGACTTTCAGATGCTGCGATACGCCACGATCATCGCTTCCTCAATGGTCGCAAAGCGTTGGCCACTGGCGACGAGAGCATCGACACGGGAACGAGCTTCGTACTGGCTCAGCCCCAGCCGCATCAGCGTGCTGGTCAATTCATTCAAGATTGGATCGGTGATCGACCCGCTGCTGCCCGGCACTTCGCTGAAAAAGGGCAGTACCTTCTTCTGAAGCGTCGAAACGATCTTCTCAGCTGTGGTAGCACCGATGCCGGGCAGCTTCGAAAGCGTCTTGATATCACTCCGCTGGATGGCCGAAGCGATTTCCTGCACCGGTCGGCACAGGGCCTTCAACGCCTTACGAACGCCAATCTTATCGACAGTGCAGATGAGATCGAAGAACTCCAATTCATGTTCGCTTTCAAAGCCGATCAGGCGGGGATGAATGGCTGATTGCATTGCCCCCGCTTCGAGGTAATGGCGAGTGTGCAGAGTCACTTCCTGCCCCAGCCGTGCCTGAAGACTGGCCTTTGTCGCTTCGGAGACCAGTAGTTCGTACTCGATCGCCCCGACCTGCAATCGAATGCGGTCATCGAGAAGTTTGTTCAGGTGACCGAGAATCTTAGTAATCATGTAAGAATGTCAAAAGACTGGTTCAGAAGACTGTGCCACACTCCGTCGGTACTCCGACGGGGTGTGCCTCAATCGCTCGTCGTACCACAACGAGGAAGTTGATGGAGGCAAGACGAAGTCCCCTGCAACCACACCCCGACGGGAGTACCCGCCGGAGTGTGGCACAGGTTTAGGTTGTTCATCTTACTGATCTTCTCTGTTTCTAAGAGTGGCATAGTAGTGACATAACCCGACTGCCAACGCATCGGCCACATCCGGCGGTTCGGGAGGGGCGGCTAATCCCATCTCTTGAGCGATGGTCAGTTGAATCTGTTCCTTGCTGGCCCGGCCGGAACCGGTGATGAGCTTCTTCACCTGGGTGGCGCTGTAGCTGATCGTCGGGATGCCACGCACACTGGCAGCCAGGAGAATCACCCCCCGAGCATGGCCCATGATAATAGCGGTGCGTGGATGCTTGTAGTGGGCATAGAGCTGTTCAACAGCCATCTGTTTGGGGTGATACAGATCAATGACTTCAAGCAGCCCCTGATGCAGAGCCAGCAGCCGGTCTTCAATCGGCCCGGTGCCACCACGGAGTACGCCCGCTTCGCAAAGCTTTGGCCCCTGGTTGGTGACATCCAGCACCGCATACCCCGTGATGCCCAACCCCGGATCGATTCCTAGTAGTCGTTGTTGCATGGGAGCATGGTAATCAAAAGGAAATGCCAACGCCATCGCAGTCTGGTTCAGCTGGTCTGGTTCCCTCTCCCCTGGAGGGAGAGGGTTAGGGTGAGGGGGTCGATGATCGAGTTTACCCCGGTTTGTGTTTGTGTTAGAAGTATTACGGCAATCAGAATTGATCGTTCTCCGCACTATGGCATGCGAATCATGAAACGCTTCTGCCTCTCTCCGTACACCAGACAACTCGCCATTTTCCTGTTACTCGTACCGTTCCTTTGGCAAAGCAAACCGATTACCGGCCCAGACGGCTTAGTTGAAGCGAGGATCGAGTTTATTCTCGATTATTGCGGTGATTGGCGTCCTTCAAAACATATCGTCATTGAAGTTCAAAAGCCTGATCCCCTTACAAAATTGCACAGAACTCTGTTCGAAGTTGAAGAAGCCTTGCTGGTGTCATGCGCAAGTGTCCCTCGTATTGGTTGGTTGATGAAATCGCTCGACCATGCACCCTGGCTGGCATCGATGCTTCCCCAACGATTGATCAATCGCGGCCAAGTCTATGATGTCGCAGTACGTATCACACCCGAACAATGGGAGCAACTGGAAGCAGCCAGGCGTGCGGGTTACAAATTATCGTGTATAGGTGGTGTGTTCACCATGTAAGACCCTCAACTGTTCGCATCAGTCGAGAGCAAACCCCTCGCCCCTTCTTGTTGCGCATAGTCAACTTCAAGAATTCACTGTCTCAGTAGGTCTCACGATTATGAGAAGCTGGGAGCTGATATGAACTCAGCACATCTCCACAACTTCAACTCTTGAAGTTGAATGCCGCCGTTTCTGACAGAAGAAGTGGTGCTGATTCGGAACTCCACATCTTCAATTGTTGAGGTTGCCTTACTGACTGAGACTATTGTCGCAATATTTTTGCCAGTGCCATAATTCTGTACGCCTGAACACAACGCGCGCACGGTGTGCTGCGGTTCCCCATTTCCAATGAGTGGCTGGCAGATCAAGCGCCGTGTCAAACACTCTGTTCCCGTCGCATCTCCAGATACTCCCGTTCCGCAGGTGGCGGGGACATGGCCAGTGCTTGCTCGAAGTAAGCACGAGCCTTGGCGAATTCCCCCAGACGTCGATGCAGTTCACCGAGAACAGCGGGCCAATGATGATACCCGGGCGGCGCATCCTTCAAATGAAGTTTGTTCAACCAGTTAATTCCCGCCTGAGGACCATGCAGATAAGCTAAGGCAATAGAACGATTCAGCGCATGGATAGCGGTGGGCTCCATGCGATAGAGCAGTTCATAGAGTTCATCAATCCGCTTCCAGTTCGTTTGATCAAATGACAAAGCCTGACAATGCTCCGCAGTGATTGCTGCTTCAAGATGGTACTTGGTGATGACCTCGCCCACTGAAGCTCGGTTCAGCCAGGTGAAGCCAGTCTTGATCAGCGACCAGTCCCATTGATCACGATCCTGTTCATCGAGCAGCACCAGACCGCCCACCTCGTTCACCCTCGCCTGCAAGCGGCCGGCGTGGAACAGCATCAAAGCAAAGAGGGCCATCGTATCGGGGCTGGCGGTGCTGGGGTTCTGAATGAGAAGTTGCGTGAGTCTGACTGCTTCTTCACACAGATCGATACGGATGAAGTCGTCGGGGTGATGCGAGTTATAGCCTTCGTTGAAGAGCAGATAGAGGATAGTCTGCACCGAGGCGAGCCGTTCCTGAATCGCTGACTCACTCAAATCGTTAGGGTCGAGCGCCTCTTCCCGCAGCGTATCCTTGGCTCGTGTGAGTCGCTTGTGAATGGTTGCTTCACTCGTCAGAAAAGCATGGGCAATCTCGCCGGCATTGAAGCCACACAAGGTTTTAAGAGCGAAGGTGATTTGAGCTTCAACTCCGAGGGCAGGGTGACAACAGACGAAGAGCATACGAAGCTGATCGTCCTCCAGCGGTTCTGACCAGGCGATATTGTCTTCACTGATGATAGCGCTCTGTTGACTCAACTCCTGATGAATGTTCTTCCAGGTGTTGGCTCTACGAAGACGATCCACCAGTTCATTGCGAGAGGTGCGGTAGAGCCAACCGGGTGGATCGGTTGGCATGCCATGACGAGCCCAGGCATTCATTGCCTTCATGAGGGCCGACTGCACCGCATCTTCAACTTCGTCTAACTGGCGAATACCAAGGTTACGAGTGAGTGCCGCCACCAGCCGCCCATACTCATGGCGAAACGAATGTTCGGTGAGTTGGGCAACTTGATTCATGGCATTCTCCCCTCGCCCGTTACTCCGGGAGAGGGGTTGGGGGTGAGGGTGTATTATCCTGCCAGGCCGGCGAGTTCTCGAATCTCAATGGAGTTACCATCCCGATGGGCTGGACATTCCTTGGCGATAGCGACAGCCTGCTCGTAGGTATCCACCTTGATGACAGAATAGCCGCCCAAGAGTTCCTTGGCTTCGACGAACGGGCCATCGGTGACGACACCATTGGCACGAAGAACCTTGCCCGACATCTGCAGGGCATCACCCGGATCGACCATTTGACCCGACTGCATGAACTTGCCGATCCACGCACCCCAACTGGCCATCAGGGCCTGCATTTGCTCAGGAGAAGGTTTAAATGAGGCAGCTTCGGCTTGCGAGCCACGATACACGAAAAGAAACTTCTTGGCAGCCATGGACAGGGTCCTTTCAACAAAGACAGGAGAGGAAGGCAGGCCCAATGCCTGCTTCCCGTTGTTGACGAACGACGACACTACGATTGGACACGAACAAGAGAAAAAAGCAAGAATCTTTTAACCTGACCTGGCATCCTCCGCCTTCAGCCTGTCCCAGAACTTCTGTAGCTCCGGTGGCCAGGGCATGCTGAACTTGAAGTTGACGTTCGTCACCGGATGCACGAACCCCAGCTCCGCGGCATGCAAAGCAATCCTCGGGGCTCCGCTGTTGTCTTTGATCTCAGGCTTGAACACGGCCCGGTTGTAGACCTTCTCGCCACAAAGGGTGTGGCCCTCCTCGGCGAGGTGAATGCGTATCTGATGAGTACGGCCGGTTTCCAACCGGCACTCGATGAGCGTATAGAGTTTCAGCACCTCAATGGGTTTTACATGCGTGACGGCACGTTTGCCAGTCGTTTGTGCTGCTACGCTGCTGCCCCGCCGGCCATCGCCCCGGTCGGCGGCGATATAGGTGTCGATCTTCATCGGCTCCGTAATGCGTCCATGCACCACGGCCCGGTAGACACGCTGGATGGTGTGTTTTTTGAACTGTTCTCCCAGGTGCCTTTCCGCTTCAACAGTGCGGGCGAAGATCATCAGACCACTGGTATCCCGGTCCAGCCGATGCACCGCTCTGACGATGGGCAAACTGCCACGAGGGCTTCGTTGTACGCCATGCTGAGTGAACCGTTGCTCCCGGGCAATAGCTTTGGGCAGCATCTCATCCAGTGTTGGCTGAATCTGCTTCCGCTTGTTCTTCCAGTCTTCCTCTTCGGGATGCCTTACCGAGGTGATCCCGGCAGGCTTCTCCACGACGACCACGAACGGATCGATATGCCGCAGGCGAAGCTGTTCCTGATCGGGTGGTTTCTTCAGGGCATGAGCGGTGATTTTGACGACTTCCGCTTCGGTGAGCCGACGGGCAGGATCGAGGCAGAGGTTGCCATTGATCGACACCCGACGACGCTCGACCATTCCCCGGGCTTCGGTCCAGGAAAGTTCGGGCGACCAGCGTCGAACGAGAGCCGCCAGGGTCTGGCCTGCTTCGGCTTTGGAGATGTGGTGAGTAGTATCGGGCATGAATGCGATACAATTGTTTAGGAAATGGACATTCTATTGATTTGCCGGCGAGTGCTGTGGTACAGCATTCCGAACGATAGTTACGCCTGTCCAGCGACTGTGAAGATACACTGGAGAACTTGATGCAACTCAGCCATGTGATTTCTGATTTGTTCCTCACCCTGTCCTGCGTTTGGGTGCTGTACCAATGTTGGAAACGGCATGGGCACCCGCTTATCTTTGTCTGGGGTCTGTTCTTCGGCGCTGTCGGCCTGGCTGCGTTCTTCGGCGTGCTGCGGTTTGCGGATGTTCATCCTTCAATGATCACCATTTCCCAGTCGTTCCAGACCATCGCTTCGACGTTCGGTTCCTGTGGACTGGTAGCTGGCGTCTGCTGGCTCTTCAAACGATTTGCACCAGTTCCATTGATCTTGTGGACCACCCTTGCCGGGGTCGTTTGCTTTCTGGCCGGCATGTTACTTGAGAAGCCTTCTTACTACAGTATTCTCCAGATGATCGCGATGGTGGCTGTGCTCGGAATCGCTGTGATCTATTGGTTCAAGCCGAAACTGCCTGAACATCGAACCATTGCTCAGCGACTGTTGCTGGCGATTGTGTTATCCGCCGTGGCAACGACATCGCTGCGTGTGCTTTCGGAACCCTATGGCATTGATGCGTTTCATTATCTGCTGGGGGTGGGGGTTCTTTGTTTTGGCTGGGCTGCACGAGCTTGTGATAGAGTTGTGTCTCAATCGTAACGGTACTCTGGTTCGACTCTGCGAGATGGCATATCATATTGCACAAGACAAATCTGTTCCCGGTGGTACTCTAAAAGTCAGTTTCTGACGTAACCACCACTGTCACCTCACCTTAAGGAGAAACGTCATGTTTCAAAGAATGCTGGTTGCCGGACTGTTCCTTACTCTGTTGACAACAGCCTGGGCCGACGACAAAGACGATGCAGCCAAGAAAGAACTGGAGAAGTTCAAGGGCGAATGGAAGCTGGTGAGCGGCGACATCGTGATGAAGTTCGATGGGAACAAGTATGATTTTGAAGCGGGCCCCAACTCAGAGAAGGGCAAGTTCAAGATCGATCCAAGTAAGAAACACATCGACTTGGAAATTACTGAAGGCAACGATAAAGGAAAGAGCCAGCCAGGCTTCTATGAGTTCAAGGATGGCAAGCTGTTCATTGGACTGGCCATGCCCGGTGAGAAAGAACGACCTGCCAAACTGGAAGACGGCGAGGTTCAGTTTGAGTTTGAGAAGGTGAAGAAGTAAAGCTGGGCAAGAGCTTGTGATAGAGCAGTGCCAGGGTCGAGATGGAATACCATCACGACCCTGGTGCTGCTTTTGGGTATTGGATGATCCGGGCACCCGGCTAACCTCGAAGCACAAACCCGATCGTAACACATACAAGAATGATCAATAGTAAACCGACCAGCAACAGTTCGGGGAGCGACAGTTTATCGAGAAACCATTCGATAATGACGTGTAACATTGTCGCCTTTTGACTGGCCTGACTGCTTCATGCTACGGCAAGGCAACATTGTGGTAAATTTCCTGCACGTCATCGCATTCGTTGACCATGCCCAGGAACTTATCGAACGTAGCCTGGTCTTCCGCGCTGAGCGTCTTGGTTGCCTGAGGAAGGAACACGATTTCCTGCACTTCTAACTCCACCTTCGGGAACGCTTCGTGTAATGCATTCTTAGCTTTGAAGAACTCGCCGGGTGGGGTGAAGACCGTGATGGTGTTGTCTTTTCTTTCAATCTCTTCGATGGCTACATCGGCGGCATACAGTGCCTCCAGCACTTTGTCTTCATCGTCACCCTGGAAAGAAAGTACTGCCAGGTGATCGAACGACATGGTGACAGAGCCATTCGTTGCCATTTTAGCCCCCGTCTTGGTGAAGCAAGGGCGGAGATCAGAGATAGTTCTCCGATTGTTGTCGGTCAGGCAATCAATGATGACCATTGCACCACCGGGGCAAACCGCCTCGTATCGTGCAGACTGAAAATCCTCACCGCCCGCACCGGCAGCCTTCTGGATCGCTTTGTCAATCACATGGGCAGGAACATTGTCCTTTTTTGCCCGATCGACAACGTGGCGCAGAGCCGGATTGGCATCCGGATCAGGCACGCCCTTCTTGGCCGCCATGTACACCTGCTTGCTGTACCTGGAATAGACCTTCGCATTCTGAATGGCGGTCTTGAAGATGGAGTGCTTGCGCTTCTCGAAAATACGACCCATGGGATGTCTGCCTCTCTAGTTCTTGCTTCCCCATAATCTATGCAAGAGCAGCCGGGTAGGATGGGGTGAACGATAAAAACACGAAGCAAGGTGATCAGTTGGGGTCAAGCTCTCCCCACCTTGCAATTGCAAGCGTCTGGTGGGCAAGCTTGGTACGTTATGTTACCATATCGATTCGCCAAACGTATGTACCATTGGGCTTTCAGGGTTGAAAAAGGGAGATGTACATGCCTTTGTCCAGCAGTAGGAAGCGACAACTTCGTATTGCTGTCTACACACTCATGGCAGTGGCATTTCTGACTCTTCCTTGTGCATTCTGGCCCACCACTCCAAGTACTTTAGCCGAAGCCATTCGAAAAGCGGATGAAGTAGTCATTTATGTAGGTCTCCCTCATCAATTATTTGAGAAGCATGACTTGGAGGAGGAACTCCGTACCAAACAAGTCATTGAGTTCTACGGCTACCCTTTCTACCAAGAACCAATTGTGCTCACTTCCTCGGTCATCAACCGTTTGTCCGAAGTGTTTGGCGACCAGAAAACCTACCTGCCGTGGTCAGGACCAAAACTATGCGGCGGATTCCACCCAGACTATGTGGTGGAATGGCGCGTTGGCTGGGGCCGCTATCGAGCATTGATCTGCTTTGGTTGTGATGAATTGCAATTGGGTCGATGGATCTGGTCTCGGTACGATTTGGCTAAGGATGGCGACAAGTCACTCAGGCAGACTCTCCAAGGGTTTCGGAAGCAAAGACGAGGAGAAAGGCTTCAAACTGAATGACAAGGATCACTGAAGTGTTGTCGTGGCCTTTTTAGGTCGTGTGTACAGGTACTTCGGGATCAAGCGTCATTTGATACCCGTATATACTTCATGTAAACACAGGGTGTTGCCAGTACTGCTGTTCATCGCAACAACCATAACAGTAGCAGTACTGCGATTTTCGCAACCAAGAATATCAACATGCCCTAGGTCATATATTTCTTCTAAGCATCATAGGCGGAAGATGGCGTAAATGTTTTACTTTGCTCTTCGTCCTTCATCAGCTTCAGCAGTTTGATAAGGACATTCTTACTTGCCTCTACCCGGTTTCGTCTGTCTCACCTGACTGCTCCGCCCAGGTCGGTACCCACGCTTTTCCGGGGCACCCTTGGGCACCTTGTGATAATACTCCCCGCTCGCCGTATCATTGGCCCTTCGCCTTCGATCATCTAACGCTTCCTTCGGCGGGTTTGCTCCAATGAGACCATCGCAGCCGCCGATGAGATCAGCCCGACCGGCTTCGATCAACGCCTTCCGCACCTCGAAGTAGTTCTCCGGCTTGAAGAACTGCATCAGGGCTCGCTGCATCTTGCGGTTCTTCAAATCCCTGGCCACATGCACCGGCTGCTTGGTGAACGGATCGAGGCCGGTGTAGTACATGCAGGTAGCGATGTCGAACGGGGCGGGGATGAAGTCCTGCACCTGGTCGGGCTTGTAGCCATTGTGCCTGAGGTAAAGGGCGAGGTTGATCATCGCCTTCAGGTCCGACCCCGGATGGGCCGAGATGAAGTAAGGCACCAGGTACTGCTTCGGCTTGCCTCCCTTCTCGGAAGCCTTCTTGAAGTCGCTGGCGAACTTATCGAAGTTGTTGATGTCGGGCTTCTTCTGCACAGCAAGCACATCGGGATCGACGTGTTCCGGGGCGACCTTGAGCAATCCGCCGACGTGATGGCCAGCGAGTTCCTTCATGTAAGCTGGCGAGAGCTGAGCCAGATCCATGCGAACACCGCTGGCGACCAGCACCTTTTTGATGCCGGGGATGTTCCGGGATTCCTTCATCAGTTCGACGAGCGGCTCATGATCGGTGCCGAGCAGTTTGCAGATGCTGGGGTGAACACATGATAGCCGTTTGCACTTGGCCTCGACTTCGGGCTTGGTGCAACGCATCTGATACATGTTGGCTGTGGGGCCGCCGATGTCGCTGACGGTACCCTTGAAGTCGGGGTCGCTCGCCATCTTGTTGAGTTCTTTGAGGACGCTGTTCTTGGAGCGAGACTGCACCACTCGTCCCTGGTGGGCGGTAATCGAACAGAACGTGCAGCCACCGAAGCAGCCACGCATGATGGTGACTGAATCCTTGATCATCTCTTGAGCAGGGATCGGTTCATGGTAACTGGGATGGGGCCGACGGGTGTAGGGCAGATCGTAGAGGGCGTCCATCTGCTCTTGCGTCAGCGGGAACGCCGGCGGATTGATGACGACCGCTTGCTGATCGTGGTACTGTACGAGAGTGCGGGCATTGAACGGGCTGTTGTTAAGATGGATGAGCCGGGTCGTCTCAGCGAAGACCGCTTTATCTGCTTTCACCTCTTCGTAGCTGGGCAGGGGAAGAATATCTCGATTGCTCACCGGGCTCGGTCGTTCCGGGGCAGGCCGTCCCGCAGTGCCGGCTCCTTCCGTTGGTGTTGGTTCATCTAATGGTGGCAGGTCTTCAAGTTTATCTTTGGCACCAAGAGCGAAAGCCATTCCACGCATGCCACGCAACTGCTGAATGGTCTCGCCGTTCTTCATCCGATGGGCAATTTCAACAATGGTCTTCTCGCCCATGCCGTAGGCCACCATGTCGCATTTGGCATCGAGCATGATGGCCCGCTTGACAGTATCGCTCCAGTAGTCGAAATGAGCGAGCCGCCGCAGCGACGCTTCGACGCCACCGGCGATGACCGGCACACCGGGGTAGGCTTCCCGACAGCGTTGCGAGTAGGGCAACGTCGCCCGGTCAGGCCGCAGACCAATGCGACCGCCGGGAGAGTATGCGTCGTCGTTCCGCACCTTCTTGTTGGCGGTGTAGTGGTTGATCATCGAATCCATGTTGCCAGCCGAGACGCCAAAGAACAGGCGTGGCTTGCCAAACTGCCGCCATGGATTAACGGTTCGCCAATCGGGCTGACTCAGGATGGCGACCCGAAACCCAGCCGCTTCGAGAGTGCGTCCCAGGATAGCCATCGCAAACGACGGATGATCGATATAAGCATCGCCGGTGACAAAGACGATATCGACCTCATCCCACCCCCGTGCCACCATCTCCGCGCGCGACATCGGCAAGTGAGGCGAAGTAAATCGCTCATGCCAGAGAACCAGGGAAAGTTTCTTGGGGGGGATGCTCATCTATGTCAGTGTAAGCCTATTTCCCTCTTCCGTATACCTACCGACTTCGCCATTGCACCAGAATCCCCGGCGTGCGACGATGCAGCCGGTATTGTTGTTACGGCTGAGGCCGATTGATGCTGCAATTGTTGAGTCGCCGCTGGTGGGGCGTGACGGGGTGGGGGTATTTGCTCTCGCTGGGAGTGGCTACAGGCTTGTACTGTATGCTGCCCATGTCCCATACAGCAGCGCATATATGGTCCTTCGATGGCACCATTCGCTTTGAAGGCTTCACTCGGGATCATCGAAATCTAGTCATTACCAATCAGCGGCCCGATCGTACCGTCTTCCATCATATTCAAATAGAGACTGGTGTATGTACCACCTATTTACCTTTGCGGCATCCGGATCACGAGATTGATTTCCAGTCGTTAATGAAGGAGCGATGCTCGCTCAAGTATGTCGAACATGGAATAAACTTTTTACTCGGTCCGTCTCAAGCAAATGATGTTCCATCAACATTAGTTCTGGTCAAACGTGATGGTAGCGAGCAAACGTTGCATTGTGATGTTGGGATTCTGGGTTCTGGAAGGATCAACGGTTCCACGAGTCAAGGTCTTACTTTTCTGTGGAAATCCGATTTCGCTAACGGCCTTGCTTCTATCGATGACAATGAACGCTGGCTGATCGTGAGTCGCCGATATTCAGAAGCATGGCAACCAGTTTTGCAGTGGGTACAAAAGACCTTTGCTTGGAAGCCAAGCTATTGGGGTGATGGGTATCGCTACTCAGCTGCAATCATCAATGTTGTCACAAGTCAAGAGACTAGGTGTCCGTTGCAGGCACACAGCGAACCTCGCTATGCAATGCATCCCGAAGCGCTTGGTTTTGCTGTATTAGACGTCAGAGAAATCGGTGTCAATGCTACGACAGGGGGGAACATTTGTAGCAGCACCCTTTCCTGGTACCACCTCCCTTTGGGTTCAACTCAGCACTCCCTGCAACAGTGGTGCTTCATTCTCGCAGCTTTTGGGGTGCCGGTGGCTTTGATGATGTTGTGGAGTGTATTTCGTCGAAAGAGATGGATGCCTGTCTCCGTGCCCCTCACCCCATCACCCCTCTCCCTCCGGGGAGAGGGGAACCAGTAGCGTACCGCCTAAAGTACTTCCCCATTGCGTCAGAATCCCCTGCGTGCGACGATGCAGCTGGTATTGTTGCCGCTGGTAATTGCCAGTCGTGGCTTCTACAAGGTAGTGGACATTACTGCCTCGCGCCGTTCCGATATTCAATCCTACATCAATACAGCCCCCAGGCACACTTGCCTGGGGGCTGTTTCTGTTGTCCATCAATTGAATGGTGCAACTACTCTCCCACAACCTTGATCTTCAACTTCCCCGGAGCGCTCTTGCGATCAACCAGAAGTGTCAGTTCCTGGCCTGGTTTGTACTTGCTCATGATGAGCATATAGGAATTTTCGCCGTCGTTCATACTGGAAATCTTCCTGCCGTTGATTTCCAAGATGCGATCGCCTGATTTAAGACCGGCCTTCTGGGCCGGCTTGCCATCGGTTACACTATCGATCATCACACCAGGGCCTGGATCGTTGTAATCGAACATGATGCCCATGCGGGGTACCTTGACCGGGGCAATTTCCTTGTCGCCATCGGTGGAGGCCTTGCCGGCATGGGGATCAGTTTTCTCTTCTTTCTTATCTCCCTTGGCCGGAGTCGGTGATTTCTCAGCCTTTACTGGAGGCGTATTGATCTTCTTATCAGCTTCGTTAAACGTTTTCCTGGCGGACTCTGCGCTGGGTTGGATGTTTGTCCCGGGTTTCTGGAATTCAGGCTTTGCCATCGTGGTCAAGCCTTCGAGGATATTCTGGCCCAGTTCTGCACACTGACGGATGCCTTTGATGTTTACCGTCTGCCACACATCAGTGGGACGATGATATTGGGGGTGCATACCAGTAAAGAAGAAGAGAACCGGAATTTGCCTCTTGTAGAACGAATAGTGATCGCTGGCTCCAAAGTAGGGGCTAGACAGCGGCTTGATGATCTCGACATTCAGATCAGCGTTGGCCTTATCTACGAGGGCTTCAA
Source organism: Gemmatales bacterium (assembly GCA_035430005.1). Classification (GTDB taxonomy): domain Bacteria; phylum Planctomycetota; class Planctomycetia; order Gemmatales; family HRBIN36; genus JAEUIE01. The sequence goes on from DAOMFV010000004.1 coordinate 26,974, forward strand.
ATTCTTTTGCCGAGCTGACGCCGACAATTTCAAGTGGGTACTTCTTCTCACGGGCGCGCTTGATCCCTTCTTCGTCAAGGTTCTTGCCAAGCTTGTTTTCGTCAAAGCCAAGACGGCCGACCATGTCGAGGTTGAGCATGGAGGCGGTCTTAGCCCACGGGAACAGTGGGTTCTTGGTGTAGAAGTCAGACCCGATCAGGCCCCATTCTTCAGCCGAATACCATTGGAACACCACCCGTCGGCGGTTCTTAGTGGCGTTTGGGCCGCTCTGCAGATCCTGCCAGCGACGGGCAATCTCAAGGTTACAACACGAGCCGGACGCATTGTCGTCCGCCCCGTGATGGATTTCCTTGCTGTTAGCCAGCGAGCCGGTTTCACCACGACCAACGTGATCGTAGTGGGAACCAACATAGACAATCTCTTCAGCGAGATCGCCTGCACCGGGTACAGTGGCCATTACGTTCTTTATCTTGATGCCATCACGATTGATGTCTGCCTTCAGGCTGACGGTGACGTCTTTAAGCACAGCACTGCAAGGCTTCTGGCTCTCTACAATCGTTGCCTCGATGTCTTTGAGCGATTTCATCCCCGCTTTGCCGAGCATTTGGTCGATCACACTTCGCTTGACATGAAAGACAGGAGGTGCTTCCTTCTTGGCACGGGTGCCGGCGAAGTTGAACCGTACCAGATCGTCCGAGTCCTTGCTGAGCGTTGCATCATTGACGAGGATGATCGCGCCAGCTTTCTTCTCAATAGCACGATTGATCTTGCTGGTCAGCGTGGACAAGTCTTCGGCAAACTTCTTTTCTGTCTTTTCATCCTGTTGTGGAGATTTACGAAGGATGATTACTACTTTGCCAGCAACATCCACACCTTCGTAGTCATCGTATCCAGGTTCATTATTGGTGATGCCAAATCCGGTAAAGACAACGGCTGCATCTTTCAGAACACCGGCGTTGCCAGCTCCGAGCGTTTGCACCGTGGTCTTGGGGAACTCGATCGTATTGCCGGCGACGGTGAACTTTACGTAGTTGTCGTTGCCCAATCGTGGGCCGGCGAGTTTGAAGTCATAGGGTTGGAAATAGGTGCCATCGACACCCGCAGGTTGTAGACCAGCTTTCTTGAGTTGGCCGGCAATATACTCAGCGGCCTTGTTGATCCCTTCGGTGGTGCTGCCACGCCCTTCCAGTTCATCACTGGTAAGATAATAAATGTCGCTCATGATCCGTGATTCGGATTCTAGCGGGTTGAAGAGCTTGGCATTACTGGTAACTGGAGTCTTGTCGGTGGCCCAGGCCAGTCCGGAAATGCTCGTTAGGAGCACAGCCAGAAGGAAGAAGTGTCGTCGCAACATTGGGGGTAAATCTCCGCGGAATTATAGTGCAAGTCTATCTTAGATAATTGGGTCTAAAGGAAGTAGCGAGTAACACAAATGTGCTTGAGAATGAGAAAATCGTCATGATTGAAGCTATCCCATGCCTTCTGGCCGGTGGGTAAATGTTGCATGAAGTTCAGCAAACAGATGGTTGCAAATGACAATAACAGCGGAGATACTGATGCCTGGAGGGTCTAATCATGGCAAGAATGATAGCTTGCGGGGCGTGTCGTCAAACATTGACACTACCAGAAAAAGTAGGTGCAGGACAAAAGATTAAGTGCCCGGCTTGTGGAGCAATCATGCCAGTCTCAGGATCGGCACGACCGGTGGTATTGCCGGTACGGCAAGGAGTCGCTGGATCAACTCATACTGTCAGGTCAGTGCCAACGGACTCTTTAGGAAAGCCGCTGGTCAAGCAGTCCAGCGAACTCCGAACACCAACTCCGGCACCTGTGGGTGACGGTAAGCTATCAACGCCAAAACCAAAGAAGAAAAAGAACAAGAAAAAGGAATTGACCGGCCTCGGAGCAGGCGTGAAATGGATGATCGGCGGTTTGACACTGTTTTGTGTCACTGGCATCGTCCTGATTCTGATCCTCATACCCTGGGGAAAGATATTCACAGGTTCGCCGGAAGCTGAAATCGTCGATGTCTTCACAGCGGTCAATTCGATGGGGTACAACAACGTCGGCGTGAGGGTGATGAACTCGGATACCGCTGCCTACTGTATTCCCGGGCCAAGACAGATCATGGTGGCCCGGAACAATCCTCAGGGCAAGTATCTTTTGCTGCATCTCAAAGTGCCTAACTCCGATGTGGACAAATTCTTTCAGGGAGCTCGCGGCCGCATCTATCTAAGCAAAGGCCATATTCAAGTTGAAAGCAACGGAGTAACGAAGGATGCCGTCTACATACAGGACGACAATGTCGCTGCAGGTCATTTCCAAATGAGTTATCAGCCTCCGCAGGGAGATGGCCCTAGCATCCCACTGAGGGATTACATTGGGCCTAAAAGCGATTCGACCGCCAAAAGCTGGACACACGACGGCTTGATCAAAGAGTACAACGACGATGTTACCTTCGAGGACAAGAACGGTATGCAGGTCAGGATTTCCATTGGCAGTGAACGGCAGGATGGAGGCGGTGGGAATGTTCTGGAGCACCTGACAGGGAAAAAGATACTAGGCAACCAGCAGGGGCTGACGGGAAATGTCGGAGGCTATGTACACGTTGCCTGGAACGTAGATTCATCCGGCTACATCGTCAGCGATGATTTGGAAGAGCCTAACGAAATCGCAACAAGTTGGAAGGTGAACTGTCTGGTTGAATTACCAGCCGGGGCAAAAGGCGAAGTGACGCTGAAGGTGCTGGGCAAGAGCCGGAAGCTGAAAATCAAATAGTACGATGAAAAACACACACGGGACGGACGACTTGCGTCGACCGTCCCATGCGAGGAGGAGCTGACCTCACACGAGGTCAGCTACAGAGGTTTGAATTACTTGGCTGGGGCCGGCATCTGAGCAGCAGGAGCAGCATCCTTCGCCGGGGCAGCGGCTGGGGCTACGCTGCCGCCACAGCTGTTGCAGCTATTGCATTCAGAAGCGCAACCACAGTGACCACGACGTGAGAACAAGCTGGAGAGCCTGTCGCATAAGCTGGGCTTGCACGGTTTGCAGGCGTCAGCACAAGGGGCAGCCTTGGCACAACCGCAATTGCTGGCACAAGCCTTGCAAGGATCGACGCAAGCGGGCTGGCACACTTCAACGCGGCGGGCAACCTTTTTGCAGACATCAACGCAGGTCGTTACTGGAACTCGCTTGCAGACCTTGACAGGAACGCATTCGGTCACACAGTAAGGAACCTTCACAGTGCAGGTGCTGCATACTTGCTTGGGGACGCACACAGCGACAGTCTTGGTCACAGTCACAGGAACCGTCTTGCAGACCGTGTAAGGAACGCGAGTCGTGACTTGTTCCTGAACCATGCGGGTGACAGTGACGGGAACCTGGCGAGTCACTTGTTCCATACGGCGAGTCTGAACAGGAATCCGCTGAATGACAGTTTCAGTAACTGTACGGGGAACGTTCACGGTTTCAGTGCGGGTAACCCAGGCACCTTCCTGGAAGGTGGTGTTGCCGATAGCTTCGCCGCCGGTAGCAGGAGCACCAGCACCGTTGCCGCCGTTAGCAGCACCATTGCCGTTACCGCAGCCACCGATGACATTGCCATTGGCATCAAGGTACTTGCCGGACATATCGCTGGCATAAGTACGACCCTTGCTGTCAACCCAAGCACCCTTGGCGTTGCGGGTCACGTTCTTGTGTTCGACGATGTTCTCTGACACCATCTTGGTGACGGTATAAGGAACACGGCGGGTTTCAGTCACAGGAATGCTCTTCATCACCTTGGTAGGAACCTGTTTGGTAACGTTCTCAGTCACCATACGGGTCACCTGAACCTGCTCCTGAACGGTGCGGGTCTTGTTAACCGTGCGGGTTTCCATGTGATCAGGCTCTTTGCAAACCTGTAGCTTCACAGCGCCGCTCTTCTTGCAGGTTGCGCCGGTGCAGGGATCGGTGAAGCAAGATGGGTCTTCATGAACCAACTTGATATGGCTCTTGCCGGGAACGCAGACCGTTTCGCAAGTCGGTTCGCAGACCTTCTTGCAAACCGTCTTGGTTTCGCAAACAGGACGGCAGACCTTTTCGCAAACAGTCTTCGTGCCGCACTCTTCAACCTGGCGGCAGGTCGTGACCTGGCAATCCTTGTAGCAGGTCTCGCAGACCGGCTTGCAGACCGTGCGATGGCATTCCTTCACTTCACAGATCTGATGGCAGACCTGGAACTTCACGCAACGGGTCTGAGGATCGTCGATCGTGCGGCAAACCACCTTGGCGCAGTCCTTATAGGTGGTTTCGCAGACCGGCTTGCATTCCGTGATCGTCTTCATGACGGTTTCGCAGACCGGCTTGCAGACAGTCTTCACGCAATCCTTATAGCAGGTCTCTTGAACGACCTTGTTGCAGGTTTGTTCAACCTGACGATATTGTACTTCATTCACAGTCTTGGTCGTGGTGCGCTGCTCGTCCCGATAAGCGGTCCGGGTAACGTTGCGCATTTGCACTTCTTCCACCGTCTGGTAGGTGGTGTGCTGGCGTTTTTCAATGACGGTATCATAGACCGTCTCGTAGCGGGCGCTGTTGCCCAGTCGGAAATTGGCCAAACCGCTGAAGAGGCCTGAGCCTCCACAGCCCGTGGTAACGTTTGATGAACCACAAGCTCCGCAGTCGCCAGCCCAGGCCATCGGGGCCAGGGTACACGCGACGACCGCAGACAGCAGAGGCGCTATGAAGCGCTTAAACATGGACGGGAGCCTCCTTGCACTCCGAGGTGTTGAGCCGACCCTGCATCATGCTGTCGAGACTCAGAGTTCGTGCCGCAACTCTGGTTCGACTGGTGCCGAGGTACGATCCCGGATGTCCTGGATCGGCCCGTTACTATTCGCACTGACCATATCGTCTCCTCTGGTTCCTCCCATCGCCCCAGCCCTCCATGAATGCCACGACTCTCTCACGAATTCGTTCCAGAGATGCTTGACATGAGTACGAAGAGGAATGCGACTATGGTGCCGTGCAAACGCATCGTGGCGAGAGTGACGGTTGTAGGGGGAGGGGGATTGCAGGGGGCGAAGGGTGGGGCGGGATTCGATCAAGATAACTCGAACTGTTAGTTGCGAACGAAGAGAGGAGGGTTATTCTGGCCGCCTAGGCATACTTTAGACCAATTCCGTTGAATATATTAAGGCAACGAAATGACCTTGATATTAGATCTACCGGGCCAACTACTTGCTCAATATTTTCACTGCTGCCGCCATTACCGGATCGTTGCGGATGTCGTCCATCTTGGTGGGCTCAAGAGAATCGGCTGGTCGAGTGTCGTGTTCAAACCACCAGGCACGGATTTGCCGGCGCATCTGGTTCGGGAGCACCACTTCTACATCGGGCCGAACACCCCAGTCGTCGTTGGAGGTGGCCCCAGGCATGCGGTGCAAGTTCTTCCCGCTGGGCCGCATGAAAACGCCCACTGTCAAGCGATATGAGTAACGTATGCCGTAAGCGTTCTCTCTCTCACGGCTGTTGTTCTGTTGGATCGTCGATTTGCCTCGAGATCGCTGGCCGATGATCGTCGCCCGCTTATGATCCTGCAAGGCAGCTGCAATCAATTCCGCGGCACCAGAGGTATCAGGCCCAATGAGCACCGCCAGTGGCAAATCGAGGCAGTGGCTCGCTTCCTTGCCGGAACGATATTCCCTGCGCGGTTCCACTCGATTGACATCATCAGTTTCACTATTGCGGTGGTTTGTCTTGGCAATCAATACGTCGCCGTTCAGAAAGAAGCCAGCCAGGTCTGCTGAATACTCGGGCACTCCGCTGGGGCAATCGCGCAGATCGAGGATAAGCCCCTTGAGGCCATTTTCCTTCAACTGATAGACGATCTCCATGATGCGCTGTGGGGGCGTTTGAATAGTTCCCAATCGAAGGAGAGCAATGCGGCGAGGGTAATCCACCCAGTAGTCCCACTCGCCCTCGCCAGTAGGTCGATACCCCAGGGTCATCGTTTCGCGATCAAACTCGCTGCCAATGATGACCAGTTCACTGTTATCAATGGTTTGACGGGGGGTGGCGACATCAATGGTCTTCTTGACCCCTTGGAGGTTGCGTATTGTCAGTGTTAACCCTTCTCGTTGGCGTGCCATGATCGTCATGGTGGCATTGACCTGAGCCGTCGGTGTGTTCGGAGCGATAGGCTGATGATTCTTACCGATCTCCAGCAGTTCATCGCCCGGTCGAAGGCCTTGTTTATGAGCTGGGCCATCGATGGTGACGTTGCGAACGAAGTAGCTGCCGCCCAGAGGTTTGTCTTCTAGGAACAAGCCGATGCCCACTCCCGATTCATAGGTGGCGCGTGTGGCAGGATCGACTTCGGAATAGTTCGAAAAGATATCGAGTGATCGGAAGACAGCATGCATGCTGGCATGTATGCCTCTTTCCCCCTGGATCAGTGGCATATCCCCTATTGCTTCCCGGGCCCGCTCGAGTTTCTCAGACAGTTTGTTTCCCGGAACAGTCTTGAAGTAAATATCTGGATCACGCACCAGGGTATCAGGAGGAACAATACTGCCGGCACGATAAAGGCCCAACAGCGCTCGTCCCGCCAAGGCAGTCTCAGGGATGGCTTCAAAGTGATAGTCGGCGGAAATGGTCGTCAGAATCGGACCGATGACCTTGGCGTACTCTTCGACAGTCCGAGTTGTCGCTGCCCTCAATCTCGAGTCTTGTGGTGGACGGACCTTGGGGTTCTTATCCTGAGCCAGTGGCTGAGAAAGCAGCACCAACATCGTCAACAACGACACAACCCCGGGGAGTACGCCAGCACGAACCATAGCAACATTCCTAGTGGTCTCTTTATCGTACATCATCCCACACTGTTCGAGAAGGCAGAAGTCGCATGGTTCCTCCCTTTGCGAAGAGGGGAGAAACACTATTAAAACTTCAGATGATGCACCACCGCCGGCGGCACATTTAGCATCACCTTGCGTGCATGCATCTGATGCTTCTTGATCTCACGAGCGAAGTGCCGATCAATCAGGCTCAGCCGTTGTCGCTCTTTGCCACGAACGAAAGGCCGTTTGATTTTCCGGATGGCGACATATTCAAAGAAGGCAAACGTCGCCCCGGGGGCAGCCAGGCGGTGAATGCTGTTCCAGATCTCGCGCACCAACTTGATGGGGAAATTGTTGAAGGGCAAACCGCTAATGATGTGCTGATAGACGTCATGCCCAGGCAACTGTTGCACCGGAGCGTGGAAAATGCGAAAACGTTCGGGCGGACTTTCGATGGAGGAAGGATTCAATACTCTGAATCGTTCACACAGCAGCTTGACGAAGTCGCCATTGATCTCAACGACATCGAACTGATCGCCATCTTTCAGGAAGGGGATGATCTGGGCTGTGACTGGGCCGGTGCCCCCACCGATTTCGAGGATACGGGCGGGGGCACGGTCGCCTTTCAGGTTCGCAGCAAGCTCTCTCCCCAGGTAGCTGCTGCTGGGCATAAGCGACCCGGTGTGGAAGAAGTCCTTACGGAATGCCTGCCACATCGCCATGCGCTCCGCGAGGAAGCCCATCTTGCCGCTCATGGCCGGCCTCCTGAGATGACAGCCTGTAGGCCACGCAACAGCTCGCCATGCAGTGCTCCATTGCTTGAGACAAAGACCGTTTCTTCTAACGGATCGTAAGTCGTGCCATCCACCTGACTTATGCGGCCGCCCGCTTCTTCAACCAGCACGATCCCGGCTGCAATGTCCCACGGGCAAATCTGGAAGGCAAAGAAACCATCGAGACGACCTGCGGCGACGTAGGCAAGGTTGAGTGCCGACGAACCGGTACGCCGCATGCCCTGGCTTTCGTAGCCAAACCACTTCCAAGCTTCGATAACGTGCTCATTGCCCCGCAGATTGGCGGGGAAGCCGACAGCAATCAAGGCATCACTCAACGAACCGGAGCGGGTACACTTCAATTGTACGCCACTTAACGTCGCCCCCTGCCCACGTACTGCGGAGAAGAGCTCATTCCGGCTCGGATCGTAGATAACCCCCAGAACCACTTCGTGATTGACGACTAGTCCGATGGAGACGGCATAACAGGGGAAGTCATGAACGTAGTTCGTGGTGCCATCAAGCGGATCGACGACCCAGAGGGGCTTCTGACTCTGTAGTAATACTTGCTTCTCAGCTAACGGTGTCTCTTCTCCGAGAAAGCTGTGGTCGGGAAAGGCAGTCATCAAGACTTCCTTGACTGCTTTCTGGGCAGCATGATCGGCATCGGTCACGAGATCAAACTTCCCCTTTTCCTTCACCGCAAACTTTCGCCGCCAGGCACGAAGTTGCTCCCCCCCGGCCCGGGCAGCTTGCTCAGCGATCGGCAACATATTCAGGTAATTGTGCATGATGTCAGGATATAGACGAAGAGAAAGAGAGAACCCTCGCCCTGAAGGCTTTCCTCTGTTATGCTTTCCTCATCCCCAAGTGCATGGGGGCTTTGGCGGTGAGGTCTTTATGGTTCCCCGTACCAGCATCGTGCTTTTGATCAGTGGCTTGTTCATCGGCCTGGCTTCGACCGCCCCCGCTGATCCACCAGCCCAGTTCGACCTCGCCAAGCATGTGCAACTACCGCCCGGCTTCGTCATCGAGAAGATCGCCGGGCCGCCGTTAGTGAAGCATCCGCTGCACGTTACTTTCGATGATAAAGACCGCTGTTACGTTACCGAAATGGCTGGGGTCAATCGCAACCGGCAGGAACTCGAGAAGGAACTGCCCAACGGCATCAGGCGGCTGACCAGCAGTAAAAACGATGGCGTCTACGATCAGGCGACGCAGTTTGCTGACAAGATGACCTTCCCCGCCGGCATCCTCTGGCACCAGGGAGCGATCTACACCACCTCGTTCCCCTATTTGTGGAAGTTGATCGACAAAGACGATGATGGCATCGCCGATGAACGCATCCCTCTCGTCGGCAAGTTTGGCTCCGTTGGCAACGCTGCTGATCTACACGGCCCACAACTCGGCCCCGATGGCTGGCTCTACTTCTGCAACGGCCGCAATGGGCATAGCGTGACGCTGGGCGATGGTACCAAGTTAGAAGGCCGAGCGTCGGGCCTGTATCGCTGCAAGACCGATGGCAGCGGACTGGAACGAGTCTTCGCCGGCGGTATGGATAATCCGGTCGAGGTCGCCTTCACCCCGGCCGGCGAACCGCTGGTCTGTACGAACCTCATCCTCAATAGCCCCCGCCATGATGGCATTCTCTTCGGCCTCGAAGGAGCGGTCTATCCTTACGATGTACGAGCAGTCAAAGAGTTGAAGTGGACGGGGCAGTACCTGCCCATCATGGGGGAACTCGGTTGGGTGGCGGTGTCGAGCATTGTGCGTCTGGACGCGTTATTCAGCAAATGGGGAGACAACTACAAGGACAAATACTACACAGCAGAGTTTAACACTCACAGTGTTCGTTCACATACCATCACACGCAATGGAGCCAGTTTCACTCTAAAGTCAGAGCCGTTCCTGACGTGTACTCATCCAGATTTCCATCCGACACAAATACTGCAAGGCCCAGATGGCAATATGATTCTCGTTGACACAGGTGGATGGTTCCGCAATGGTTGTCCCACCTCGCAGATTTCCAAGCCCAATGTGGAAGGGGGCATATATCGCATCAAAAGAAAGAGAGAACCACAATCAGGCAACCCAGTGCAGATTGATACGATCACAACCATACATAAGCCGGAAGAGCAACTATCGAACTTTTGGGCCGACGCTCGATCCCTCTCCGAAAAGGTCGACCCCAAGAAGATGGCTGATTTTCGGCGTTACCTCAACCATAGATTGGACATTCAACTCACCGCCCTCCGTTTCATCGGACAGTACCGTGACACCGAGGCAGCAGAAGCTGTCATCAAGTTGCTTGAACACGAGCACCCCGCGATTCGACGAGAAGCAGCGCAGACCTTGGGGCGATTGAAGAGTGCTGATGCAGTCGTGCCCCTCGTCAAGGCTCTCGAAACCGCCGACGATCCCTTCCTTGAACATGCCCTGATCTATGCCCTCACTCGCATCCAGCAGCCGGGATCCACCTCTGCTGGTCTGGGCCATACTTCGGCAAGGGTGCAGCGCGGGGTGCTCATCGCTCTCGATCAAATGGGGGACAACGCCCTCTCCTGGGATGCTGTCGCCCCTATGCTCCAGACCAGCGATGCCCGTTTGAAAGAAGCTGCCCTCGATGTCGTCGCCCGCCGGCCACAGTGGGTCACCGATCTTGCTGACTACGTCGATCGGGAACTCAACAAAAAGAACCTCGATGACAGCCGATTGACCGGCCTCAAGAACCTGATCATCGCCCTCGCTCCCCAGGGCCGGATGCAGCAACTCATCGCTGATCGGCTCGCCTGTGAGGATACCACCGGCAACGTCCGTTACATCATCCTCGAAGCAATGGCTCAGGCTGATCTCTCCAAATGGCCACAACTCTGGAACGGGCCGCTCAAGTCGTTCCTGGGCGAAAAGAAGTACGATCACGATCTCATCATGCAAGCGGTGCTGGCTGCGGGAGCAGGCAGCAAAGGGGTGTTCGACAAGGAACTGATGGCTATAGCCGAGACTGCTGACCGACCGATGGCGGTCCGACTGGCTGCGGCAGGAATTGCACTCCAGGAAGGAAAGCCCGTCAGTGATTCTTTTGTCGGCCATCTGCTTCATGCTCTTCGACCCGATGAAGAGCCAGCGATTCGACTGGCAGCGGCGAAGGCAATCAGTGTCGCCCATTTCAACCCGGCACAGCTCACCGCCCTGACAAAGCCGATCAAGCTGGCTGGGCCACTGGAACTGTCTCTGCTGCTGGGACCGTGGGAGTTCTCTTCCGATGGCGCTGACTATGCAGTGCTCGTGCAGGCGCTCGATACCGCCCCCGGCTTGGCAGCGGTACCACTCGATCGGTTGCAGAAGCTCGTCAAGAAGTTCCCCTCGGAGTTGCGTAGCCGAGCCGAGATGCTGCTCAAGAAAGGCAGGCCCGACCTCGCTGCTCAACAGGCCCGGCTCGAACAACTCAGGCCACTGCTTACCAGTGGTGACATCAAGAAAGGTCGAGAACTCTTCTTCGGCCCCAAGGCAGTCTGCTCCACCTGTCATCGGATTGGTACCGAGGGTGGATTGATTGGACCCAACCTTAGCATCATCGGGGCCATCCGTACCCGTGCTGATCTGCTCGAATCGGTCGTCTTCCCCAGTGCCTCCCTGGCCCGTGGCTTCGAGACAATGGTCATCGTTACCAAGTCAGGCAGAACAATCACGGGCGTCATGACACGGGAAACCGCTGATGCCCTCGTCCTCACAAGCAGCCAGCGGGTCGATCAGAAAGTGTTGCGGAACGATATTGAAGAGATGACAGCCTCACCTGTCTCGACGATGCCGGCTGGGATCGATCAGACTCTTAACCCCGATGAACTGCGTGATCTATTGGCTTACCTCGAAAGCTTGAAGAAATAGCACCGATGCAACTTACCTTGGAACAAGTGCTCCAGATGGCACCCGATGAGGCGAGCGCCAAGGCGGGGAAAGCGCTGCAACTCGCCAAGCATTGGCAGAGCCTGGGGCAGAATGATCAGGTCCTCTGGGGCGAGTGCCAGGGCAGCGCCCTCTACCAGGTAAGGGTTGATCTCAGCAACCTCGGCTACAAGTGCAGTTGCCCCAGTCGCAAGTTTCCGTGCAAACATGTGCTGGGGCTATTCCTGCTGGCTGTGACCAATCGCAGCGCATTCCTGGAGCAGTCTTCACCACCCTGGGTCGCTGAATGGCTGACCAAACGGCTTGAAGCAACCGGCAAAAAGGAAGGCAAGGCTGCGGAGAAGGAACTCAAGCCAGTCGATGAGAAGGCCCAACAGAAACGGGCTGAGCAGCGTCATGAACGAGTGTGCGATGGTCTGGAACGACTCGATTTGTGGATGAAAGACCTGGTGCGAGGCGGGTTGGCGGGTCTCGAAACCAAAGGCGCTGCCCTTTGGGATGAACAGGCACGTCGGCTAGTGGATGCTCAAGCTCCCGGCCTTGCCCTGCGTGTACGCCGACTCGGCGAACTGCCAGGCAGCGGGCCAGAATGGCCACGATTGCTGCTGGGAGAGTTGGGGCGCATCAAGCTCGCTCTACGTGCCTTCGAGCAAATCGAACAACTGGAACCATCGCTAGCCAATGATCTACGGCAGTGGATTGGATGGACGATCACCAGTCAAGAACTCGAAAAGGTCGGGGAGAAAGTCATCGATGACTGGCTCATCCTCGGTCAATGGATCGATGAGGAAGACAAATTGCGGGTACAGCGGACGTGGTGTCTGGGCCAGGCATCAAAGCGACTCACACTGATGCTACAGTTCGTCATCGGGCCCACCTCCTTCCCTATTCCGCTGCTACCCGGCACCCAGCAGCGGGGAGCGATGATTTGTTACCCAGGAAGCGGTCGGCAGCGTGCCCAGTTTGCATTTCGAGAGGAACAGGCGGTTCCGATCAAATCGAGCTTTGCCGGTCACGCCACCATCGAAGCTTTTCTCCTCAGCGTGGCAGTTGATTTAGCTCGTCAGCCCTGGCTTCAGGCGTTCGGGTGTTTACTCAACCAGGTGACGCTGGCTCGATCACAAGAACGCTGGTTCCTTCGAGACAGCACCGGTCAATCGCTGCCTCTGATCGACTTTGATGCCTGGAAGCTGCTCGCCCTCTCCGGGGGGCATCCGTTCGACCTCGCCGGCGAATGGGATGGCATCAAGCTGCGGCCTCTCGGTGTCTTCCTCAATGGGAGCTATCGACTCATCTGATGGATACTCTTCTCAAAACAGCACTGGTAGGCACCGGCAAGTATGCGGAGATCAAACTCGATGATGGACACGATGTCGGTGCACTCATCAAGTCAATGTTGATTACCGATCAGGAGGAACAGCTGCTGCTGGCGGCGGGGGGCTACACGATCTATCAGCAGGCCGGACTAGTTCCAATGGATGTTGCAGTATTAGAGCCGGCACCACCGTCGCTGAAAGTGTTACGGTCGCACCGGCTCATCCATCTGCTCGATCAATCTATCCAGGATCAAAAGACTGATCTTCTGCAAGAGTTTCTCAAAGCGATGCAGCAGCATCGTGTCGAATTGCCCTATGAAGTGTTGCCTCAGGCTTTAAATATCACAGAAACGGTTTTGAGGGAACAACTGTTGCCGGTGCTGGGCGAGCGTGGTCGCTGGCTCAGTCAGTGGAACCCGCGCTGGCAGTGGGTGGCGCAGGGCATTCATGCCATCACCAACCTGGATCGCACTGCACTGAGAAGAGCATGGGACGTGGGCAAGCTGGCCCAGCGGGCATTGGCTATTTCTATCATCAGGCAAGCTGACGCAGCCGAAGGACGACGATGGCTGGAAGAGACTCTGCCGCAGGAAAAGGCCGATGCCCGGGCGACACTGGTAGAACATCTCCAGGTGGGCCTTAGCTCAGAAGATGAAGCGTTGCTGGAAAGTCTCCTCGATGATCGCAGCGAGCAGGTTAAGCAGATTGCAGCCTCCTTGCTGAAACAGTTACCTGGTTCGGCGTTTGGCCTTCGCATGCAGACACGGGCAGAAGGTATGTTGAGAAAAGAAGGAACAGGGCTGAAGACCTGTCCACCCGATGAACTGCCCACGGACTGGTCTCGTGATGGTGTCCCCTCCAAGGTGCCGACCGGTCGTGGGAAGAAAGCCTACTGGCTCGAGATGATCTTCAGCGCGGTGCCACTGACTCTCTGGACAGCACATTTTGCATTATCTCCACAGAAGTTGCTAGTTGCGATTCAAAAGGATGAATTTGCTGACGATGTGATTCAGGGATGGACGAGAGCGACGGAGCTAGACCCGAAGGATAGCGCTGCCCGATTGGCGTGGGCTTACGCACTCTGGGACCACTGGCTGCTGCGTTGGCAGCAGGACAAAAAGAAAAGCCAGCAGACACTCAGCCGGATGATCACGGTGCTCAAGCTGCTGCCTTCCGGCACAGCCGAGCAAAACGTGCTGCCCTTCTTGGTGATAGGCCGGCTCGATCTGGATGCGTTGATCCTGATGCTCGATGTGTTACCCCGGCCATGGTCGGTTGCATTTGCCCAACAATACCTGAAGTTAGCCAGACAGATACTGAAGAACGAAGTGGTCGATCAGGCTCATGAATGGGGCAAGACACTGGAGATCGCCGGCAGCGCCATTCCTGAAACAGCATTCAACGCAGCACTGGCCGCCTGGGATGTGGAGCGGAAGGCCAAGAGCTGGACAGCGACAGCACTGACGCAGCAAGTCGAACGCTTTGTGGAGGTAGTCAGGCTGAGGCAGTTGTTTCTCGAGGAGATCAGGAGCGAGGTGAAGTAAAAACAAACGACCGTTAGGATGGCCTCAACGGTCGTGGTTGATTCAGTTGAAGTGGTCTACTGTCCCATGTGCAAGACGCCTGATTTAAATAGCCAGATCATCAATCCCATGGAAATGGCCATAGCAACAACGATGCTGAGTACTATGGCCACTACAAGGGTGACGGGGCTGATGCCCTGTGAAGGGGACACCTGCTGATACTGACCATACATCGGGCCGATGGAAGTGCCGCTCTGGGAACTGCGCTGATGTTGGATGCGTGGGTCTTGCTGATGCAGGCTTTCCCGCAGGGACGAGAAGCCTGAGGGAGGCACACCTTGAACCTCGGCGACCGTATCGCCATAGGAATCGCTGACAGGCTGAGGAGTCGGACGTGCGGCCGAGCGATCATACTGACCACTATTGCCCTGACGCTGCGCCGAGGAACCGGTTCGGACACCTGACTGAGCGGAGACAGGAGGCACAGCGTAGCCTGCGCCGTTGTAGCTTTCCTGCTCACCATAGGATGCGGGAACTGCTGCCGCAACCTGTCGTCCTGCCCCTTGGGCACGTTTGCCACGAGCAGCAGGAGCAGCCTGTTGCACCATTGAAGCGACGACCATCGCATGAGGACGTAGCGCGCTGGCGACTTCACCCATAGAGCCAAAGCGTTCGCTGGGCTCCTTGGTCATTAGCCGATCAATGATTTCAATCACTTCTTCAGGACAATCGGGAGCCAACTCGGCAATGGCCCTGGGTTGCTTGGTCTGGTGGGCCATCATCTTCTCGACGGCATTATTGCCGGGGAAAGGATACTGACCGGTAAGACAGAAGTAGAGGATGCAGCCGAGGCTGTATTGGTCGGAAGGATACGACATGCTGGCAGGATCCATGATCCCTTCCGGACTGGCACAATCTAGACCAGAAGCCAGAGTGTTAGCGCTCGACATGGTATCGACGACCGATTCACCGCTTTCGGATTCAAGCAGGAGCGAGCCGACGCCAAAATCGAGAATCTTCACTCGCTGATCGGGAGTGATCATTACGTTCGAAGGCTTGAGCAGCCCATGAAGGATAGTTCGTTGATGTGAGGCTTCAAGACCTTCAGCAGCAAGCATACCGAACAGTGCTACTTCGGGAGCGGGAAGCCGGCCCTGACGCTCGACCAACTTGTTGAGCGGTTCACCTTCAACGAGCGGCCAGGCAAGGTAATGCATGGCACCGGCTGTGCCAACATCAACAAAAGGAACTACAGCCTGGTGGTTGAACTGTTCGAAGTCCCTTACCTTGCGGCGGGCCAGCCTGATGTTCCACATGCTTCGCCGAGGTAACACTTTTACGGCGTACCATTCGTTGTTCACCTTGGACTTGGCTTTGTAGACCGTGCCCATAGTGCCTGAACCAAGAATATCATGAACAATGAAGGAGCCAAGCACGAGCCCCTGGCTCTTCCCATTGAGGAGGCTATCTGCCTGGAACCGGGTCAGGATCGTTTGATCGACCAGATGGGCAGCTAGCTCCGCTGGCTCAGCCTTTGGATGGCGTGCCATGTAGTCAGCGACCAACTGTTCCAGCTTGCCTCGTTCGACGAGATTGCTGCGTCGTAAATCCCAAACAAACCATTCGCATGCGCCCAATTCGGCAGTCATCATGGGCAGGCCACCTCGTATTGTGGACTCAATCTGGAACGTGGAAGAAACATCGGCTAATGCCGAGACCGCTGGGGGCGATGCCTCCACGTCTAGTCGCAGGGCTTCTGCGCTACGTCATTAGCTTAGGTCACAGTCTCTAGAATGTACAAGGAAAGAACGAAAATCTTGGTTGAATCGATACATACCGAGGATTTTAGGCGATGTAGCGGGCAGTCTGTACTGCCTGCGCAAGGCGTAACGTTCATTTTCGCTAAGATTCAAATGAACGAAGAGCCAAGACCAAGCGTAATACTTTCACGTCACTTTCTATCGTTCCAGCTGGAAAACATAGGCGGAACGTAAAGAAGTCCTTATTCTGACTGGGTTCGAGTCTCATCAACATCTTATATCCAACAGGTGGGTAAGCTTCGCATGGCAGCTATTGTAACTCTTGTAATAATGCTCCTCCTTTTTGCGATGCTCATTTACTTTGCCGTTGGTCCGCTTCCTACCAAAATGCTGGCTGTCGCTCAGGCGGCATACAAGGAATCCATCCGACAACCTCTATTTTGGTTTCTACTCATCTCGATGATCTTCCTGATGGGGCTGTCAATCTTTCTGCCTTATTACACCTTCGGCGAAGATTTGAAGATGCTCAAAGAACTCCAGCTTTCGGCTATTCTCCTGCCTCCACTCATTTTGACGCTGTTCACCGCGGCTCTGTCGGTCTCAGAAGAAATCGAAGGGCGCACTGCCGTTACGCTACTATCAAAACCAGTGGCTCGCCGTGACTTTCTGATTGGAAAGTATATAGGCATTCTCGCATCGGCTCTATTGATGATCTTGATTCTCACACTAGAGATAGGCTGGACCATTAACACCAAGATCGATTATGACCGTCTTCTGGAAGACATGTCGAGCAAACCAGAAGAACAAGGCTACCTGGATTCGTTGATGGAACTACGGGGGATCTCTATCCATTTCCCGGATGTCATGCAGGAAGGCGTCATCTACGTCCTGCGCATTTTCATGGTGATTGGGCTTCTATCGGCCGGCCCATTCTGCGCTTTCTGTCAGGTAGCGATCATGACAGCGATTACCGTGGCCCTGGCGACGCGTTTGCCGTTTGTGTTAAATATCTTTATAGGCTTGGTGATCTTCTTCATTGGCAATCTGGTTCCGGTGCTCAAGAACCAGGCGGGCGATATTCCTCTGGTTAAGTTCGTCGCGGAACTCTTTGGTTTTATCTTACCTTCACTGAACTATTTTAAAATTGAATCAGCCCTGTCCAGCGGATTGATCATCGTCCCTTGGGGAGCCTATACCTGGCAAGTTGGCCTACATGCTTTGATTTATTGCACCATTGCCATGCTCATTGGGTTGCTGTTATTTGAAGATCGGGATGTGGCGTAGCTTCGGACTGGATGTAAGAGGATGGTTAAGAGTTCCACTTCTTGTCCAACTAAGTTCTTATGCAGAAACAATGGGTGGTGGCCAGACATTCCTGATTCCTGTCTGGCCGGCACAGGCAAGAATGTCTGTCCCACCTAACGACCTATGTGACATTACTTAGCTTGATCTATTTTTAGGGAAATGCGCAAGCCCCTTGATCTGCTGCGTATAATGCGGCGTGTAGTGCATGCCGTGGGGAACGACGGCTCCAGCTACCACCGAGCAACGCTCGGCATCTTCCTCTGAGGCTTGCCCCTCCGGTTTGGTTCCCACCCACCAATAACCCCCGCGCGAACCAACCCCTTCATTCAAGGCTCTGTCCTTTCTGTGCTTTGCACTCAGGACTAAGCACTCAGGACTTGGAACCATGGAAAACCTCGACTTCAGCAAACTCATGGCAGGCGGCGTCCTTTTCGGACTCATTGCAGGCTTCTGGACCAAGATTAAGGCGTTGCTCTGGCGCGCCGTGAGTGTGCTCGTCCAGCACATCGAAATCCCCAGCGAATCAGCCCACACTGCGGTGATCTCGCACTTGGTGAAGAACTTCAAGATCTCCCGGTACTACGATCACATGTACGGGGCCATGTACGAACACACCCGTGATGGGAACTTCGGACTGGTGCCTTACGAACTCTTTGGTTCACGTTCGGTCGTTTTCTGGAAAGGCTGGATACCGTTCTTCTTCAATAACGAAATTGAACGCAAGAGCCGGATTGGCAAAGGTGATACTGGCAGCTCCAGCAGTAGCAGCAGCGATGCGACGAAGGTCTACTCGACCATCACTTTCATCCGTGGTACGCTCGATGTGGAAGCGATCATCCGTGAAGCCTGTGCCGAGATGAACAAGCTGACCTGGCATGCCAGCACCGAGCAGGAGAAAGCCAAGAACCGCTTCGTCATCCACTTCGTTCCCAAGCGAGGCAGCGATGACGACGACTATGGCTCCGACAGTAACGGCTTGCCTTGGTACCAGACGAACTCGTACCGACTGCTCGCCCACGGGCCTGATCAGTTGGGTAAGGCTGGGCTGCACAATGGAAAAGCTCTGGAGAACCTGATCTTCCCAAGCAGGGTGAAAGACCTGCTGCGCGAGATCGAGATGTGGCGGGGCAGCAAGGACTGGTACCGTCATCGCAGCATTCCCTGGAAACGGGGCTGGCTGCTCTATGGCCCTCCAGGTACCGGCAAGACTGCTCTCGCTCGCGCCTTTGCGGAAGATCTGAACATGCCCATCTACGTCTTTAACCTGGCGGAGATGAGCAACCAGGACCTCATCAAAAGTTGGAATGATATGCTCGTGAACGTGCCTTGCATCGCGCTCATCGAGGATATCGACAACGTCTTCCATGGCCGCGAGAACGTCTCACGGAAGAACCAGGGCATGCAGATCATGATGCCCAGCCAGCAGAAGAACGACCACGACCATGGGGATCGGCCACGCCCTATGACCCCGCTGACGTTCGACTGCCTGCTGAACTGCATCGATGGCGTGGAGCGTTCCGATGGCATCTTCACCATCGTGACGACCAACGACATTACGAAGGTCGATCCTGCGATGGGTCAGCCTCGGCAACTGCCGGATGGTTCCACCGAGTTCATTTCCACCCGCCCCGGTCGTATCGACAAAGCAGTGGAACTGACCTACATGGAGCCAGCCAACAAGAAGGCGATGGCCAATCGCATCCTGAACGAGTACCCCGATAAGCTGGCAGAGATGCTGGCCTTCGTGGACAAGTTCGCTGACCTGCAGGAAACCCCTGCCCAGTTCCAGGAACGCTGTGCCCAGATCGCCCTGGCCTGCTTCTGGAAGGAGAAAGAAGAGCTGGCTCGCGCTAAGAAGCTGCTGGCTGACCCGGAAGATGCCTCAACGACGGAAACGGTGATGGACTTGGCTCCGGTGATGCAGGGTAAGACTATTCCGAAGGCGAAGTTGATGGAGTGGGTGAAGTTCTAATGGGATGATAAACAACATGAGAGCCCGGAACAGTTGTTCCGGGCACTTATCTTAGGCTATACTGGTAACGACATTGCATGGTGAATACTGATGCAGAAAACTCCAGCATGGTGGATATGTTTTTGGCTTTCGTTCATGGTCAGCCTTGCAGTTCAACAAGTCTACTGCTGGCGTGAGGGTGTTATGTACCTGACCAATGGGCATGGTCCACTAACAGGCTGGCCTGGTGGCCAAATATCGACTCAGACAGTTACTCTTTTCGGGACGACTATCTATCAAGCGAGAATCAAGCACTCTGGGAACGTAGAAACACTCCTTGATGAAGGTGATTCACACTATGGAAGATACTTACATCTCTACTTTGCGATAGGGTTCTTCGGCATCACAATAATCGGAGCGAGAGTCTACAAGGGCTGGAAGCACAGGTTTAAGGTAGTCCCTTCGGGACCAGGGAATACCGATCATACCACCACCCAGGACTGAAGTCCTGGTCTATTGCTGGTGATCCTTTCAGGATCATAGTTGTGTAACTACGCCGCCACCACCGGCATCACGTACGGCCCCTTCGGAATCACTGCCAAACTCGCATTCGGGCCATACTCTTGCAGACATTCCGCCACCGCTGCTTCTACCGTCGGGGCTGAACTCACATGGCACTGTTTTAGCGTCTCCGAATTGAGGCCATCGCTGACGACCTTCACCTTGCACTGCCGCAGCACCTTGGCCATCTCTTCGAGTTGCCACTGGTCCATCACGAAGTAGTCCTTGCCCATGATGCGTTCGATGAAGACATCGAGGTTAGGGTTATCCTTGATGAGGAACTGAAACTCCGGGCTGCCGATACCTTCGCTTAAGGAAGCAGCCAGGATGATGGTGCCGCCTTTCTTGACGATGGGCAGCGCGCCGGTAAGGCCTTTGACAGCCTGGTACCAGGTCGTATCGAGGGGGTAGCCTGCACAACTGGTGACGACGACATCGACCGCAGCGGGGAGCGAGGTCTTCACCACCTGTTCGCAGAAGAGGACGCCTTCCATCCAGGCGACGACCATATCGCCAGCCCCGACCCACGTCACCTTGCGATCGCCATCCAGGCAGACGTTGACGATGAAATCGCACCCCGCCTGCTTGGCGATGTAGGTGTTTTCTTCATGCACCGGGTTGCCATCGAGGATGCCACAATCAGCATTAGGGTTCTCAAGGAACATGGGCCCATGCCAGACTTTGACAGTTTCCAGGGCAACAATGCCGGGACAGATAACCTTGCGCCCACCGGAGTAGCCGGCCATCAGATGTGGCTCGATCAGGCCGGTGGTGATCTTGAGTTCCGCTTCCATGTAACGCTTATCGATCCACATCGGCACCCCACGAGGGGATTCACCGAGGTAGACATGCTCATCAGGCCGTTTGCCGAAATGATTCTCGATGCGGTAGTTCTGCATGATCTCGGCACCGACCATCTCTTCGAGTTCAGCTCCTTCATTAGGGCGATGCAACCCGGTGGCGATGAGAATGCAGATCTTGTCCCTCGCAATACCGCTGGCTTCCAGTGTCTTGAGCAGCGGCGGCAGGATCAACTTGTTCGGCACCGGTCGGGTAACATCGCAGATGACGATGCAGGCGGATTTCTTCCCCTTGGCTAGTTCTGCGAGCGGCCGAGTGCCAATGGGTTTGTTGATCGCCTGCTCGATGGCCTGTGCCGGGTTCTCCAGCGGTGGAGCCGGCTTGATCTTGAGCGGCCCCTGGCAATGATCAGGCAGATCAACCCAGAGTCCGGTGCGGCCATAGTCAAGTTTGATACGCATGGAGGTTATCTCGGCTTTCCTTGATCATTCAATGTTACACTACACCATGACTCTGACGCAAAGGGGCTACCATGAAATGTAGACAACGGCTGCTGGAAGGAATTGTCTTTGGCATCATTATTAGCTTACTCGGCGGCTTGCTGGGGGTAATTTCGGCAAGGATACTCTATGCCACTCGCCATCAAGAAGTACTCTGGGATACACATGTGCAAGGAAGCGGAGGATTTGCAATGGTGCAAAAGGAGAACAAACTCGAAGGCAACTCGGGCAGTAGAGAGACGTTTGATGGCCAAGTTGTTTCTGAATGCTTCAGTTGGATTTGCAAGAGGCCTGATGAGTACCGTGGAGTGAAAGACTTTAAACGCATGCTGGTTGGAATCTGTTCTTTCACTGGGTGGTTTGTCGGCATCCTGACAGGTATCATCTATTTGATAATCAGTGTAATACTTGGGCGTTATCAGACTTGGGTGTGCAATCACAAGAATTTGCTGATCTCCAGCATGAACCTAGGCAGCACATTTTCGCCCGAGAGCTTGTCTTTGTGATCGAGAATAGTGTAGCGCAAATAGCTCGATGAACGGTGACCATTCGATTGCGGGATTGGGGACGACCCACACCAGCTACTTTACCATTCCCTGCTTAATCAACTCTTGTGCAATATGCACCGCATTAGTCGCAGCCCCCTTGCGGAGATTGTCAGCGACGACCCAGATTTGCAAGCCGTGAGGCACGGTGGCATCTTTTCTGACTCGACCGACGAAGACTTCATCTCGGTCTTCGGCTTGCAGGGGAGTAGGAACCAAACCGGGTCCGTAGCCATCCATCAGGATAACGCCGGGGGCCTTGCCTAATGCCACTTTGGCTTGGTCAACTGTGATAGCTGAGTGGAACTCGATGTTGACTGCTTCGCTGTGACCGGTTCGTACTGGAACCCGCACCGTGGTAGGAGCGACTTGGATCGACTCATCGCCCATGATCTTCTTGGTCTCTTTAACCATCTTGGTTTCTTCTTCGCTATAGCCATCCTCACCGAGTTTCCAGTCGTGGGCGATGACGTTGCCAGCCAGGCGTTCCATGTGGGCGGAGGGGGCAGGAATGGTCTTTCCCTGACCGAGTGCTGCAACCTGGGCATCGAGATCGAACAGGCCGGTGGCACCTTTGCCGGAAGAAGCCTGATAGGTGGCGACAACAACACGTTTGATTTTGGCAATGGCATGCAACGGTTGTAGGGCGACAACCATTTGGATCGTGGAACAGTTGGGGTTGGCGATGATCTTCTTGGGAATGCTCTTCAGGGCGTGGGCATTTACTTCAGGAACCACAAGTGGTACTTCAGGGTCCATACGCCAGGCGGACGAATTGTCTATTACATAGGCCCCAGCCTTAGCTGCGATCGGGCTCCATTCTTTGCTCACCGACGCGGGCGTACTCGAAAGTACGATGTCGACACCCTTAAATGCTTCAGGTGAAAGGGCTTCGATCCTGTACTGTTTTCCCGCAAACTCCAGGCTCTGCCCGGCACTCCGAGCGGAAGCCAGGAACTTGATTGACTGATAGGGCAGCTTGCGTTCGAGGACGACTCGACGCATCAACGAACCGACTGCACCGGTGGCACCGACAATCGCTAGATGGGGCATCTTTGAATTCTCATTCAGGCAGGTATGGGAACACTTACTTTAGTAGACAAAAGACAAACAGACAGGTTCGCAGGCTGACAACTGTTTATTCTCTCCCTCCTTTCGGATGTTTTGATCAACGACATAAGTAGCACCAGACCGGGGAGGGGGAACCAGGCGACCAGACGAGAGAAGAGGCAGACGAACCAGATTCAGTCTTGCATCCATCTCTCAGGTTTCTATCGTATCGGCGTAGGTCTGTTTACACTTTTTGGAGTCTGCACCATGTCCATGTACATTGGCGAAGCACTGTGTGGTGATGGTAATGAAGTGGCTCATATCGATCTCCTTCTTGGCTCCAAAGATGGTCCGGTCGGAACGGCCTTTGCCAACGCTTTGTGCAATCAGTCGAACGGTCATACGAACCTGCTGGCTGTGCTGGCCCCGAATCTGATCTGCAAGCCCGCCACGGTCATGATCACCAAGGTCACGATCAAGCACATGGATCAGGTCGTTCAGATGTTTGGCCCGGCCCAGGCGGCAGTGGCGAAAGCGATCACCGATAGTGTTGCCGAGGGAGTTCTCCCTAAGGGTACTGCTGATGAGTTGGTCTGTGTTTGTGGCGTGTTCATTCACCCTGCCGCCAAGGACAACAAGAAGATCTACCAGTACAATTACGACGCCACCAAGTTGGCATTGAAGCGCGCCGTAAATGTCGAACCCAAGATCGATGAGATCCTGTCGAAGAAGGATAGTGCTAAGCACCCATTCAATGCCTAGTCGTAAGTTATTTCCCTTATTGTGGTTAGGGGTGTAGGTGAACGGCGTGCGCACCCCCGGCTTGAAGTGAGCCGGGGGCTAAATGTACCTATCTGTAGACAAAAACCTGCTTCCCTGTATCATTTCTACCCAACATCAATCTTGAAAATGAGCGTTTGCTCGTCTGTGTGAGGCTCTGCGATGGCACATAAAAAGGGACAAGGTTCTACACGGAACGGTCGAGATTCCAACCCACAGTATCGTGGCGTGAAGGTGTACGGCGGAGCACACGTGCTGCATGGCGGCATCATCGTTCGTCAGCGTGGCACCCAGTTCCATCCTGGTCATAACGTTGGTTGTGGCAGCGACTATACCCTGTTCGCCCTCACCGAAGGCACTGTCTATTTCGATCAGAACGGTCGACGGGTGAACGTGAAGGCTGATGAAGTGGCAGGGGCTGCCAAGTAACACGGCTCTGCAGGAGCCTCGCCCTCCAGGCGAACCAACGATTCGAGTCATGGGTGGCTAAGAGCCACCCTTTTTTGTCGAGTAGTGCCTCATGTTTGTTGATCGTGTGTTCTTGTTCGTCAAAGGGGGGCATGGCGGTCGGGGCAAAGTCAGCTTCTATCGTGCCAAGTATGTCATGAAGGGGCCGCCCGATGGAGGCGATGGCGGACATGGCGGGAATGTCATCATCAAAGCCATTCCAGGCACCGATAGTCTGGCTGCGGTTTCGCACATCAAGCACTGGAAAGCGGAGAAAGGCGGGGATGGCGGCGTCAACAACCGCCACGGAGCCAATGGTAAAGATGTTACCATGATTGTTCCGCCCGGCACAGTCATCCGTGATCGTGATCGTGGGCATGTCCTGAAGGATTTGACAGATCCCTATGAAGAGATCATCGTCGCCAAGGGCGGCTATGGCGGTCGAGGTAATCGTCACTTTGCTACTTCGATCAACCGTTCACCCCGTGCAGCCGAACCGGGCGAAGATGGCGAGGAACGGTGGATCGCGCTGGAACTCAAACTCATCGCCGACGTTGGTCTCATTGGTCTGCCTAACGCAGGCAAGTCGACCATGCTGAGCCGGTTGTCGCGCGCTCAACCCGAAATTGCAGACTATCCTTTTACCACCAAGTTCCCGAACCTGGGTGTGGTGCAGTTTGGTCATGAACATGGATTCGTGCTGGCTGATTTGCCGGGACTGATCGAAGGCGCTCACAGTGGTGTTGGGCTCGGGCTGGAGTTTCTTCGCCATGTGGAGCGTACTCGGGTGTTGATCCACCTCGTTGAACCGTTCCCCAGCGATGGTTCTGATCCGGTAGCCAACTATTTGGCCATCCGCAAAGAGCTTGATCTGTACAGCAAGGATCTGACCAACAAGCCTGAAGTCATCGCCATCAGCAAGTCGGAACTGACCGACAGCGACGAGGTTCGCAAGAAGCTGCAAGAGGAGACGGGCAAGGAAGTGATGGCTGTCTCGGCTGCGACGGGCCAGGGGCTCTTGATCCTGGTCAACCATGTGATGAAAGTGCTGAAGGAAACCGAGCCTGAACCGGTGGTGAAGGCTCGTCCGAATATTCCATTCCCCGAAATGCCCTCAGCCCAGATGCCTACTGCCCAGTTAAATGTCGAGACGCCATGAAGCAGGCTGATCTAGTCGTGGTCGATGTGGGGAACAGCGCCTGCAAGGTAGGGCTGGTGCAGGCGGAAGCATTGCTAGACGTACACCATTTCACTCTCGAAGAATGTGCCCATCAACCCTGGCGGCATCGGGCGGTCCATGAACTGTCGTCAATGA
This sequence comes from Gemmatales bacterium, assembly GCA_035430005.1. Taxonomy (GTDB): domain Bacteria; phylum Planctomycetota; class Planctomycetia; order Gemmatales; family HRBIN36; genus JAEUIE01. The sequence continues at coordinate 52,325 of DAOMFV010000004.1, forward strand.
ACGTGCCGTGGATCCTCTCCGGTTCCAACCCTCCCATCATCAATAGCTTCGCCAGTTGGCTGACTCGCAAGGGGCAGGTTCTTCGCATCATCGATTCGGACACGTCGTTGCCCATAAAAATCGATGTGGAGTTCCCGGAACGGGTGGGCCGTGATCGTCTCTTGAATGCCCTGGCTATCGAACAAGTTCCCGCCATCATCATCTCAGCTGGTACTGCGGTGACCGTTGATGCTGTGGATAAGGACGGGCGTTTCCTGGGCGGGGCCATCTTCCCCGGTTTGTACATGATGGCCAAGAGCCTGCACGACTACACCGCCAAGCTGCCGATGATCGATACTCGTTCAACCAGGCCCACGCTGCCCGGCAAGAACACCGACCACGCCATGCACGCGGGTATCATTTACGCGGTTCTGGGGGGCATCATCGGCTGTGTCAACGAGATGCTACCTAAGTTAAGTAAGGCTCCATCGCGCAATGTGACGATCTACCTGACAGGCGGCGATGGACCGTATGTGCAGTCTGCGCTTCCGTGGCCTGTTATCGCTGTGCCGTCACTGTCGCTGCAGGGAATCATCGTCGCTTCCCGGACGCTCTCACCATGAGTCGTGATGTGGTCTGTTGTCTCTCCCCCGCCGGCGCTTCGGCAATAGCCGTCGTGGGATTGCGTGGGCCAACAGTCTGGTCAAAGCTTTCACCCTATTTCACTTCGACAAAGAAGCAGCCGACGCTCTCGAAAGTTCCGCAGACGTATTTAGGTAAACTACAGCGTGATGGCTTGGGCGATGAAGTCATCCTCGTGCTGACCGGCGACGAAACCCATCAAGAGATTGAACTGCAACTGCATGGCGGACCTGGCGTCGTCACCTGGTGCCTGCAGCTCGCTGTCGAACTCGGTTGCGAACGGATTGAATGGCCCGAGTGGATCGATACTGATCTCTGGAAGCTTTTACCTTTGGCAACAACGAAGAAGACAGCAGGGATGTTGCTCGATCAATGCCTGGGTGCTTTTGATCGAACCCTGACTGCACTCAAGCAGCCAGCTTCCGATCGATGCCAAAGACTGACCGAAGTCGATGAGTTGCTCTCGTGGGAATCGCTGGGCACTCATTTAGTGCAACCCTGGAAGATCGTCCTCGCCGGGCCGCCCAATGTCGGCAAGAGCAGCCTGCTCAATGCTTTGCTAGGCTTCGAGAGAGCCATCACGTCTTCCATTCCCGGTACTACCCGTGATCTGGTTGCCGCTACTGTCGTTTGGGACGGCTATCCCCTTGAGTTCATTGATACAGCCGGGCTTCGACAGCAGGGCGGCTCGCTCGAAACCGCAGGGATGGATCAAACCCGACTGATCAGCAAACAGGCTGACCTGGTGATTTGGTTAACTGATCTGAGTGAACGTGATCCCGTTATACCCACTGACATTCAACCTAACATGATCATTGGCACCAAGTCTGATCTACCTCATCAAAACAAGTCACTCATTGAACTGAATGTCTCTGCCAAGACTGGCTCTGGTCTGAAGGAACTACTGGCTGCTGTTCTTCAAAAGCTCCTGCCTCAACCACCCCAGCCCGGACAAGCACTCCCCGTGATTCCCTCCCAGGTAGCAGAGCTTCACCACCTTCGCCAGATTCTCTGTGCTTCTTGAGGTGTCGGTCGGGTAAGAGCTTGCTTATCCATTGCACATCAGCGTAGAATCTGTTGCACTGCCAATGGGAGTCGGTTTCGATGCGCGCCCTCAGTTCTCTTTTGTTGCTCTGTGTTCTTGCTACTCTGCTGCACGCTGAGGAGAAGGTCACTGGCACCGTGGATTACCAGCCGCTCGATGATCCCAAGAAGGTGCCACCTGAATATCATCTCGATGCCCACCAGTTTCCCTACGAGATGAAACTCAAGCAGAGCCATGAGAAAGAAGGGTACGATGTCTACACCGTCACTTTTCCATCTGCGGTGACAACAAAGTATCCCGAAAATAATACGGTTCATTGCGAGTGGTATCAGCCAAGAGGCAAAGGACCTTTCCCCGCGACAGTCGTGCTCGACATTCTGGATGGCAGTCAAAAGCTCACCAAGGTGCAATCAACGATCCTCGTTCAGAAAGGTATCGCCTGTCTCACTGTCCAAATGGCTTACTATGGACCGCGTCGCCCAGCTAATAGCAAGATCAGATTGATCATGCCTGATATCGATCACACACTGGGTGCGATTCGTCAGACCGTGCTGGACAACCGCCGCGCTGCGGCCTGGATCGCCAGTCGGCCCGAAGTGGACGAGAACCGGCTGGGCATGGTGGGCACTTCACTCGGTTCCTTCATGGGTTCGCTATCCGCGGAGATGGAGCCACGCTTCACGAAGGTGGCGATTATTCTGGGTGGTGGTGGCGTCGTCGATGCCTATTACGATCATCCGCAAGGCGATTCTGTTCGGAAGCTGTGGGAATCAACCGGCGGAACCAAGGAAAAGTTAGAACAGATGATCGCCATTGCTGATCCGATTACACGAGCAGAAAATCTCAAAGATCGTGAAGTGATTATGTTTGCTGCCAAGAATGATGAGATTGTTCCCCCGACCATGTGCAACCGCATGTGGGAAGCGCTCGGCAAGCCCAAGATCATCTGGTACGAAGCAGGGCACTACACCGCTATTCTGTTCATTACCAATGCCCTACAGCACACAATCGACCATTTCAAGAAGTAGGTGAGATGATCACCGGACGTGGGTAAACCGCCAGTAGGGAACATGCGGCGGTAGATTGGCCTGCTGATAATCGGTTTCCCCCAGCATATCATGCAGACGCTTCAGAGCCTGGCGTCGGATATGAACGTAGTAGTATTCGCACCGGGCATCACGCACGCAATCCCATATTTGATAAAGCTGTTCCACTTCTTCCTTGGCGGCACGCAAGTCAGCATTATTTGGATACAGCGGCAAACAATTCTCCAAGTGCTGGCGATACGCACGGTTGAAGAGCAGTAATTCGTTGACGATGGTGCGTTCCGGGAACCGGGCGGCGTCATGCAGCATAGGGGCCTGGTGAAGATCGTGGGCACGTCGCTGCAGCATGCGCACGTCGCTGATGAACTCATCTGACTTGGTGAGAACGTAGCGCACTTCCCGAGGATCGAGAAGCTCGTAAGAGAGGGCCAGGTGCATCATCGGCTTACCGACGAGAGCATGCCAGGCCGGCGTGAGCTTGGAATCCTGTAACGAAGGGATTTCGGTGCCTTGAAGTAGCAGGGCGGCGAGCAGGTAATCAATGCCGAACATACAAACCCCCATCGCATCCATAGGATGCGGCCTGGCATAAGCAATTGCCAAAGCTGGCGGGGAGAGGTGGCGACCGACCGGAGGTGCGGCTGAGGAAACGAATTCCCTTGGTTTAACCAAGCCGGAATGGGTACCCGCAGGGGCAGAAACGGTACGGTCGGACTATTCGCCAGCACTGGTAAGGCTGATCGATTGCGTCCATCCGTTCTCGTTCAACTATCGGGGTGGTGACTTCCGGGCAGGAACTACATAGGGTATTCCTACCCGTTGTCATAACATCGGCTATAATTCCTTCAGACTTGAGGTTATGTGCCGATTTCGGAGTTTTTCCCATGGCTGCTCAGCCCAAGCGTTTGCTCGAAGTTCAGGTGATTGACAGCGTCGCGGTGGTGAGCATCATGCAAGGACGCATTTTGGATGACCAGGTGATCCAGCAATTCGGCGAGCAGCTAAACGGGCTGGTTGACCAGTCGGGCCATCAACGCATCTTGCTCAACTTCGCCAAAGTTGAATATCTTTCCAGTGCCGCTCTTGGGAAACTGGTCGTGCTTCGCAAGAAGATCGAAGCAGTCAAAGGCAAGCTCGCTCTTTCGAACATTGATGCCTCCATTTTTGAAGCTTTTAAGATCACTGGGTTCGACCGCATTTTCAAGATCTTTGATGAAGAGCAGGAAGCCCTCCAGTTCCTGCAGAAGTAGCCGCCCGTTTGCCCGCCACCGCCAGGGATCAGGCTTTCTCTCCACGCTTCGGCCAGCTTCGGAATGATCGGTATGTCAGTACGACCTCAAGCTTCCGCACTCCTGTCATTGCCTGAATGTTTCGTCATTCCTAGCGATGCCTGCGCTGCCCATCGCATTCGTGAACACATTGCCGGTCGTTTGCGGGAAGGCGGCTATCCCGAGCGCGATGTGATGGATGTCCTGCAAGCTCTCGATGAAGCGATGGTCAATGCCATCAAGCATGGCAATCGATGCGATGGGCAGAAACAGCTCCGCATCTCCTTCTGCGTTGATCAGGATTGTTTCCAGATTTGCATTGAAGACGAAGGAGAGGGGTTTGATCCGAATGCCGTCGCCGACCCCTGCTCAGCTGATCGGCTTGACATCCCTTGTGGTCGAGGGCTATTGATGATGCGACATTACATGTCCGAGGTCAGCTACCTGGAACCGGGAAATGCTGTCATGATGGTCAAGAAACGCTGTGGATGCGAGTAACTGAGATACATGTCTTCCGATTCCCGTCCCTCATCGCTGAGTTTGCTGTTCCGCAAGAAATGGTTTCGCTGGCTGATCTTCCTTCTCGTACTCTTTGTCATTGGCTTCTTTGCCTATGACAAGATCCTGAAATTGTGGGCAGAACTCCAGAAACAGTGGACAGAAGCAAATCTGAACTTCCAGGACTTTGGCTACCATTGGTTCATCATTGGACTGGTTGTTTACCTTATTAGTGTTATCTCCACTTTCATTCGGTGGCGCATTCTCCTTCGTGCCCTGCATATCGAGTGCAGCTATACAGACACGATTCGGCTCGGATTCGTCGGGTACGTGAGCAGTATTTTTCTGCCCGGTTCGATCACGGGCGACTTGTTCAAGGCCGGGTTCATTTTCAAAGAGAACCCCGGCAACCGCGTTGGGGCGTTGTCAAGCATCGTGGTAGATCGGCTCGTGGGACTTTACAGTCTCTTTCTGCTGGCTGCTGTAGTGGGAGTTTTCAATCTCGATACCATCATGAACCAGGCGAACACAGAGGCAAGCAAGCTTCAGTTGGCCTACTACTCCATCTGTATCATTGCTGTGGTGGGCATCATCTTCTACAGCCTGTTCTTGGTCATCCCATTCCCAGCACATGGCTACAGCCCCCGCATCGCAAGCATTCGCTTCGTCGGCCATATCTTAAACAAGATTCTTGCTTCCTTCGCACAGTATCGACAATACCCTTGGGCTATGGTCCAGGCAGTGGTCATCGGCATGCTGGGACACATCGGCTTTGTCTTGAGTTATTACTTTGCCTCTCGAGCACTGCCCGGACCCGGGCCGACTCCTTCCTGGCAACTGCATTTCGTGATTATCCCGTTCTTCATGGTCTTTCAGGGCCTGCCCCTTACCTTCGGGGGCAACTTCGGAGTGGGTGATCTCATCCTGGGTGTGCTTTACACTTTTGTCGGCGGATTGGAATTGAAGGGCATCCTTGCATCACTTCTTCAGCGGCTCATTACCTGGATCGTCGCTCTGATCGGACTCATCTGGTACATACCCCTGCATCGGCGATATGCCGCAGAGTTGTCATCACGCTCTCCTGATTGATGGTAGACATCACGCTCCGTCGTGATGATTCGGAGGCATGTCGTTTTCCAACACCTTCGTTAATGGCAGCCACTCGCCGCTTCATCACGCGGAGCGTGATGTCTACCATCAATACGGCGGAGGCATGGTCGCGCTCTTCAGCCAGGCGCTGTACCACATTTCGGCGGTGAATTGAGCGCCGCGCCGGGTGTGCTTGATGATAAATGCCCGACTCTCCTCGGTGGGCTTGTCGAACCCGCCAGCCAGGTCGATCTCGTAGCAGCGTTCAACATTGTGATGCGATTCCAGAATCACTTCCTGGAGATGAACCCAAGGGTCGCTGAGTTTTAACACAGCGTAACCTCTCGCCAGTTCCTCAGGCGTGAAGCCATGTGTTTCGGGGAAGCCATCGATCTTGGCGTGAATGCCCTTTTGCTTGATATGGCCATCGAGACCCAGGCGGCCATCGTAGTCACGGGTGGAGTGTAGTGGCATGCACGCGTCGCCGGTGTAATGGGAGAGGATGCCTGCGTAGACCAAGCACTTCATCTTTACTGCTTCGTTATCAGGTTCCTTGCGGTAGTCGTAGAAGGCACAGGCAAGCTTGTCGTAGTTCTCCATCAAGGCGTAGGGTAGGAAGCCCGCCTTTTCCGGGGTGATACCCCGCTTCTTGGCCAGTTCCAGTCCTTTGAAACGATCCTTGGGCAGCTTCTCATCTCCAAATTCTTCAAGATCGATGTAATGATCAGGCGCTTCAGTAACACGCAGGAACTCCGCTCCCTTGTTCTTGTAGCGATCAGGCTCGCCGGCGAGGTGGTTGAGCTGCTTGCCCGCGGCTAGGAAGAACGCGGGCATTTCATCGGGCAGGGCCATGCAGGCCGCTTCGGCGATGGTGCCGTGGCCTTTGACCCACCACGCCTGGCTGGGGGACATGCTCAACATCAGCAATACGACGCTGATTCCAGAGATGATGACTCGGCATTTCATGTTGATCTTCCCAGAGACGTTTCAGATCGTACTAATCGTCATGATTGGCTGCATGATTGGCACAATCGTTTTCATCAATACACTGTTTTATTCGTCTAACAATTGCCAACGCCTGATCTACGGGTATCGTATGAAACTGATAGAGTTACGTTGGAGTCAATAGCGCGAAAGTTCGGTGAAGCCTCTCTCATGCGATTTCATCTCGTCGACAACATCCTTGAACTGACCCCCGGCCAGCGGATTGTGACTGCCAAGAATCTTACCCTTGGGGAAGAGTACCTGGCTGACCACTTCCCGGCGTTCCCGGTGCTTCCGGGCGTTTTGATGCTCGAAGCCCTGGTGCAATCAGCAGCCTGGTTGATCCGGGCCAGCTCAGACTTTGCTCACAGCGTCATTGTGCTGCGGGAAGCCAAGGGCATCAAGTATGGTTCTTTCCTTGAGCCTGGCCAGCAACTGAAAATTACCATTGATGCTGTTGGCGGCATCGATCCACAAGCAGAACAACTCACGTTCAAAGGGCAGGGCGAACGGGACGGCACCAATGTCGTCAGCGGTCGTATAGTCCTGGCTCGTTATAACCTGGCGACGAAATACCCCGCCAGCGCAGCCATCGATCAACAGATGCTGCAAGGCTATCGGCAGGAATTCGCCCGGCTTTGGCCCCAAGTGTCATAATACGACGTGATGAAACAGGGAGATATGATGCGATTAACTGGTAAAGTAGCTGTAGTCACCGGAGGTGGGCGGGGCATTGGCAAAGCCATTTGCCAGGCTTATGCAGCCGAAGGCGCTAAGGTCGCTATCGTCTATCGTGGCAGCAAAGAGGCAGCCGATGCCCTCGTGGGCGAAATCACCAGCAAGGGAGGCTCTGCCAAGGCTTATCAGTGCGATGCCGCTGATCGTACGGCAGTCAATACCTGTGTTGAAGCGATTCTGGCCGACTTCAATCAGATCGACATCCTCGTAAACAATGCCGGTGTCATCAAGGATGGCCTGTTCCTTCGCATGGAACCAGACCACTGGGACGTTGTCATCAATACCAACCTCGGTGGCACCTACAACTTCACCAAGCCCATCGTCGAAGCCATGTTCCGTGCTCGCAAGGGTCGCATCATCAACCTCTCCAGCGTTGCAGCCCAGCGGTTTAACAAAGGTCAGTGCAATTACTCAGCAAGTAAGGGCGCTGTCGAAGCGTTCACCAAGTCGCTTGCAGTCGAAATCGCGAGCCGGGGCGTCAATGTGAACGCCATTGCTCCTGGTTTCATCGAGACCGATATGAGCGAAGTGGTACGGAATATGGCTGGCGACACCATCAAAAATGCCATCCCGATGAAAAGGTATGGTAAACCCGAAGATATCGCCAAGGTCGCCGTTTTTCTCGCCAGTGATGAAAGTTCATACATTACAGGGCAAGTCATCACTGTCGATGGCGGTCTCGGATTAGGCGCAATGTAAGGCTAATTCGTTTGCCTGTCAGGAGTTGAGTCGATAGACTTACAGACCAGTACCATTGAGTTCTGAGACGAACCAGAGGAGCATACCATGTCGATGACGAAGGAAGCCATTTTTGAGAAGGTCAAAGCGACCCTGGCTGACTCGCTCAATGCAGATCCGGAAGACATTAAGCCCGAAGCGACCCTTGCAGGCGATCTCGGCGCTGAATCGATCGACTTTCTCGATATCGTCTTCCGCCTGGAACGAGGCTTCAACACCAAGATTCCCCGTGATGAACTCTTCCCCGAAGCGATCTTCCAGCAAGACCCCAAGTACGTCAAAGACGGCTTGGTCACTCCGGATGGCATCAAGGAACTTAAGGATCGTCTGCCGTTCGCCGATGTCGACAAGTTCGCCAAGAACCCACAGATCAAGAACCTCGGCGACCTGTTCACTGTCGAAATGGTGACACGATACATTGACCACAAGATGAAGACAGGCGGAGCGAGCTAGCTGCCTGGAATTACCCTGGAGGGGTACGAGCCATTAGCCGGTGGTTGAGCGAAGCGACACCACCGTTTTTTTTTTTGGTGGACATACAGCATCCTGGAGGGATGCCAGCACTCTTTCAGAGTGTATTGAACACATGGAATACCTCATCCGGTGGTATCGCTTCGCTCAACCACCGGCTCATAGCTGTGATCCCTTCGGGATTAGCAAAGGCGACTAAGATGCGCTGGATGTGGGTAGACCGATTCACCGAGTTCGAATCGAAGAAGTCCGCCAAGTCGGTCAAGAACTTGAGCCTCGCAGAAGATCATTTCGCCCAGCACTTCCCCGGGTACCCGGTGATGCCGGTCAGCCTGATGCTCGAAGGTCTTGCGCAAACCGGCGGCATTCTGGTGGGCGAAGCCAACAACTTCCAGGAAAAGGTCGTCCTGGCCAAGATCGGCAACGCCAAGTTCACCCGTGAAGCAATGGCGGGAGAAACGTTGATTTACTCCACCAGCATCGTCGATCTTCGTCCCGAAGGGGCGACTATCGAAGGCAAGGTTCATGTCAACGGAGAACTGATCGGCTCAGCTGAGATCATGTTTATGCATCTCGATAAAGCCCGTTCGGGAGCCATTTTTGGCGACAAGAACTTTGTCTTTGCTGGTGATCTAGGCAACCTTCTCGGCCTATCCAGGCTGAAAAACGCACAGACGGCATCGAACTGATTTCTACAATAGCCACTGACATGACCCCCGGTTTTTGTTACGATCCGGGGGTTCTTGTTATCACCCTTCTCGACTTTCGACTCTGTCTATGGCCACTTCACCTTTGCGTACTGTAATCACCGGCGTCGGGCTTATTACTCCTGTGGGCCTGGGGCGTGACGCTGCCTGGCAGGGCATCCTGGCCGGCAAAAGCGCCGTTCGCCGAATCACGTCTTTCGACCCCAGCGGACTGGAAGTGCAAATTGGCGCAGAGCTACAGGGGTTCGATGCCAAGAATCATGTCGATAAGAAAGACCGCAAGCAACTGCGAACGATGGGCAAGGCGATCCAAATCGGCTTCGTAGCCGGTTCACTGGCGATGAAAGACGCCGGTCTGACCCCGGAGAACTTCAACCCCCTGCGCCTTGGTATCAGCTTCGGTGCAGCTACCATCGCTTCGGAACTGGACGAGTTGACCTACGCAGCTACTAAGACGACCTTGCCTGGCTTCAAAGAAGTGAACATGAAGACTTGGGGCACCGATGGCATGCCGATGATGCCGCCACTGTGGTTGCTGAAGTATCTACCTAACTTTGCCGCTGCCCATGTTTCCATCCTCAACAATGCTCAAGGCCCCAGTAACTCCATCACTATGGGCGATGTGGCAGGCAACTTGGCAATCGCTGAAGGCCGTCGAATTATTCAGCGTGGCAAGGCTGATATCATGCTTACCGGCGGAAGTGACAGTCGTATCAATCCCTTGAGCATCACTCGCTTCCAGATGTTCTACCCACTCTCTCGTCAGAACGATCATCCTGAGACAGCCTGTCGTCCATTCGATGCCAGGCAAACAGGGATCGTCTTAGGCGAAGGTGCCGGAATTATTGTGCTGGAAGAGTTAGAGCACGCCAAGAAGCGGGGAGCCACCATCCATGCCGAAGTCGTCGGTACCGGAGACTCGTGCGACTATGATCTGGATGGCACTGGCATCGCTCAGGCGATCAATGCAGCACTGAAATCGGCCCAGATCGCTCCAAACGACGTAGATCATGTGATAGCACAAGGTTACGGCGAAACGAAGCTCGATACTGCCGAGGTCAAGGGTATTTTGGCAGTGTTCGGCAAGCAGTGCCCACCCGTTCTGGCTATAAAGGGCATGATCGGGAACACCGGGGCTGCTTCCGGGGGGATAGAGACCGCTATTAGTGCGTTAGCCCTGCAATCAGGCACGATTCCGGCCTCGATCAACTGCGAACAGCCCTTTCCAGCCATGACTTTGCCGATTCTCACCAGGAATAAGCCTGTTAGTAAGGATTATTCACTTAAAATATGCTTTTCCGATATGGGGCAGTGCTCAGTAGTCGTGCTGAAACGATGGCACGGAGCCTAAACGACGTGATACCTTAGAAGTTGCGGGTTATACCCTTCCCAACTCGACTTTTTGCTGGCAAACTATACATATTAAGTTAAGAATCGTGGTGTCTCCCCATCACGCTTTCTCCGTTTCGGGGTAATGGTATCTATTGATGAGTCGGCGAAGAGTAGTTGTGACTGGGATGGGCGTTATTTCACCACAAGGTGAATCCGTTGATACCCTGTATCAGGCGCAGATCGCAGGCAAGTCAGCGGTTGGCTGGATTACTCGCTTCGATGCCTCCAGTCTACCCACCAAAATCGCTGCTGAATGTCGTAACTTCAACCTTGCCAAGCACATCGAAGAATCTCAGCGATACCAGGGCGCTGGGCTGAACTCACAATTTGCGTTGGCTGCTACGAAATATGCTCTCAAAGACGCTGGGTTGCTTGGCAACAAGGATCTCCTGCGGAGCGCGGGAGTCTATTTGGGTGCCGGCGAAGGCAGGCAGGATTTTGAAAACCTGATGCCCCTCATCGCCAAGACGACCATCTCTGAAAGCATGCAGGTTGATAACGTTAGGTTCTGTAAGGATGGCATGCATACCTTCGGCCGCGATGCTGAACGTGAGCAGGAAATGCATACGGTCGCAGGTAACGTCGCACGTCAGTTCCACCTCGGTGGGCCGAATTATGCCTGCCTGACAGCCTGTGCAGCAGGTAGTCAGGCCATTGGCGAAGGGGCAGACATTATCCGTCGTGGCGAAGCGGACGTGATGGTCACCGGTGGCTCACACACCATGATCCATCCCTTTGGTGTGACGGGCTTTAACCTTCTCACTGCCCTGTGTACGCACAACGACGATCCAACAAAAGCCTCATGTCCCTTCGATTTCCGCCGTAACGGCTTTGTGATGGGGGAAGGAGCCGGTATTCTCGTGCTGGAAGAGTTGGAACACGCCAAAAAGCGTGGAGCTACGATACTCGCTGAACTGGCCGGGTATGGCACCACCGCAGACGCTTACCGAGTGACTGATAGCTGCCCCGATGGCCGGGGTGCTGTCGCCAGCATGCGGGAAGCCCTCAAAGACGCCGGCCTGGTTCCCACTGACATTGGTTACATTAACGCACATGGCACCAGCACCGTTGTCAACGACAAAGGCGAAACTGCCGCCATCAAGACACTCTTGGGCAGCGAAGCAAGGAAAGTTCCAGTCTCCAGCAGCAAGAGCATGATGGGACACCTCATTGCTGCTGCCGGGGCTGTTGAAGCCATTATTTGCGTCATGACCCTGAAAAATGGGATTCTGCCGCCCACGATCAACTATGAGCATCCGGATCCTGATTGCGATCTGGATTACGTCCCGAACGTCGCTCGGGAAAAGAAGGTCAGCCACATTATGAGCAACAGTTTTGGCTTTGGTGGCCAAAATGTCGCTCTGATTGTGAGCAAGATCTAAGTTCGCTGGCGTCTGAAAGCCAGGGAATGCTGTCACAACGGCACGGATCGCCGGTATTTGGTGATGCCTGGTCTTTCGAACGACCTGGCCAGGATGCCGTTTTCTTGTGTTTGGAGTCGGACAGTGGACTGGATCACTTGGACACTTATCGCCCTGGGAAGCATTCTACTCGCCACCATCGTGGGGCTGGTCGTATTCTTCCTCAGTTGCAAACGCTGCTACCTGCCGATCGTACTTCGCATCTTTGAAGAAAAACCGTTCTTCAAGGCAAGTCAATCGTTCCCAACTGCTGATGCAGAAGAGTATGATATCGTCACCAAAGATGGCCTGAAGCTGGCAGCCTGCCTGATTCGCAGCCAGAGCCCTGAGAAAAAGGGGCTTATCCTCTTTGCTCCTGAATATGGAAGCACCCGCTGGTCGTGCGTGCATTACGCCGGCCACCTCCTCGAAGCCGGCTATGATCTGTTCGCTTTTGATTTCCGTAATCAGGGTGACAGCCAAGCACTGGAAGGCTATCAGCCATTGCAGTGGGTGACGCAGCATGAAGTCAATGATGTTCGTGCAGCGATTGAATTCCTCAAGCAGGCGCCCTTCTGCCCAACCGAAGGTATCGGATTTTTCGGTGTCAGCCGCGGAGCTGGCGCGGGCATCGTGGCATGTTCCGGCGATCCGTTCGTCAAGTGTCTCGTTACCGACGGCGCTTTCGGCACTGTCGCCACCATGATTCGTTTCATGATCAAGTGGGTCTCTATCTACAGCAACAAAATCAATCTGCAGAAGTGGATCCCCAAGTGGGGCTACGGTCTCCTGGCTCTCAGCACGTTGAATGAGGTACATCGCCGCAAGCAGTTGGCATTCCCCTCTGTCCGCAATGCCCTTCGCCGCCTCGGCAGCCAAAAACAGCGTCTTCATATGATTCATGGCAAGGCTGACGGCTATATTCGCCCTGAGATCGCTCTGGACCTCCTCAATGCCGCTCCCAAGAGCCTGCGGCAGCTCTGGATGGTAGAAGGCGCCAAGCACAACCAGGCTATTGAGGTTGCCGAGGATGAGTACAAACTCTTTACCACCTCGTTTTTCTCCGAACACCTGGTGACCGATATCGTACCTCAGTCTATCCCGAACTTCGAGTTGGAGCAGGCCCGGAACGCCCGCCGTGGGTCTAATTACAGTACAGCCGGTATATAGCGTAAACCCGGCATACTTGGCGCGCGATACTTGCCAATCCGGGGATATCTTCGCAAGTAAGAAGTGTACCACCAGCTTGTTCATGTGATAGACTTGCTGCATTCACCGCAGGTTGATCCTGCGGTCGTTCTATCTCAGGATCACGTGTATGTTCTGGCCTACCGTCGCCCCAGCACTGGCAGGATTTGCAGTCTGGCAGGCTCGTCGATGGGAAGACCGTTTCATTCGCGCAACCAATGATTGTTCTGATGTGCAGTACCGACTGCTTCAACGTATCCTTCGCAACCATCAGCGAACGGAGTTCGGTCAGAAGCATGCTTTCCATGAGATCCGCAACTGGGAACAGTATCGGATGCGGATTCCCATCCACAAATACGAAGACCTGGAGCCGTACCTCACCCGGGTTCGCCAGGGTCAGACGCAGGCGCTGCTGGCCGATCCACACATGCACATGTACGCTCTCACCAGCGGCACCACGGCCAGTCGCAAATATATCCCAGTGACCAGGCAATATCTCAAAGATTATCGTCGTGTTACGTCGATCTGGGGCAAACGCCTGTACGACGCCCATCCTACGGCATTCCTGAAACCCATCCTTCAACTCGTCAGTGATTGGGATGAATATCGCACCGAAAAGGACATCCCCTGTGGCAGTGTCAGCGGTCTGACCACGCACATGATGAAGCCCGTGGTGCGCTGGCTTTATTGCATGCCGGCTTGCACGGGCAAGATCAAAGACTCTACCGCCAAGCTTTACCTGGCCCTTCGCATGGGATTGATGCGAAATGAACTGGGTATCTTGGCCGCCGCTAACCCCAGTACCCTGCTTAAGTTCGCCCAAATGCTGGAAAGTCGGCACGAAGACCTCTTCCGCGATTTGCACGATGGCACACTCAATGTTGATTTGAATATCGCAGAAGACATCCGTCTCCAATTGAAGTCTCAATTTAAGAAGATGCCTGCCCGGGTGAAGCAACTCGAGACAATCAGGAAACGGCATGGCGTCCTGACTCCCGAACATGCCTGGAACCCTGTACATACAATTGGCTGCTGGACGGGCGGTAGCGTGGGCTTGTATCTCCGTCAGTTCCCACAATACTTTGGCACCACACCAATCCGCGATCTGGGTCTGTTGGCCAGCGAAGGGCGCATGACGATTCCTCTGGAAGAAAATACCCCCGGCGGCGTGCTGGACATCACCAGCCACTTCTTTGAGTTCATTCCCGAAGCGGAGATTGAAGCTGCCAAGCCGGTCACGCTCACCGCTGCTGACCTGGAACTGGGCAAGAACTATTACATTCTTCCTACCACCTCGTATGGTCTCTATCGTTACAACATCTATGACGTAGTGAAGGTGATTGATTTCAAGAACACTACGCCGATCGTTGAATTCCTGAGCAAAGGATCGCTGTTCTCCAACATGACCGGCGAGAAGCTGAGCGAGTTCCAGGTCGTTGCCGCTATGAAGGCAGCCTCGCAACGCTGGGGACACTTGCCTGCTGCCTATACGTTGGCTCCCTATTGGAATGCCCGTATGCCTGGATACAGCCTTTTCCTGGAAGAGCATGATCTCGGCGGTCGATCAGTCGAAGAGATGGCTTACGACTTCGATGCCTATCTCAAGGCCCAGAACATCGAATACGAAACCAAGCGCGACAGTCAGCGGCTGGGGATGATCGAAATCTGCCTCTTACCACGCGGCGCCTGGTCGAACTGGGATATGGCCCGCATCGCTAAGACGGGTGGTTCATCGGAACAATACAAGAGACCCTGCCTGGTGAACGACGTAAACTTCAAATTGACGATGCCGGTTATTCGTTCAATCAGCGGACGAAGCCTTGAACTGGCTTCCCGCTCAGCTTGAGTAGCCATCTTAGTTAATCATGGTTGCCATCACTCTTCGCCGCATTGGTAAATGTGAAAGCGGAAAATATCAGTATCCCTGGTGGTGGGTTACAGCCATCCAACCACAAAAAAAACTACCGAATCTCGCGGGTAGTATCCCAAGCGAGGTATCCGATAACCGCGCCACCCAGGATGCCGAAGACATCTAGAGTGGGGCTGGCCCCGGCAAAAGGGAAGCCGACAAAAATGTCGAGAAGGAACAAGAGCGTCATGAATGCTGCGACGCCCAGAGCGATCCAGCACATTTTCTTCAGTACCGGCACGACGATTCCCCTGGTCCGAACTGACGGGGCAGGCCGCGATCGGGTCGAGGCTGCCACCTTGGTCTTCGCTGCCACCGGGCTTTCCAGCGGTAGATCGGCAATGTCTGTAGCCATGACTCACCATTCTAGCCGTTAGGGCAGGGCACGCAACACAAGCCTAGCGGCTGAAAGCCGTTTCGCCAAGCGTTTTCCGGTAAGAAAGCGGAGTAATCGGGAGAATCGGAAGAGGTGAGGGCCTTGTATGTCCTGCCCTCAGGGGAATAGATGTCACTGTTGAAGCGGTGCGAGTTGCAAGCTACATAACCTTTCTCAACTCGTCTCAGCCTTCTGGCACCCCTGCCAAGACCACCTGAAAAACCTAACATACTTCTTACCTCTCCGCTAACTCACCAGTTTCTGCATGTGCAGGAAGTTGTTTATTCGTCTTCTAGGAACGATTTATGTCCTACACCTCCGTCACTCGTCTTTTTGGCCTTGGGCTGACCCCTGGCAAGTTACGTGGTTTGCAACGCATCAGCCATCCGAACGGCACGCTAACGATGGTAGCCCTTGATCAGAACTCCTCAATGATCAACATGATGAAGGACGCCCTCAAGTTGAAGGGGCAGGATCGAGAGCCTACTTTTGATGAGATCGTGGAAGCTAAGCTCGATCTGTGTCGCAGTTTCGGGGCTCAGGGCAGTGCGGTGCTGATCGATGCATACTATGGCGTCGCTAATTTCATCGCCACGGGGGCTATCGGTCGCAATTCCGGCTTGCTGGTGCGTGTTGAAAAATCGGGTGGACCTAAAAATAAAGTTGACGCTCCGATCACCGAACTGGAACCAGGTCTGTCGGTCGCCAAGATCAAGCGTCTCGGCGCGGATGCTGTCAAGCTCCTGGCTCCGTTTGAACCCGATGAGTTCGACAGCGCTGAGAAGCAGTTCGCCTTTGTTGAGAAGATTTACAACGAATGCAAGGCCAACGATATCCTGTTGCTTCTCGAACCGGTCAGCTTCCCGTTCAAGCAGAACGGCCAAAAGGAAGACAAGAAGAGCAAGACTTACCTTGATCGCAAGGCGCGGGCAGTGATTGAAGGTGCTCGCATCCTCAGCGGCATGTGCGATGTCTTCAAGTCAGAGTTCCCCGGCACCCTGGGGCATGAATCCGACAGCAAGCTGCAGGAGAATCTGCACGCCCTCAATGAAGCGAGCAAGACACCCTGGGTGCTACTCTCCGCCGGCGTGGACTTCCCCGACTACAAGAAGCAGGTCGAGATGGCTGTCAAAGCTGGAGCCAGCGGCGTGCTCGGTGGCCGCGCCTTTTGGAAGGAGTTCTTTACCTTCCCGACCCGGGAAGAGAGCCTGAAGTTCGCCAGAAATGAGGGGGCCAACCGGGTCAAGCAAATTCAGGAAATCGTCAACAGCCAGGCCAAGCCCTGGTACAGCCGGTACGGTCTGACTGCCCAGTGCTTTGAGAACATCCGCGCCAGCGAAGGCTGGCACTTCCGCTATGGTGGTTTGGAAGATGCTGTGGCCAAGGCAGCGACGAAGGCTGGGGAAGTGTATTAAGTTCAGTAGTCATGAGCCCCCGGTCGTTCAGACCGGGGGAAGAGAATATTGCATCGTGCTGGTTTGTTTCGGTGGCAAACATGGCAACCAATCAACTATCAATAAACAAGGCAGCAGCATGGAAGAGGCTCCGGTTTCTTCAGCGATTGAATATGTTGCTGTATTTCGGTGCGATTCCAGGGATACTACTTCTCGCGATAGTGTTTGGGTTCTTTTTCAAGCAAGTCCTTGGCTTAGACCTGAGTATCTTCATTGTTGGCATCCCTTGGGCGATAGCCATCATCATTTCCAATACGCTCTTGTTTACTTGTGTCTGCCCGGAGTGCTCACAACCTTTTTTCGTGAAGATGATGACCTTCTGGCATGGATTCTTCTTTGTTCGACGTGCTTGTATTCATTGTGGCGCAAGTGCATCTGCCTAATCCTGCACGAACCCGATACGTCCCTTCTTCACCGGTACTTCGGGTGGCTGCATCAGTTGCCTGATGGCATCGAAGACGATCTTGAACTGTGAATCGTACTTCTTCTCCATCGCTTCCAGCTTTCTGGCCAGTTCTTTGTGGGACAGTAGGAGCTCCCGCAGCTTTACAAATGTTCGCATGATGGCAATGTTGACATCAATCGCCCGCTGGCTGTAAAGAACGCTGGAGAGCATGGCGACGCCATGTTCGGTAAAGGCGTAGGGAAGTGTGCGCCGACCGCCTCTGCCATTCTTTGAGGTCGCAAATTGCGACCTTAAACGTTTGAAGTCGCAATATGCGACTTCAAGTTCTAAGGTCACAATCTGCGACGTTAGACTAGTGTGGCCACCCGTAGTTTCGCACTTCTGGACCGTGGATTCGCAGCCTCCTCAGCCTCGTTCGCTTCAACAGGCTTCTTAGTCAATATCTCCCATGTCGCTGATTCCCTAAACGCCCATTTGACGATGCGGTCTTCCAGCGAATGGAAGCTGATGATCGCCACTCGACCGCCGGGCTTTACGCACTTTGGCAACACCTCGACGAGTCTTTTGAGAGCACCGAGTTCATCGTTGACACCGATTCGCAGTGCTTGGAAGACTCTGGTTGCCGGGTCCAGGCCTGTTTTGGAACGTGGCAGACATGACCGTACCAGGTCAGCCAGTTGAAGGGTTGTGGTGATAGGCGTCTCACCCCGTACTGCCACGATCCTTCTGGCAATGCGTCGGCTTTGTCGCTCTTCGCCGAGATAGAAGAAGAGATCCGCCAGGTCGCTTTCCGACCAACTGGCGATGATGTCGCCAGCGGTCTGCTCATCAGTCGGGTCGAGCCGCATATCGAGTGGCCCTTCACGCTGAAAACTCAAGCCCCGATCTGCCGATTCGATCTGATCGGAAGAGAAGCCCAGGTCAGCCAGCACGCCATCAACACGATCTATCTTGAGTTCGTCCAGTACTTGCCGCAGTCGATCAAAATTGGAATGAACCAATGTAAGCCTGGATGTGTCCGTCACTTGTTGCAGCCGAGTGCGCGCCCGTTCGAGGGCAACAGGATCACGATCCAAGGCAATGAGATGCCCCGTTGTGCCCAACTTTTCCGCAATCAAACAAGCATGTCCGCCCCCACCCAGCGTCGCATCGACGAACGTCTGCCCTGGCTCCGGCGCCAGCAACTCAAGAACTTGAACAGGGAGTACGGGTAAATGGACAGTCGTCATCAATATCCAACTCAGGGAATGTGAAGAACAACATAGCAGAAGTCCAGACAATTTCCTCCTTCTGGCTACTGACTTCTGGCTTCTGGCTCCTTCACGCTTATAATCAGGTACTTCTGAACAACCATGAGAGGTGCATCCCAGCCAATGGAAAGTGCGATCCGCAAAGCCAGTGTGTTAATTGAAGCGCTCAGTTACATCCAGAGCTTTCGTGACAAGATCACGGTCATCAAGCTGGGTGGCTCAGCGATGGAAGATCCTGAAGCGGTGGCTGCCACGCTACAGGATGTCGTCTTCATGGAAACCGTCGGCATGCGACCGGTGTTGGTGCATGGGGGTGGCAAAGCCATTGACCGGGCAATGAAAAACTCGGGCATCGAACCCCGCAAAGTAGCCGGCCGACGTTTTACCGATGATGCTACGCTTAAGATAGTCGTCGATACGCTTCTCAACGAAATCAATGCCGGGCTGGTGAAGCAGATACAAGACCTGGGCGGACGAGCGGTGTCTCTTCATTCGGGAGGCCTGCAAGTGCTTACCGGCCGAAAGCTGGCGATGGCTGACGATCAGGGCGAGCCTGTTGATCTCGGTCGGGTCGGTACCGTCACTGGCGTCAACTGCGACCTCATCACCAATATCTGTAAAGCGGATCGTGTGCCGGTCATTCCGTCACTGGCTTATGACGATGCCGGCCAATGGCTCAATATCAATGCCGACACCGCTGCTTCCGCTGTCGCGCTGCATCTGTTGGCTGAGAAGTTCGTCCTGATGACTGATACCCCCGGCATCCTCGGCGACCGAAAAGATCCCTCCACCCTCATTACCCACCTGGATCGTGCCGGCATCGAAGAGTTGGTCCAGTCCAAAGTGATCGACTCTGGGATGTTGCCCAAAGTGGAAGCTTGCCTCGATGCACTCCGTGCCGGCGTCAAGAAGACCCACATTATCGATGGAAGACTCAAGCACTCGTTGCTGCTGGAAATCTACACCGATGTGGGAGTGGGAACGGAAATCGTGTTGTAGCGGCGACTTCCAAGTCGCCGAGGATGTTATGGACATTGACTGGAAGCCACCGCTACAAGAACAAGGAAAGCTTAATGAAACATCTCAGCACAACCGATACCATCGCCCTGTTCCAGAAGTACGTCTTCGCCAACTACAACCGCTATCCGGTGTCGCTGGTGCGTGGGGAAGGTTCGCTCATCTGGGATGCTGAAGGACATCGCTACATTGACTTCTTCCCCGGGTGGGGCTGTAACCTGCTTGGTCATTCACCGGCCAGTGTCGTAAAGGCAGTGCAGGAACAGGTCGCTGAGTTGATACACGTTCCCAACACGTGGTATATGGAAGCCCAGGGGCAGCTCGCCAAGGCCCTCTCGGACCGCAGCGGGTTCGGTGGCCAGTGTTTCTTCTGCAACAGTGGTGCGGAAGCCAACGAGACAGCTATCAAATTGTCCCGTCTGCATGGGCAGGGCAAGCGGTACAAGATCATTACCATGGAAGGGGGCTTTCATGGCCGATCAATGGGAGCAGTCTCTGCAACAGCTCAGCCCAAGTATCATCAAGGCTTCTATCCGCTGCTGCCTGGCTTCACCTATGTGCCCTACGGCGATCTTGAGGCGGTAGCCAAAGCAATCGATGGTGAGACCGCTGCTATCCTCGTTGAACCGATTCAAGGCGAAGGGGGCATCCGCATTCCGCCAGCAGGCTATCTACAGGGGCTTCGCAAGCTCACTGATCAACATCAACTGCTCCTGATGTTCGATGAAGTCCAGGCCGGCATGGCTCGGACCGGCAAGTGGTTTGGCTTTCAGAACTTCGGCGTCACCCCAGATCTCATCACATTGGCCAAGAGCCTGGCAGGGGGCATTGCCATGGGAGCGGTTGTCGCCCAGCCCAAGGTAGCGGAAATGCTCAAACCAGGCATGCATGCCTGCACCTTCGGTGGCAACCCGGTCGCCTGTCGAGCTGCTTTGGCGTACATCGACACGATAGAACAAGAAAACCTGATGGCCCGTGCCGTCACGCTCGGCAAACGGTTCTATGATCGCTTCACCGGCGTGCAGAAGAACTGTCCCTGGATTAAGGAAGTCCGCACCATGGGCACCATGGTCGGCATCGAACTGGATCGAGACGGCACCCCCGTTGTACAGCAATGCATGGAACGCAAGCTGCTGGTCAACTGCACCAACGGCAAAGTGATCCGCCTGTTGCCGGCGCTCAATCTGCCTGATGATGTCTTCAACGAAGGATGCGATATTCTGGAGAGCGTTCTTCTGGGGCTCGATTCTACAGCAACTGCGAAGAAGTAATAACGAGGTGAGTCATGGCTGCTGCAAAGATGAATTTATCGACTTTCCGTCACTTCCTTGATCTTCTTGATGTCACCACCGAAGAGGTCAAACTTCTTCTAAGCGCCACGGCGAAGCTCAAGGCGATGAAACGAGCCGAGTTCCTTCCATTGGCTGGTCACAGTCTAGGGCTGGTGTTCGAGAAGCCCTCGCTTCGCACCCGGGTGAGCTTCCAGGCAGCGATCGGCCAACTCGGTGGAACGAGTATTTTCCTCAGTGGCGCTGATGCCGGACTGGGTACCAGGGAACCACTTTCCGATTATGCCCGAGTGATGACATCGTATGTGGATGCACTGGTAGTCCGCACATTTCAGCATGCCACCGTGGAAGGATTCGCTCAATATGCCAATTGCCCGGTGATCAATGGGCTGTCCGATTACTATCATCCCTGCCAGGCTCTGGCTGATCTGTTCACCATTTCTGAACACTTCAAGTGTCTTAACGAACGCACTGTCGTCTTCGTCGGCGATGGCAACAACGTCTCCCGATCCCTGGCTGTCGGATGTGCCTACCTGGGCTGGAAGTTCAGGCTGTGTTGCCCCGAAGCGTTCGTCTTCGATGACGCCTTCGTGAAGACTTATCAACAGCGATTCCCCAACATTCACTGTGAGGTTGTCCACGATCCGGTGAAGGCGATGCAAGGCGCGGATGTCGTCTATACCGATGTCTGGACGAGTATGGGACAGGAAAAGGAAGCAGAGGAGCGATTAAAGCAGTTCCAGGGATTCCAGGTCAACGCCGCTCTGTTGAAGCATGCCCCTGCCCATGCGGTGGTAATGCATTGCCTGCCTGCCCACCGTGGCGAAGAGATTGCTGCCGACGCCGTCGATTCGGAGTGGAGCATCGTCTTTACCCAGGCAGCGAATCGGCTGCATCTACAGAAGGCGCTGTTGCTATGGCTGCTGAAGCCGGAGTTGTTGCCGGGGTTAGGCACTTCTCTCCCTCCTCCAGAAGCGTCTCCTGGAATTGTAATAGCCCGCCCATGCTCTTGAAGTGTACTCGTTTCACGCGGGTGAGCATGTTGTTGAGCTTGCCAGCCAATTTGCCAATCCATTCGCCATTGAGTTCATCTAACGGAACTTCTCTGAGAGCCTGCTGGTCTCTGTCCATGATCAGTTGACTGAGCGAGGTACCGGCCTGCACATTGGTGAGTTCGGGCAGGCGATGCTCGTTGGCCGCCGCCAGATTGACTTTGATAGTCCGGAGGATGCCATGCAGCTCGTGCAGAATCTGTTGCGCGGTGTCTTGATCCAACTGCCGATGTGATTGCAGGTAATTCATCACCCCCATGAACTTCGCTTCTTCCACGAGCATGCCCTTCAACAATTCCTGGACGATATCCTGGAATCGATAGCGTTCCACCAACTCAGCTGCCAGTGACTCCGTGGAAGGCTGATGGTGATCCAGCATCTGGGCCAGCGAGAGATGCAGTTGAAAAACCTGCCGGTCCAGATCCTGGAAATGGCCCATGTCCTGATCGATCTCCCCTTCGACCGTTTGCAGGAGCTGAGGCACATCTTTGAGCGTCCGATCGACCTCACGAAACGGAAAAGTTGACTTCTTCAGGCTGAACTGGCCACTCTGCAAGCCTTGAAGTAACTCACGCTCACCCTGCTTCTGGAAGAAGAGCTTCATTCGAGCTGCCTGCTCCTCACCGTGCCAGCGACCGAGGATTTCATCGATCTTGGAACGATTCAGCTGATAATCCTGCTGCGCCGTGAGCTCGCCCGGACGAACAAAGCGGCCTTCGTAAAAGCCTTGATACTTGGGATCGTAGGTCGTCTCGGCATGTTCGGCGTTGATAAACCGCTGTACCGATTCGGCAGACTCGGGTTGATAGGCTTCTTTACGCCCCATCTGTTGAAAGTAAGCAATCTCGGTGACTGCCTGGCACAGCGCTGCACGATCCCCCAGTAGCAGCCAGGGAGAACGCTCGTCAACGACACTGCGAAGGTAGATGCGCTTGGCATTCGCTTCCCGCATCTGATTGGTGGGGTGTGATCGCAAGTGATCAGGGATGCCATCCGTCGCCGCCGGAAAGACCTCAACCTGCTGCTGCGGATCAGTTGGCAGTGGTGGAGGAATCCCCAGTGCCGGCTCCTTACGCAGGGTACGCAGCCGCTGGGCTGATTGTGATTGATGATAGAAGAGATCATCCGTCAGATGCCCATGGTCAGCTGCCGCATTCAACGAATTAACTGCGTCGCCTAGTGCTTCGCTGGCAAAGTCCAGACGGGCCAGCGCATGAACGATGGCATCAGAACCGCACAGACTTACCGCGACATTGTCGGCGTTGTACTCGAGTTGCCTGCTCAGGGACAAGTGCAGGAGACCCAATCCCTTCAGAGCCCCACCCATTCCTTGACGCAGTACCCAAAGCACACCTTTAAGGCCCCAGGCCGGAAATGAGATCCGTAAATCGATTCCTGCCCATTGATCGACAAAGCGATCCCAGCCATCCCGGGAATAGACAATGTCGTCGAGGATGCGGCGGGCGAGCATGAGATAGCTGCCCAACCCAGCGCTTTTCTGTGCAAAATGGCCGAACTCGTGGGCGAGCACCGCTTTGAACTCATTGAGGTTAAGCACATTGACCAAACCCAGGCCAATGAGCAAATCCTTCCGAGGCGGGACGATCAGATTCAGCAATGACGAGTTGAAAATAACCGCAGCGTTCACGTCAGCGCTCAGATAAATTCGCCGAGGGCGGGGTGCACCGGTGTCGTGGCACACCTGGTGGATAAACTTCCAGAGCTGCGGCGAATCCTTCTCGTAAATACGCAGGTATTGTTCACGATCAACACGTTGTCCTTTGAACAATCCCTTGATGAGAAAGATGATGAGCAGCCCAAGGGCAGCGATCACGCCAAATTTGAACAAGAACATCCCTGCCGTGCCCCGGGTAGACCGTTCCTGTTCGATGGGTACCTGCATCATCAAATAGATACACCACCCGACCAAGGTGATGACAGCCAGATAAAACACGAGAAAGAGAAACAGGCTGAACAGCATCGCCGCCGAGCGCAACCGGTAGGCCGACGTGAGACGAGTCAGAGCAGCGGGGATGCTGGAAGGTGCGGGGGGATAAGGAAAGGACAGTGCTGCCGACATGCTACTTCCTCATTATGCTTTGGTTCCCATTGCTCTCTATACAAAAACAACCGGCGATGCAGTCTCTCGCCGGTTGTTAGTCGTTAACACATTCTAACTGCCACTGGGTCTACAGTGACCAGCCCTTGCGATACTCCGGCTGAATATACTGCATCGCTTCAGGGCAGTTAGTCACCTTCATGTTCGGGCCATCCCATTCAATTCGCTTACCGACACGCATGGCGACGTTGCCGAGCAACATGGTTTCGGTGAACAGGGCGGCGAAATCGAAGTTGGAATAGGGACGAGCACCGCCCTGGATGCCTTCGGCCCATTCCTTCTTCATGCCCCGGTCGCCGCCATTGTTGCGGGCCAGCGTGATGGGCGGGCCGCTCTCGCCGGATTGGAGCTTCTTCTGCTCTTCAACCGGGAAGTCCTTCTCAGGGTAGAGACGATACTGGGCGCCGTAATCGTTCGGTGAGAAAAGAATACCTTTCTCGCCGACGATGATGCTGCCGCTGTCAGAAAGTTTCTCGATCATGCCGGTTGCTTTATCGACCTTCAGGCACTTGGCCAGGATATCCACGGGAGGCTGTACCAGCGATGCCTTGCGTCCATCAGGCAGCAGCACTCGCCCTTCGTACCAGTAGAGTTTGCAGGGCTGCATATCACCCCGGGCTGGGAACTCGTACATCATCGAGGCCCAGGCGGGGTAGGTTTCTGAGTTGAGCGGGCCGTTGACCGCCGAGACCGCCGTGGGATAGCCGAGCTTGCAGGCCCGGAACGCCATGTTGGCGGTATGGCAAGCCATGTCGCCCAGAGCTCCGGTGCCGAAGTCGAGGAAGCCGCGCCAGGCGAAGGGATGCAGGCTGGAGTGATATTCACGGAACGGAGCAGGCCCGATAAACTCATCCCAATGCACCCCTGTAGGAACTGCCTTCGTTGCAGGCCGCGCAACGATCTCCGGTGCCTGTGGCCACACGGGCCGATTCGTCCAGACGTGAATTTCCTTGATCTGCCCCAGCACACCACCCTGAATGAGTTCGACTGCTCGTCGCAAACCGTTTTCAGCAGAGCCCTGGTTGCCCATTTGGGTGACGACCTTATTCTCACTGGCGGTTTCACGCATCTTGCGGGCTTCGTGCACGGTATGTGTCAGTGGTTTTTGACAATAAACATGCTTGCCCATCTTCATCGCCATCACGGCCGCTACGGAGTGGGTGTGATCAGGCGTGCTGACGGTCACTGCATCAATGTTCTTGCCCATTTCCTCCAGCATTTTGCGAAAGTCAGAATACTTCTTGGGATTGTGCTTATCCCCTTTGTTCAGATCGGTGTAAGTCTTATTGCAGCGTTCGTCGTCAATATCACAGATGGCGACGACATCACCAAATTCAGCGGCCTGCGTGATATCGCTGTGGCCTTTGCCGCCCACGCCGATACCGGCGATACGGAGTTTTTCGTTTGGTGATCGAGGCGTCAAGTTGGCAGCGGCTGTACCGGCTACCCAATATCCAGCGCTGGCGGCCAGGGCACTGCTCTGAATAAACTGACGACGAGACGGTGATGACATGGAGATACTCTCCTGAAGCGATTCCGGGGAAAGAAGCAGTGCCGCTCGGCACTGTAGAGGTAGGACTGCTCTACCAGAATATGCTCCGGTTCAAGGGAATGCCAGGGGAAAATGTCGCAATCGATGAGCTTGAGAATGTTCTGCTATTTCATCGCCATTCCTACAATAAAAGATGGCAATCATTAATAAGGAATCGCTGGTGAAGATCGTTCGTTTTCCCCATCCGGCCTTGCGCTATAAGGCTCAGCCGGTCAAATTGGTTGACAATGAAGTCCGCAAAGTAATTGATGCGCTGCGTGATCTGACCTATCAGAATGAAGGGTTAGGGTTGGCAGCGCCGCAATTGGCGGTTCCACTGCAAATTTTCTTCATGAATCCCACCGGCGAGAAAGCTCAGCAACACGAAGAAAGGGTGTTCCTCAACCCGGTCATAACAATGAGGGAGGGAAGCATCGAAAAGGAAGAAGGCTGCTTGAGTTTCCCCGAACTTTATCAAAATGTCCGGCGGGCGATGAAGATCCAGGTAAAAGCTTATGACCCCGAAGGCAATCCCATTGATCTCATCGTTGATGACCTGCCTGCCCGCATTATCCAACATGAAACCGACCATTTGCATGGCAAGTTGTTCATCGACTACTTCAGCACGATCGGCAAACTCGCCAGCCGGGGCATGATCTCTCAGTTTGAGCGAGAATTCAATCAAGCACAGGAACGGGGCGAACTGCCCTCGAAGAAGGAGTTGCTCAGACAATTGAGGCAGTTAGAAGAACAGTTCAAGGAAGAATCGCTGATCTCAGAAGATCAGCCGAAGACTTGATTTGTTCTCATGTTTTTGGATAGAGATGTTCCGCCCGCTGAAACAGAATCCATGAAGTGGCGATGTACTTGTCGCTGCCCTGGGGGCGGTTGCCACGGTGCGTATGGGTGAATCCGGCTGGGGCGATCAGTAGTGTGCCCGGTTCGGGGGCGATTTTGCGATTCTGGTAAAGGAACTCTGTCTCACCGGCGGCTTTGACTGGGTTCAAGTAGATCGTCCAGAGCAGCACTCGGTGCAAAGCTTCGCAACTGGCATCAAGTGGGTACTGCTCCGAATGCCAGTGCGGGTAGCCGCCCTGATCCGCGAGATACTTTTGCAGGTTGATGGTGCCACAGCGGAAGGACTGTAACAGCATCCGTGTAAATAGAGCATCATCAAGGCTGTCAAAAACTTCATCGTTAATGAGCGTGATCTGGTCAGTACCTGGATTCTGATAGCGCAAGGCGAGAGGACCGATCATAGCGAAGCGGTATTTGCGGATGTACTCTTTCAAACCGTTGAAGACTATGCCGTTGAAGAGTTGCACCAACGACCGCCATTCAGGCTTATTATTGATGCCGATGTCATAGCTGTTCTTGAGGGTCGTATCAACCCCGGAGCCGACACGCCCCCGGGTTGCTTGCCCGCTGGACTCGAATTGTTGGACAATCTGCTCACATTGAGCTGGCGACAGCGCCTGTGGATAAATCTCGATGAAGTCAGCCATTGTAGGGATCTCCTGATGACTGTAGAAGCTATAAGTGTAAGGTTCGATACGATCGTTAGATTCCGACATAGATTCTGGCAAGAAACACTGGAAACGGGCAACGCAGTATGGTGAAATAGTTGTTTCGATATTCCCTTCCACCCTGTTTTCTGGTTTATCACAATGGCTCGAAATCGCAAACACCTTCGCAACCAGCGACTCTCCATTCGGCCCGAGCTGATGCTTCTTGAAGATCGTTGTGTGCCGGCGATTGTCTATCCCATAAGCGGTAACGACTACGACCCCAACAGCATCCTTGTGCGTTTCAATTCAGTTGCGTCTGCAAACGCTTTTACCGCGGCTAATAAAGCAGCCTTGGGGACTACCGATTCTTCGCCCCCACGCTTCACTACATTTCTTTCGATGGCCAGTTTTCAGAGTTCCGGTGAAGTAGCCGACCTGCTCTTGCCTGGATTGAGAGTGCTCACTTTTGATGGCAGTCATTTCAGTGTTTCGCAGATCATGAACTTTGCGGCGAATCAGGACGGTGTTCTTGCGGTTGAACCTGATTACATGCAGCATGCGACTGCTACGATTCCGAACGATACGAACTTCGGCGGTCTTTGGGGAATGAACAACACAGGACAGACTATCCAGGGGCAGCAAGGTACTGCCGATGCCGATATCGATGCGCCAGAAGCCTGGGATATTTCTAAAGGCAGCGGCAACTTCGTGATAGCGGTGATTGATACGGGGGTAGACTATAGTCACTCCGATCTGGCAGCTAACATCTGGTCTAATCCCGGAGAAATACCTGGCGACGGTATTGATAACGACGGCAATGGTTTCGTCGACGACGTGCATGGCTGGGATTTCGTCAACAATAATAATGCTCCCTTGGATGACAACAATCACGGTACGCATACCGCAGGAACCATTGGTGCGGTCGGGAATAATGGCAATGGTGTTGTCGGCGTCAACTGGAACGTCAAGATCATGCCACTCAAGTTCCTGGGTGCGGGCGGCAGTGGTACCACCGCTGATGCAATCAAAGCCGTCAACTATGCTGTAAAAAACGGAGCGAAGATCTCCAGCAATAGTTGGGGAGGGGGGCCGTACGATGCGATTCTCGACGATGTGCTGAGCAATGCTGCGACGAAAGGACATTTATTCATAGCCGCCGCGGGCAATGGTGGATCAGACAATGACTTGGATCCGTTCTATCCCGCGTCCTACGACTCGCCGAACGTCATAGCGGTAGCAGCCACCGATAACAAAGACAAATTGGCAGGTTTCTCGCAATATGGGGCGACATCCGTCGATCTGGCTGCCCCAGGCGTGAATATCTTGAGCACAAAACCCAATAATTCGTATCAGTTTCTGAGTGGTACCTCGATGGCGACGCCTGCTGTTGCTGGGGCCGCCGCTCTGATCTGGGACTTCTATCCCCAGTTTACGTATACCGATGTTATTCGTCGCCTCTTTGTGACGGTAGATAAGATCGCTTCTTTGACAGGCGTGGTGGCGACGGGCGGTAGATTAAACGTCTATAGAGCTCTGAGTAATACCGCGCCAACTGGCCAGACTGATACCTTCAACATGAATCAGGGGCTGTCACTTACGGTTCCAGCTCCCCTCGGTGTGCTCGCAAACGACAGCGATGCAGAGGCTGATCCTTTCACCGCACAGCTGGTTACCGGGCCGAGCAACGGTACTCTCACCCTCAATCCCGATGGTTCCTTTGTCTACACGCCCAACGTGCTGTTTTTCGGCACAGATACATTTACCTATAGCGATAAGGACTTCGGCCTGACTGGATCGCCGGTTACTGTTACCATTAATGTTGCTCATAGCAACGTGGCCCCCGTTTCGTTGAATGATGGTCCGGGAGGGTCGTACCTGGCTCGTCCAGGTGTGGCGATTAATGTGGCTTCGCCGGGAGTGCTCGCCAACGATTATGATCCTGATGGTCCTTTCTCGGGATTAACCGCTGTCAAGAAATCCAACCCCACCAAAGGCAGCGTCGTGCTGAACCCTGATGGCTCGTTCGTTTATACACCCAACGCCAATGCTTCCGGCAATGATTCATTCACCTACGTTGCATTCGATGGCTCGAAGAATGGCAACCTTGCCACCGTTACTATTCATCTCAATCGACTTTCATCACCTCTCAGCAGTTCATGGATCACCAAGCCTATCACCAATGTCAGTGGTAATGTGTTAGCAGGTGCAACTGACCCGGATTTTGATCCTCTGACAGCACAACTTATTACAGCGCCTACTCATGGCTCATTCAGTCTAAGCCCCACCGGTAATTTCAGCTATACTCCAAGTGCTGGTTTTGCAGGGCAAGACACCTTCACTTTTGTCAGCAATGATGGCTGGGAGAACAGTAATCCAGTGACAGTAAACCTCCGTGTTGATCGGTTACCTGTCGCCAGCTCTGATTCATTCACCGTCAACAATAACAGTGTCCTGGAAGTTTTCTCGCCTGGCGTTCTCGCTAACGATGTTGATGGTGATAATACACCAATTCCAGTAGATGCTCTGCATGCACAACTCGTCAGTTCCGTCATTCATGGGACGCTGATCTTTGATCAGAACGGCTATTTCCACTATACACCGAATCCCAACTTCTTTGGAACAGACAGCTTCACCTATCAAGTCAATGACGGGTTATTCAATGGAAATACTGTCTCCGTAATACTTAATGTCAAAGCCACTCCAACGGCCAACCCCGATGGATATTCCACAAACACTGCTTCGTTGATTGTACCGAAGACCAGTGGCCTGCTAGTCAATGACTCATCTCCCAATTCGTCCCTGCTCACGGCCCGTCTGGTTAATGGCCCGGCTCATGGCCAGGTGATAATCAATCCCGATGGTAGTTTTAACTATCAAACTTTCAATGGATTCCTGGGCGTCGA
Organism: Gemmatales bacterium; assembly: GCA_035430005.1. Lineage (GTDB taxonomy): Bacteria > Planctomycetota > Planctomycetia > Gemmatales > HRBIN36 > JAEUIE01. The sequence goes on from DAOMFV010000004.1 coordinate 82,324, forward strand.
TACGTTTACCTATGTCACCAATGATGGACTCTATGACAGCGATCCTGCCACAGTAACGATTGGTGTCTTTCATTTGAATCGGCTTCCAACTGCCAAAAATGATTCGTATAGTACTTCTGCCAATACCACGCTGTCCACGCCTCCTCTCGGTGTGTTGGCCAATGATACTGACCCTGATAACGACCAGCTGGTAGCCACCTTGGTAGCCGGAACCCGGTATGGCAATTTACTGCTGAACTTTGATGGCAGTTTTGTCTACACGCCACAGCCTAACTTTAATGGCGTCGATAAGTTCACTTATCGGACATCTGACGGTCAAGGCCTCAGTGCCAACATTGCCACGGTAGAAATCATTGTCGGGACTCCCGTAGTGCCTACCTCGCCGAACAATCGTATCATCCTGGGACAGGATAAGGGTGGTACACTGAAGGTGTTCGCCGGCGAAACCGGTGCTCTAGTGTATAAGATCACACCCTACGGCACCTATTCTGGCGGCATCCGCGTGGCGACAGGCGATGTCAATGGCGATGGTACCCCTGACATTATCACGGCGCCGGGTCCACAAGCGAGTAAGACAGCCAAGCTGCCGGTACGCGTCTTTGACGGCAAGACCGGGGCGCCCCTGCCTGGTACCTTAGGTATCGGCTTCTATCCATTTAACACAGCCACCAATACATACATTGGCGGTGTTCAAGTTGCTGCAGGCGATGTTAATGGTGATGGCCGGGCTGATATCGTCGCCAGCGCTGATTCCAATCCTGGTACCGGAATTCCTTCAGTGAGAAGCGTTAACGGAGCGACAGGAACCGTATTTACTGCCTGGTATGGCGGTATCACTCCTTACACCGGAACGAGCTTCGTGGGGGTACGGGTAGCGGTGGGTGATGTCAACGGCGATGGCCGGGCCGATATCGTTACTGCCCCGATAGGCGGCACTACCAGTGCTGCTGGTACCCAAACGGTAAAGGTCTACAACCCCAAGGCTGCGAATGTAACTGTCGGTTTGATCCGTTCCTTCAATCCCTACACCACGAACGTGGCAGGCGGCGTTTTCCTCGCTGTCGGTGATCTTGATGGAGATGGGAACGCTGAGATCGTCACCGGGGCAGCTACGAATGCTAACGGTCAGGTGCGTATTTTCAGCGGAGCCACTGGGGCGGTGTTGAAGAGTTTCTCAGTTCCCGGCAGTACTTCAGGTCCGGCACGAGTCGCTATTGCTGATGTCAACGGTGACGGAACTCTCGATCTGGTCGTTGGCATTACTACACCGGGCTCCCTCAGCAAGGCACGAGTTTATGACTATGCTACCCTTGCTGAGATGCTGACTAGCAATGTTACTTATGGTGACAGTTACACCGGCGGCTTGTTCACCGCCGCCTTGGGGCGTATCAGCTAAGCCTAGTCTTCCTGGCATAGAAGCAGCCTCTTGCTACAATGAGTTTGAACTCCTCACCACTGACTCTATCGGTCAGTGGTGTTCTTGTTGAACCAGGTTGATTTGGATCGATGCTCTTCCTTTCACTTGAAACCTCCTGTGACGAAACGGCAGCAGCGGTGTTTGAAGTCGGAACCGCCGAGACTGGACCGGTGATTCGATCGAGTGTTGTCGCGTCTCAACCAGCGCTCCATGCGCGGTTTGGCGGTGTAGTGCCGGAGGTGGCGGCCCGAACTCACTTGCAGCAGCTTTTGCCGGTGATTCATGAGGCACTCGCTGAGGCCAAGGCGACACTTCAGGAGATCAAAGCCATTGCAGTAATGAACCGTCCCGGACTGGTCGGTGCGCTGCTCGTGGGCGTCAGTGCCGCCAAGGCGCTGGCCTGGTCGCTGGGCATTCCTCTCCTGGCTGTCAATCATATTGATGCACACCTGTATGCCTGTCGGCTGGCGGCTCAGCGTAACATCTACCCATGCATAGGCTTGGTTGTCAGTGGTGGCCATACAACGTTGTTTCATTGTCTGGATGCGCTCGATTGTCGGCCCATTGGTGGAACGATCGACGACGCGGCCGGCGAAGCCTTTGACAAAGTGGCGGCGCTGCTGGGGCTTGGGTTTCCCGGCGGCCCTGCTGTCGAGAAGGCAGCCAGGTCAGGGCGGGCCGATGTTCATGCGTTCCCCCGCAGCTTCTTCCATGAAGATCGGCTCGACTTCAGTTTCAGCGGCCTCAAGACGGCAGTACGCTACTGCCTGCGTGATCTGGCAACGGCTGGAACTCCCATCGATGAACAGGCCAAAGCTGACGTGGCGGCGAGCTTTCAACAAGCGGTTATTGATGTGCTGGTAATGAAGTGCCGGCAGGCGCTCAGACAGAAGTGCCTGACTACCCTGGCAGTAGGCGGCGGAGTGACCGCTAACCAGGCATTGCGATCCGCCCTGGAAACCATGACCACCAGGGAGAAGGTCGCCCTGATCATTCCGCCGATGGCCTGGTGTACCGACAATGCGGCCATGGCCTCGCTTGCTGTCGAATCTTGGCGTCGAGGCGACCTTGCCCCCTTAGACCTTGACGCAGAACCGGTCTGGAGCGGCAGAAAGACCAAACAACGCAGTCGTTAACGCTGGCGATTCAGTCTCCCATCTGCATACAATATCCACATCCCCTGGAGCACCGAATGGCAGCGCCACCCAAGACCCCGCTCGTCGGCATCATCATGGGTTCAACCTCCGATTGGGAGACGATGCAGCACGCCGCCCAGATGCTGGAACGGTTTGAAGTGCCTTTCGAGGCTAAGATTGTTTCGGCCCATCGTACCCCTGATCTGTTGTTCGAGTATGCTGACACCGCTGCCGGCCGTGGCCTGGAAGTGCTGATTGCTGGAGCAGGTGGTGCAGCCCACCTCCCCGGCATGGCTGCCGCCAAGACGGCGCTCCCCGTGCTGGGAGTGCCGGTCGAATCGAGGGTATTGCGAGGAATCGATTCGCTTCTTTCCATCGTGCAGATGCCGGCGGGCATTCCTGTCGGAACGCTCGCCATCGGCAGCGCTGGTGCGAGCAATGCCGCCTTGCTGGCCATCGCCATTCTTGGCAACAAGTATCCCCGATACCGAACCGCCCTGCAGGAATACCGCCGCTGGCAGACCGAGACGGTACTCGGCCAAAAGCTGCCGGCAACAACTCCTCCCTAGTAAATTAACAATGGTTCTAAGCGAATGACTAACAACGAGGAGGGCGAGGCT
>DAOMFV010000005.1:0-79258 GCA_035430005.1 Gemmatales bacterium
TCCTCTACTTAGCTGGTACCATGCTCTGGCTGGCGTGATTGTCAACACGGCCTAGATTAGTCATTGCCAGAGTCGACATGAGCAGAACAAAGCCGTATGACATTTCTGCCCAATCGTACATCAATCCGGGCATTTGGTTTACTGGAGATAAGGCAAAACTCATCAATCTAATTTTGCAGGAAGCACAGAAGATCATCGAGGAGGAATGCACGACAGAAGAGTACGTTAAAAGTTCTAAGACCCAAGCAGAGTTCATTATCAAAACGCTCTATTCAGAGCTCGGCTGGGAAGTTGTGATCGTCTGGGAGGCAAATACGCCTGCGAAGCAATAAGAATTTTGACTTTTACAAGGCGGTACTGCGGCGGGCCAATACTTGGTTGTGGCAGTATGTTCTACCGCCAACTGGCACCGTTCACATCAAAAACCTTCGCAAGCCCGCCTGGCAGCGCCTGCAGCCTGTAGACGTGGTTATCCAAGCCCAGGCCTTGCTTGAACGAGGTCTGTTTTACTTGATATCAAGAACTCGTTTTCCAAGGACGTTCATCCTGGGTGTGATCCCAGCCCTGGGCTGGAACTGGTGGACATGAACCCTTGCTTGCGACGTGGTGCACCTTCAGCTGTACTCACCGCGATGTGACCATTAAAGTCGAGTGCTGCCGGTGAAGCGGAACTCTTCCAGTGTGTTGTAGGCCAGGTGGACGATGATAGTCTGCTTTGGCCCGACCCAAATCTACCCTAGCCTGTTCTCTCATCAGGCTTTGATCTTACTGACTAATGCAAGAAGAGAATATTGTCGCAATACGCCATCGGAGCAGGCTACTCCCAATTGAGCTCCTTGAGGGTGCAGCGTCATATCTCGAAAACTGACACCGTGTGAAACGGTGTGGAAACTGTTGGGTTGGTCGGGCTTCCAGTACCAGATTTGTCCGCCGTTGCCACCTCCGGCCCCAACGATGAATCCATCAGGATGAAACGCCACACCCCATGCAGTGCCCTGGAAGGCTACAGCCGGTACGAGTTGCTGTTTGATTTTGCCTGTCGACCAATCGAACAGGACGACTTGGGGGTTTCCGACTCCCGCGAAGGCATTAGAGACATTGGTGATGCCGCCGCAGGCCAGGAGCGTGCCGGCATTGTTGAAAGCAATGCAGCGAACCCCCCCAATGTCAGCCATGAAGCCCTTGTCGTACTTGTGGAGTACTTTGGCGTCGAGCTCTCGAATAATGCTGGCCTGGTGCCAATTCCAGTCAATTATTTTTCCCTTGAGGTCGGCAGACACCAGTCTGTCTTCTTTAGTGTGAAACGCCAGGTTGTAGACGTGGTAGTCGTGGCCCTCAAGCGTCTTAAGCAAACGTCCGTCGGGCAGGGACCAGACCTTGACCTTGAGATCATTCCCGCACGAGGCCAGCGTCTGGCCATCAGAGCTGATAGCCAGGGCACGGATCCAGCCGTCGTGAGCTTCGATCGTGTTACTCGGCTTGGGAGTAGGTTGCTGCCAATTCCACAAGTTGATGACGCCATGATAGTCAGCACTGACCAGCAGATGATCCTTCTTAGAGAACGCCATTGATCTGACCCAGCCCTGGTGGCCGGACAGTTTGGTGGTGCTGGCATCGAGGACATTCACACGTTGAATAGAACTATCCTGCGCCGTGGCGAAGAGATACTTGCCTGTGGGATCGTATCGGCAGGCAATGAGCGGGCTTCCCAGTTTCAGCTCTTTCCAGAGTCTGGTTTTGGTGGGATCGATCTTCAAAGTAAAGGGAAGGAATGGTCCCATAGTTATGCCAGAAGTTCTTTGATGGCGCTGGCCTTAGGATCAGCCAGAGGGATGGGGCGTTCATCGGGAGTGTGCAGATTCTTGGCCGGGTTAATTCCCAGCGCCCGGTAGTAGGTATGGAAGAGATGTCCGCCGTGGACTTCGCGATCTGTCACTGCTGTACCGTTGGCGTTGGTCTTACCTGTGACGGCGCCAGCCTGGATGCCACAACCACCCAGGGCGACGGACCAAGCCTTGGACCAGTGATCGCGGCCATAGAGATGGTTGATCCGTGGCGTGCGGCCGAACTCCGACATGACGATGACCAATGTGCTGGACCAAAGGCCACGATCAACCAGATCGTCGATCAGCGTCGCAAAGCTGCGGTCAAACTCGCCGAGCTGTTCGATGTGAAAGTCGAAGTTCTCGTGGTGGGTATCGTAATTGGAATGGGTGACTTTCACAAAGGTGGCGCCGTGTTCGAGTAGACGCCTGGCCATCAGGCAATGCCTGCCGAAATCGTGCTTTCCATAGCGATCTGCCAAGCGGGGGTCTTCCTTACCGGTGTCGAAGATGTGGGCCTGCTTCATGAACTGCTCGGCCTGATCGAACGAGGCGGTGTAGGCTTCAGTCTGGGCGGAACGGCGGGAACGTTGAAAACGCTGGTTTAGCTGGCTGCGCAACTGCTCACGCTGTTGTTCGGCATCAGGACTGAGATTTTTCGGGGCAAAGAGATTAGGCGGTGGCTGCCCATTGGCCAGTGTCACCGAGGCGAAGCGTGGGCCGAGGAAAGCAGCGTCCTGCTTGCCAAAACTGCTGCCACCGGAAGGGGTGATATGCAGGTAGCCAGGCAGACTGCTTTCCGAGGGACTTAACAGCTTGGAGGCTACGGAGCCAAGGTGCGGGTAATCGAAGGCGGGTTCCTTGCGTCGCCCCGTGTGCATGATGTAATCGCCTTTGCCATGGTCGTCTTCTGCTGTGTTCAGGCCGCGAACCAAGGCAAGGCGGTGCATTTTCTTGGCTGTGTAGGCCAGCAGCTCGCAGATGTGGATGCCGGGAACGGATGTCTTGATAGCCCGGAATGGGCCGCCGGTGTCAGTGCCAGGCTTGGGGTCCCACGTTTCCAACTGGCTGGCGCCGCCCGCCAGATTGATAACCAGCACCCGTTTCTGCGATGACTTGAGCGACTGGGCGGATGCCATGGTTGTCATACCGGCAAACCCCAAGGCGCCGGCAGCAGTACCCATCAAGAATGTCCGTCGTGAGTGAAGGTGTTCCTTCGTTCCGCATTGGTAAGAGCAGGGTTGCATCGTTTCCCTCTTCATGACGAATACCGGAGCTTAATGGTTGAAACGAAACTCGACTGAAGTAAGCAGGGACCAGGTCAGTTCACTGAGGGTAGTGTGCCGTTGAGCTGCGGGAGCGGCCTGCAGCATTTTGATGACCTCCGTTCGTTCTTCCTGACTCGGCAGGCGGGTAAGTATCGAGAGGAACAGATCATCAGTGATCTGGGCTTCATCCTTCATCCTGGTAAGTCGATCCATCAGATTGGCATTTCTGATTGAGAGCCAATCGCGGAGAACAGAACCGTTCTTGAGGAAGAGCGATTGTTCCAGCGTCGCCAGGAAAGAATGACCTTCCGGTTCGCCGGGTCGTGTACCAAAGGTACTGACAAACGGGGAAACCTGGGGGCTGAGTTTGGCATAAAGCGTCGCTTCCGTGCACTTGGTACCCAGGGCAGTGCGCTCGGCATCGGTCAGGCCAGTGGCCTGCATCATGGCAAAGGCCATTTGTTCAGGAGAAAGTGGCTTCAGAGGTGCCACCACCCATTTAGTCGGATCGATCTCCTTGAGTTGCACCGGTACTTCACTACTGCGCTGATAAGCCTGGCTCATAGTAATCTCGCGCAGGAGCCAGCGAAGGTTGTAATGGTGTGCAATAAACTCCTTCGTGAGCAGATCAAGGATGGCTGGATGAGACGGCGGATTCTCGCTATTGTCCAGATCCAGTGGATGAATCAGGCCACGGCCCATGAGCATCGCCCAGAAACGGTTCACCGTTGCACGGGCAAAGGCATGGTTATCTTTGGAGGTAAGGATTGGAGCCAACTGGGCTCGTCGACTAAAGACCGGCTGTGGCTTCTCACCCTTCTTTGGTGGAACCTTGTATTCCTTACCTTTATCGAAGGCGGGTTCATTGATCGCAGTCAGGCTGATCAAACGAGGCTTGGTAGTTTTTACCTTCTTGGCTTTGTCAAATACATCCTGGAACGAGACTTCGCCTTCTGCCTTCTCAGCGAGTACGGCCTTTTTATCTTCGCCGTTGGGGAAGAGACTAGTGCGGTTGAAGAACGCAGCTAGGCCATAGTAGTGCTCCTGCTTGTAGTCGTTGACCAGGGGATGATCGTGGCACTGGGCACACTGAAGATTGCGACCGAAAAAGAGCCTGCTGACATCACGGGTGATCTGGTTTACTTCACCATCACGATCGAGCAAGAACTTGGCGGCGGGGCGTGTCTTCGGATCGCTGCCATCAGCTGAGAGAATCTCTCGGATCAACTGATCCCAGGGACGATTCTCAGCAAAGGCAGTGTAAAGGTATGCTTGCCACTCTGCGGTCGGGACACGCTGATCTGGCCGTCTGTCCATGAGCATGACATCTACCACATGGGACATGTGCCTGGCATGTTCCGGTCTGGCGAGAAGTTGATCGATCAATTGATTACGTTTGTTAGTCGATTTCTCGTTAAGAAAAGTACGAGCTTCCTGCGCCGAAGGAATGGTGCCTAGCAAGTCGAGATAGAGGCGACGAATGATCTCAGAATCTGCAGAGGCAGTGACGGCCGTCAGTTGTTCCTTAGGCATACTCTTGATAATGAGAGTATCGATCCGAGGATACACCGGTTCTGCGAGCTTCTGAGCTTCCGGCAGCGAAGCCAGTCCAAACGCTAAATGGAAATAGACGAGGAACATGGGAGAAGTCCAGGCAGGCAAGGCGGGGAATCAGGCAGAATAGAGGTGCTAGCGGAACCTACAGGAATCGGGGTCGCCACAAGCACGGTGAGTGTCTATAGCCTTGCCTAGTGAAAGGGGAATGTCAAGGCTAAATTGTTCACGGATCTGAATACTCTCTGAAGCTACTGTCACGGTCCCGGCCATGCTCGATTCCTGACGAGCCAAATTGCATCGTCATGATAATCCAAGTAAGATGAGGCTGCCTGTCGTTTGCTCCTGATTGATCCCGCCGTGTCTGAACACTCCAGCTTCCTCAATGCGTCTTGTATATGCGACTGCTTATTCCAGTGTTTATCATTCTGCTGTGGTTCTGTAATCCTGTTCAAGGACAGCGATTCAGCACAGAGCAGTTGGAATTCTTCGAGAAGCAGATACGCCCTGTGCTGACGGAGAAATGTCTCGTCTGTCATGGAGCCAATCTCGCCAAGGTCAAGTTGCGGCTCGATTCGCGTGATGCTGTAATTAAGGGAAGTAGCAACGGTGCCGTCGTAATAGCCGGACTGCCAGCACAGAGCAGGTTGATAGAAGCATTGCGGTATCAGGGCGACGTGCAGATGCCCCCCTCCGGCAAATTGACCAACACAGAGATTAAGGCATTTGAAAAATGGATCGAGATAGGCCTGCCCTGGCCGGAGAATCCTAGGTTGACTTCTCCCGAAACCATTGCCTCTGCTGCCAAGAAGCACTGGGCGTTTCAACCAATTGTTCAGCCGAAACTGCCCACCGTCTGTGAAAAAAGCTGGGTGCGAACTCCTATCGATCGCTTCATCTTGGCATCACTCGAGACGATTGGTGTTCAGCCATCGGCCCTGGCTGACAAGTACACCCTAATACGCCGAGCGACATTCGATCTACATGGCCTGCCACCGACGATGGAAGAAGTAAAGTCGTTTGAAGCCGACACTTCACCGAACGCTTACCCTAAACTGATTGATCGCCTGCTTGCTTCGCCCCGCTATGGGGAACGCTGGGCCCGGCACTGGCTCGATGTCGCCCGTTATGCTGACAACAAAGGCTATGTCTTCTTCGAGGATAAGAACTATCCATGGGCATTCACTTTTCGGGATTACGTCATTGAGGCATTCAATAAAGACTTACCGTTCGACCGTTTCATCCAGGAACAGCTTGCGGCCGATCAATTGAAACTGAAAGACTCGAAGGCGCTGGCGGCTCTAGGCTTCCTCACTGTCGGCGGGCACTTCATGAACAACACCCACGACATCATCGATGATCGCATCGATGTAGTGTCACGTGGCCTGATGGGACTGACGGTTACCTGTGCCCGCTGCCATGATCACAAGTTCGATCCAGTCCCGCAGGCTGACTACTACTCGCTCTACGGTGTCTTCCGCAGCAGTACGGAGCCGCTGGTTCCACCGCTGTTGGTCCAGGCACCAACGACAAAAGACTTCGAAAAGTTTGCTCTAGATCTGGCTCAACGTGAAAAGAAACTCTATGACTTCGTACACGCACGGCATCAGGAACTGGTCAATGATGCCCGTAAGCGTGTGACTGAGTATCTGCTGGCTGTTTATGCCTCCAGGAATCAGCCTCCTGCTGATGACTTCATGCTGATTGCTGACAAGGGCGACCTGAACCCGACCATGATCAATCGCTGGCGGGTGTACCTCGACAATGCCGGCAAACGAAACGATCTTCTCTGGAAACCCTGGCATGCATTTGCCGCACTAGCTGAGAAGGAGTTTGCTTCGCGCAGTGCCGACATCTGTCAAATGATTCACCGCGAGAAGGGCTTGAACCCCCTAGTCAAAAAGGCATTCGCCTCACCGCCAACGGACATGAAAGACGTGGCGAAACGTTACGGACAGATGCTCGAAGAAAGCGAGCGGCGCTGGCAGTACGTTTTGATCCGATCGTTTTTCCGCAGAAAGCCTCCACCCACAAAATTGGAGGATGCCGATACAGAACAACTGCGTGAGGTACTCTACGGCTCGCAATCGCCGGCCGATGCACCACTGACGCTCGACTGGGGCTTTCTCTCCCTTTTTCCGGACCGGGCGACCCAGGAAGAATACAAAAAGTTGATCAAGGAAGTGGAGGTTCACAGCGCCAAGGGACCGGCCCGAGCCATGGTGTTGAATGATTCGGTCAGACCCTTCGAGCCGCAAGTCTTTCTACGTGGTCAGCCACAGCGATTGGGTGAGCATGTGCCACGACAGTTTCTGGCGGTCGTCAATCCAGGGCGACAACCATTCAATCAAGGCAGTGGCAGACTGGAACTAGCTCATGAAGTAACTTCGAAGAGGAATCCCTTAACAGCCCGCGTCATCGTCAACCGTGTCTGGATGCATCACTTCGGCGTCGGTCTGGTGCCTACACCAAGTGACTTTGGCTTACGTGGCTCACCCCCAAGCCATTCAGAACTGCTTGATTACCTGGCTTCTGACTTCATGGAGAATGGCTGGTCTCTCAAGAGATTACATCGACTGATCATGTCGTCAGCAGTGTACCAGCAGCAGAGTCAGGATCGGCCGCATGCTCAGGCCAAGGACTCCGAGAACCGTCTGCTCTGGAAGATGAATCGTCACCGACTGGAGTTTGAAGCATTACACGATTCCACACTGAGCGTGTCGGGACAACTCGATGCCACTATGGGTGGGCCGGCCGTGCCTCTCTTCACCGGCAAGAACCGTCGGGCCATCTATGGTTATGTGGATCGACTTGACTTCCCCAGCCTGCTCACGACATTCGATGTGCCGAACCCTGCCAGCAGCACACCACTGCGTAACCTGACAACGGTGGCTCCACAGGCGCTCTTCCTGATGAACGGCCCGATGTTGCGGGAAGCAGCTAAGCGAACCGAGGCGATGAAAGAGGTTCAGCAGGAACCCACGCATGCAAAGCTTTTAGCCGTGTATCGCATACTTTTTCAACGTGTACCGTTTGGACGAGAGGTCATACTTGCCCAAGAGTACTTGGGGGAGAAGCCGAGCCAGGAACGCTGGATCGATTTCATTCATGGCCTAATGATGACAAATGAGTTTGCCTTTGTGGACTAGCCGGAGCGATTGATGCATCTGTTTTCCCGACGAGTTATGCTGCAGCGATGCGGAACCGGTCTGGGAATGCTGGCACTAGCCGGCGTGCTGACCGATGATCGCGCCCTTGCCAGGGAACCGCCGGCACTCGATCCGATGACACCCCGGTTACCCCACTTCCCCGGCAAGGCCAAGCACGTCGTCCATCTCTTCATGAACGGCGGTCCCTCGCAGGTCGATACCTTCGATCCTAAGCCCAGGCTCGACAAGTATCATGGCAAACCGCTGCCGACGCAGAACTTCCGCACCGAGCGCAAGACCGGGGCCGCCATGCGGTCGCCGTTTGTGTTCAAGAAGTATGGTCAATCGGGGATCGAAGTCAGTGAGCTCTTCGCCAAGACAGCTGAGCATATCGATGACATGTGTGTCATCCGTTCGATGTATGCTGATGTCCCCAACCACGAACCGTCGCTACTGCTCATGAACTGTGGCGATGGCCGACTGCCCCGTCCCAGCTTTGGCTCGTGGGTCACCTACGGACTCGGCAGCGAAAGTAAGAATCTTCCCGGTTTCGTCGTCATGTGTCCCGGCGGATACCCCATCGTCACCACCCAGAACTGGCGATCGGGTTTCCTGCCCGGCGTCTACCAGGGTACCTACATCGATAGCCAGCATAACCAAATAGATAAGCTCGTTGAGTACATTCGCAATACGAACCTCTCACCACAACGGCAGCGTGAACAACTCGATCTGGTGCGCCGACTGAATGAACAGCATCTGCAAGCTCGGCAACAGGATCAGATGCTTGAATCTCGCATCCGCACCTTCGAACTGGCGTTCCGCATGCAGACTGACGCTGCCGACGTCTTCGACATCAGCAAGGAAACGCCTGCCACGCGTGACCAGTATGGCCACACAACCCATGGTAGGCAATTGCTCTACACCCGCCGCCTGATTGAACGAGGCGTACGTTTCGTGCAACTCTGGAGTGGGGCTGGGCAACCATGGGACAATCATGATGGATTGGAGAAACAACATCGAACTCTCGCTGCACAGTGGGATCAGCCGATAGCAGCCTTTTTGACTGATCTCAAGCAGCGAGGGCTGTTCGACTCAACGCTGGTGCTGTGGGGAGGTGAGTTTGGTAGAACGCCTGTAGCAGAGTTGCCACAACTCAACGGACGGGATCATAACCACTATGGCTTTACCTGCTGGTTGGCAGGGGGCGGCATCAAAGGCGGCATGGCCCATGGCAGTACCGATGAGTTTGGTTTCCGAGCTATCGAGAAACCGATGCACGTGCATGATCTTCATGCCACCATGCTGCATCTCCTGGGGTTTGATCACACCCGACTGACCTATCGATATGCCGGCCGCGATTTTCGACTGACAGATGTGCATGGCAAAGTTTGTCGGGAATTATTGAGCTGAGCCCTGACGTATCCCCAATCGTTCCGCCTTCCTAGATGACGTTCACCTGCTCTCAAGTCGAAGGCCCTAAACTCATGCTAGGCTTTGCCGTATTCATCGTATACGATAAGGAGAACATGCCCTGTCAACTGCTCAGCCAGGGTCCCACCACGATGTTTCGTTAGTGATCTATTCACACCTTTCAGGTCGACCCAGACAGGTATCCTGAGTGATGACACGACCAAGTGCCATAATCCTACCGGGTTCGATTTTTGACTGGTTGGTTGCGATCTGGTTGATTGCTACCAACAGCTGCGGATTGCATGCCGAAGACAAGGAAGTGTTGTTCGAGGCCAAGATACGACCGGTTTTGCTCGGCACCTGTTTCCCTTGTCACGGCGATGGTAAGTTTTCAGGTTCGCTCAAAGTTGATTCTCGGGAAGCATTGCTCAAAGGGGGTGACTCAGGCCCCGCCATCGTACCCGGCAAGCCTGAGAGCAGTCTACTCATTCGAGCCATTCAGAGGCACGACAGTGTAGCTGCCATGCCCCCAGATAAGAAGCATGCCTTGCGGCCAGATCAGATAGCTGACCTGGTGAGTTGGGTCAAATCGGGAGCGCCCTGGCCGGCAAGCTCAAAGAAGTTTGAGACGACGAAGCACTGGGCGTTCCAGCCAGTTCGTGATGTGCCAGCGCCGGAGGTCAAAGATAAGTCATGGAACAAAACTTCCATCGATTCCTTCATCCGTGCCAGGCAGGAAGCAACTGGTGTCCTCCCCGCCCCTCCAGCCAATAAGCTTACCCTCATCCGCCGGGCGACGTTCGATCTGACTGGCTTGCCGCCGACACCCAAAGAGATCGATGACTTCCTCGTTGACAATTCAACGAAGGCGTTCGAGACTGTCGTCAATCGGCTGCTCCAATCACCAGCCTATGGTGAACATTGGGGACGCCATTGGCTCGACGTCGTTCGCTATGCGGACACTGCCGGCGAGACCGCTGACTACCCGGTGCCCTCCGCCTGGCGCTATCGCAACTACGTCATCAACTCCTTCAATACTGACAAACCGTACGATGAGTTCCTGCGTGAGCAGGTGGCTGGCGATGTGCTTGCCAGCGAGGGACCACGAGAACGCTTTGCAGAACGGGTGACAGCTACCGGTTTCCTTGCTCTCTCCCGCCGGTTTGGCTTCGATTCGGAGAACTATCATCACCTCACAATACAGGACTCGATCGATACGCTTGGCCAATCGATCATGGGCCTGAGTGTTGGTTGTGCCCGATGCCACGATCACAAGTTCGATCCCATCTCAATGCACGACTACTACGCTCTGTATGGAATCTTCGCCAGCACCCGCTACGCCTTCCCCGGTTCGGAACAAAAACAGAAGACACGAACCCTTGCTCCGCTGCTGCCAAGAGCTGAAGCAGAGTCAGCTTGGCGAGAATACCAATCTAAGATGGCAAGACTGGCCGGCAATATGGGTCAGGAGATACCACCAGCATTGCTCTGTTCCATGAATGACATGGATGGCGACTTTGAACTCCAGGCTCCCGCCGCCGGTGGCAGCAATGGTGTACTGGTTCCACCATGGCGGTATCAGGGCAAGATTGCCGTGACCAATGCTGCACAGAGCCCTTACCAGAACCTCTTCCGGCGGGGGAAAGTGGGAGCCAGTGTTCCCGCCGATGCGGGCAAGTACCACTTTTCCCAAGCACTCTATCCCCCTCGTAATGCAGCGAACACTCATCTGCTTTATGTCAATCTCGACTTCCGAGTAACCTCAGCAGAACGCGGATCGAAGGCCTCACATCGCTTTGCAATGGGTGCTTTGGGCGGCAAGTCAGCGGTCGAAATAGTAATAACTGGTGAAACTGTATCATTTCTGAGTAGTGGAAAGACAACACCAATTTGTCCTGTGAAGCTGAACGAGTGGAACAACCTGCAACTTACACTCGATCTACAGAAGAACACGGTTTCAGGCCTAGTGGGCATACCTGGCTCGATACCCTATTTCTCCGCTAAGGTGAATATTGTCGATTGGCCATGTGTCATCAATCAAGTGGTGTTCGAACGCTACGGCTCCCCCTTAGGTGAATTGCCTGCCATCGAGTTTGATAATCTGGGCATTCAGGATACTCCAATTGCGCCCGTCTCGAAAAAAACACCGGTACTCGCAGCATCGAAGGAACTCGATCCCGAGAAGCTCACCGAACGGTTGCAAGTACTCACGGGGATTGATGGCGACCTTGAATTGCAGACCAACAATGCACCGCCCGCCAGGCCCTGGAACCCCGGACCAAACAGTGTTGTCAAACTCTCTTCAGACTCGCAAAGCCCATTCCACAATCGCTACCCTCCCGGCAAGCTGGGCATTCACCTGCCCAACCGTGGCGAGTACGATGGCTTCGGACTGACCCTGACGAACCTTAAGCCCGACAACAAGCAGCGACTCTATGCCAGCTTCGACTTTCGCTGTGTCGAGAATACCAAAGGTGGCCAAGGATCCTGGCGCTACTACCTCGGGCATGGCCCTGGAAACTCCGCAGCCATCGAACTCTTTTTTAATGATCATGAGTTCTTTCATCGCAGTGGTGATACAAAAAACTCGGTCAGTCCACTGATTCTGGATCAGTGGTACCAGGTGCAATTGACTCTTGATCTGAAAGCAAAGATCTACACAGGAGTGCTGGCTTCTGCAAAGAACAAGATCGACTTCAGCGGTCAACTGGCAACATCGTGGGATGGCTTGATCGATTATTCGTTCATTGACAGTTATGGTCATCTGCCTGGTGTCCGCCCCTCGCTCGATGCAGACAACTTCTACTATGGCGAAAAGTCTACGCCACCACTCGATGGAACACCGATTCCAGTCAGCGACGATTCACAGCGTCGTGTCCAAGTCGCTGAGATTCGTCATCAACTCGCCACTATCCAGGCCAACACAGCTAAGGCCAAGCAACAACTGGAAGCCCTGCTAGCCAGCGAACCCTTTCCGATGGCGTATGCCGTAGCCGAAGGCACTTCGCACAATGCCCGCGTCCAACTGCGAGGCGAACCGGATCAGCTCGGCCCTGAGGTTTCTCGTGGATTCATCAAAGCGTTGGGAGGAAAGCCGTTGCCAGAAAGCACCACCGGAAGCGGACGGATGGAACTTGCCTACTGGCTTACCAGGCCCGATCATCCACTCACTGCCCGAGTCATGGTCAACCGCCTTTGGCAACACCACTTTGGTCAAGGTTTGGTGAAGACGCCCAATGATTTTGGTGTTCGTGGCCAGCCCCCCATTGATCCTGCCCTACTCGATCATCTGGCGACGCAGTTGCTACGCAGCGGCTGGTCGATCAAGTCGATGCATCGCCTGATCATGCTCAGTGCGACTTATCAGCAAGCACCCGGCTCGACTGATAATTATCAGACGGGCTTTTCTCGGCGACGTCTCAGCGCTGAAGAGATTCGTGATTCCATTCTGGCCATCAGTGGTGAACTCGATGCAGCGCCGGGCCAGGAACATCCCTTCCCCTCACCGATCACATGGGGCTTCTCGCAACATGCTCCTTTCATCGCTGTTTATGCTCATAAGAAGCGAAGTATCTACCTGATGACACAGCGACTCAAACGACATCCGTTCCTGACCCTATTCGATGGGGCTGACCCGAATGCCTCAACCGCTGATCGCTTGGTAACTACGGTACCCACGCAGTCACTTTACTTCCTGAACGATCCTTTCATCCATACCACCAGTGAGAAGTGGGCCCAGCGATTACGTTCTACCTCTGCCAGCGAATCGGACTGTATCGTTCAAGCCTATCGTCAGGCGTATGGCCGCTCTCCTACCGAAGCTGAGAGCGGCGATGCCGCAGAGTTCCTTGCTTCCTATCGAGTCGAGCTGAAAGCGGAGAAGACGGATAAACTCGAAATGCGTTCCCTGGCCGCCTTCCTCCGCACACTTTTTGGCAGCAACGAGTTCTTGCATGTTGAGTGAGACCCTTGATGAGCATTAGTCCTTTCTTCAATCCGTCCCGCCGTGGCCTGCTGCGATCAATGATCGGTGGATCGATGCTGCTGCCGGGAATGATCTCGCAGTTGATGGCTGAGGATACTGGGCCTTCCGATCCGCTCGCCCCCAAGCCCACGCATTTCCCTGCCAAGGCCAAGAATGTCATCTTTCTCTACATGAGCGGCGGCGTGTCGCACATCGAATCGTTCGACGAAAAGCCAAAACTCTACACCCAAGCAGGCAAGACTATCTCGGTGAATGAATTCCAAGGCCGCAAGGGTGATCACAAAATGTTCCTCACTCGGCCCCGCTGGGATTACGCGCCACATGGCAATAGTGGCACGCGTGTCAGCTCGCTCTTTCCCCACTTGGCTGAATGTGTCGACGATCTGTGCGTGATCCGTTCCATGACCTCAGATCATACCAATCACTACGAAGCTACACTCGGTATCCACACCGGCTCGTTCACTTTCGCTCGGCCCAGCATTGGCTCCTGGCTGAGCTATGGCCTGGGCACAATGAATCGCAACCTGCCATCGTTCATGGTGATTGCTCCGCAGTCCCCCTATGCCGGCGGTCAAGTTTGGGGTAGTGATTTTCTCCCAGCAGCGCATCAGGGAACCCTTGTCGTACCTGGCGCCGAACCGGTAGCCAATATCCGTCGACGTGCCCCCTCCAGTCGCCTGCAAGAACTGGAGCTCGACTACTTGGCCAAGCTGAATCAGCGTCACCTGTCATCTCGTTGCGATGATCCTCTCCTTGCTGCACGGATGAAGTCCTACCAGACCGCCTTCGGTATGCAGGCCGAGATGCCTGAGGTATTTGACTTCGCCAAAGAATCCGAAGCGACCCTCAAGATGTATGGCCTCGAACGAGGCAGCACCAAGGGTTTCGCCTGGCAGTGCCTGGTGGCCAGGCGGCTGGTCGAACGGGGCGTTCGCTTCGTCGAACTCATCGATGTAGGCTCTTCCAACAACTGGGATGCACATGGCGACATGATGACCCACATGCCCCTTGCGAAAAATGTCGATCAACCCATAGCCGGCCTACTGCGTGACCTCAAACAGAGGGGTATGTTCAAGGATACACTTGTCGTCTGGACGACTGAGTTCGGTCGTACTCCTTTTAATGCTGCTGCTGACGCTAAAGGGCGGGAACATCATCATTGGGTTTTCTCATCCTGGCTGGCGGGGGCTGGTGTGAAGTCTGGCATCACTTACGGTGAATCCGACGAGTTTGGCATTAGGCCCGCATCCAATCCTGTCCACGTTCACGATTTCCATGCGACGATCTTGCACCTGATCGGGTTAGACCACGAACGGCTGACCTACCGTCACTCCGGCCGGGACTACCGCCTGACCGATGTTTCGGGTCGTGTAGTGCGAGATCTTCTTGCTTGAGATTGTTTACGAAGCTAATGCTTCGAATAAACAGATAATGGTGCGATGTGTTGTTGCTTCAGGTATGTGGCCTGAAACTGATTCGCATGCCTCTATGACTGAACAAGAATCGTGGTTCGCTTCCCGATAGATCGGTTGCAGACGTGGGCGAGGTGTTGTTTTCGACTTTGTGCTGGTGGTGCGCGGCTGAGTACGATACAGTCCAAAGATCGGCTGCTTGAAGGTCTTTTCGCTAGGCTGATCCTACAACGGATCAACCACCTCCAGGAGCCAATTTTTAGAGTTCCGCTAACGGTGGGACACGTTAATTGCAAGTATCGGAAAAGTGATTACTTCACTTTTGCTTCATGGGAATAGAATTTGATCTGATTGCTGGCCCAGGCGTCTTTATGGTGCTTGAATCCCTCAGCAAGGCTGGAGCTGACAAAATTATCCATTCCAGCCTGAATGATTTGTGGTCCCTCTTGCTTTAGCTTCATTTTCGATTTCTCACTCGGTCGTACTAGGGCAATGTGACCATGTTTTTTTGGATCGTTTTCCTTGTAGACCGCAATGACGATCTGTCCTTGATTTGCTGCCTGTTGTGCTTGCCATGCTGATTCTATCGGCTTCCAGCCGCGCTTCTTGCCCTCCTCACGCAGCCAGTCATACTGAGCATTGGCCAAGTACTGTAACGAGTGTTCAGGAGGACGGAGCAGATAAATATCCAGTCGTTGACAAGCAGCTGCGGCAAATGCGCTACAGTGGGTGTGCGGTTTATTGTCAGTTACAGGCTTGTTCAGCGCCTCACCTGTTTTCCATTCTACATAGTGTCCAGGCAGCCACAACTTTTCAACCTGCATGCTGTCGTAGAATGCAGCGAGGTTTTTACCTTCTGCGGTGATCTCATCGCCTTTTGCATTGAGAGCACAGAGCATCACCACAAAGAAACCTGCAGAATATCGATACATGGAAGGACTCCCAAGTATGGGTAAGCAATGAAGCCTTGATTGATTTCTCATGCCAGGCTTCTGGTTTTTGCCTCTGAATGATGAGACCTGTGAAAAAGCACTGATACTAAGGGGGCAGACTGATCAAGTGGCAAAGCAAATTCGCTTTCTCGAAGTTGAAACAAAGGTCCGTGAGTAAACCATTTAGGCCGTTGTACCTAATGCGTCGAACTAGGAGCCCGTTGAACAACCGTTGTTTACGCAGCATGCCATGCTCGACCTCTGGTTGGTATGAAGTACAGGATCACCGTGGTGGTGAGTCGCCACCAGAGCAGAATCGCATGAAGCAGATGGCTCCGCAAGCCTTGGAGGCTCCTGGGGGTACCCAACTGGAACAACTTTCGCATCACCACTCCCAAATTGAATGCCTTTGACAAGAGCAGATGCCGTTTCTGCACGTTCTCCTTCCCGTGCAGGTACGTTCGTCGGCCGCCACCGGTCTCGCACACATTGGCGAACGAGCGTTCCACCAACTCCCCACGCCGCTTCATCAACTCCTTGCCCTTCGCACTTCTCACACGCTGACGATTGTTGCGGAACCCCAACACTTCAGCAGCGAATAAGCAGGCACAACAACATTAGCGAGTGGCAGGTTCCGTTTTCACAATAGCTCCGGAAAATAGGCATTTCCGAAAGGCAGTGGCAGGTTTTCCAGAGCCATTATAACTAGTATACATTAGTTCATATTTGTATCGAACTCAGCGCGTAACTGATGCAGATGTCCATAAACCGTCTCATCGTACCCGATGAAGAGTCCGGTGCTGACTTTCAGTTCATGTTCAATGCTTGACAGCCCAATTGTTGAACCTGAACTTAACTTTACTGCACCATTCGTGACAGGCAGACTATGGCAATGAGCTAGATACCACTCTTTGAGTGTTTCCCAGGTTGCTCTGGTTAGAGCAGGTTTTCCGAGAAGGGCCCGTTCGCTCATACACAGCATCGCCACCATGACTTGATTCAGTTCAGGGAACTTCCGCTCTCTCCATTGGCATCCTCGCTCCGGCTCTCTACTTTGCGGTTCAGAGTCCGAAGGCGGCCAGCCATAAGACTCCCCATTAGACTTACATCATCGTCTGATATTCAATTGAGAACCCTTTGCCTGGATAGTTTGTTCAATTGCTGTCAAGCGCTATTCGACTTCGAGAAATGGATCATACAGGCGAGCGTGGGAGGATGATCGACTCCAAGCTTACTTTTTTTGAGTCTTAGAGACTTCTCGAATAGAGGCAGTGCCAAATCTAACTTGCCGGATTCCGCATAAGCCCCGGCGAGATTTGTCATCCCAATCAAAGTATCAGGATGGTCGTGGCCGATTTTGTTTTTTTTGAGTTTGAGAGCCTCCTCGTAGAGTGGCACGGCTTTATCAAGTTTCTTGGCCTTTCGATATGCCTCGGCATAATTATTCATGCAGGTTAGAGTGAGAGGATTGTCTAGCCCCAGTTTGCTTTTTTTGAGTTTGAGAGTTTCCTCGAACGCAAATGACATGCTCATAACTCATCGACGTGATGGCCACTGAGGGGTTGTGGACTAGTCCAGGTGGTAAGACGCCAGCGGCTACGTTATATGCGCCCTATCGCGGAGTATCAAAGAGGAGGGGAAGGCGTCCCCGTTCCGGAAGAGTGAGCGAGGGATGTTTGAGGCGAAGATTGTGCCGAAGCAATAGCTTGCAGTTAGTGTTAGGTTGAGACCGCAAAGCGAAAACATCACAAGCCCGGTCCCGTGCGTGGTCGAGCTTGTGATGCTGCATCGAAACCCCCATGAACCTACATGGCTCAAGGGGATGATAAAAGTAACATGATTGAAATCAGGGTCAAGAAAAATACCCACCCGGAAGAGCTGCCCGGAACTCATCGAAATGATGGCCACTGAAGACCTATGGACAAGTCCGGGTGGCAAGACGCCAGCGGCTAAGTTATATGCGGCCTTGGCGCGGAGTATCAAGGATTTGGGCAAGGCTTCGCCGGTTCGCAAGGCTTGGCGGGGGAAGTTTGAGGCGAAGTTTCTGTCAAAGGAGTAGCTGGAAAATTGGTGCTGTGACGACGGGCGAGGTTGGCTCGCCCGTTTTTGCTGTTCTATTCCGTTATTTGTGAAACCTAACTTAGAGATCGGTCACGGCCTCTGATTCACAACTTTTTCAATCGCATTGATGACATAGTTTTGCACACCAGTATCATTTGTGATGTTGATATGATTCAGTTCGTGGATTTTGACTGGCGAGCTTGGTGCATTCAAATCCACATTCTCGATTATTGTCTGAGAACCGATTGTTGGTTTGAGTTTCTCGGCCGGATAAATGCGGTGTTGTGTCATATACAGATTGAGCGCTTTTCGCACATTGCTTGGGACCGTCGTTGGAGCAGCCACATCTAAGCACACGAGCAGATCAACAATGAAACCAGACTTTTGCAATTCATGGGCTGCATCAAGAATATGCCGTCCCCCACGTGAGTGGCCTACCATAATGATTGGCCCCTTCAAACGCCCTGCTTTCCGTTCCTCAATCAAATGTTTAACAATCCATGACTCACCAGCCGATCCAAGGTCTTCTGCCCAGACTCCATCGCGTCGTAGCCTAGTGCAGATGTCTCCAAAACCCGGACTGAACATCGTTCCGGTCCCACGTAAAAGAAACACGTTCGCCCTAGCTTCGCGTTGGCTAGGGTTATGAGCCGAAGCTGTTACCCAACCGAGCCTACTACCCAGTGGAGCCTGCCAAAGTAAGTCAATCATGTAAGGCACCGACGTAGCAGCCAAAACCATTTGTGTTGCGATTTTCTTGTCTTCCGACATCGGCGTTGCTGTGTTAGGAGATTGGGAATAAAGAACGTTGGTGATTAGACAAGCAATTGCGATGGTGAGAATGCTTGATTTCATGTAGAACTCCGATTGCTCAAGACGATTCGCATCATGATGCAAATCGCAAATCCACAGAACAGCCTTTCTTCTTCAGTTCATCTCGCCAAGTCCAAAACTCTTTTCGTGACATCAGCATCTTCGGTGGAACGACATGGTCTTTTCCAGTAATGAGCAACAACTGTCTAGGGCCTGCCACTAATTCTGCTGCCGAACTTCTGGTTAGCAAGACCTGGCCATCTTCTGTGTCGCCTATGAAAAACGATTCGTTCGCTTCGCTGAACAAGATGAATCTCCTTCTGTTAGTGAAGTGAGAACCATAGCCAAGTTCGTAGTTTTGTAAATGCGGGTTAGCCTTGATCGTTAGCGTAAAACGCCAGCGGCTAGGCTCTACGCCGCCATATCGCGGTCTATCAAGACGAGGGTAAGAGTTCACCGTAACGCTAAACGGGGACCGTCGATTCGAGGAGAAGTAGTGTGTATTGTCGTTTCTGAAGCACATCCCTTTCGCTTAAGCTAAGACTTTTCTCGTTCCATCAAGATGAACCTTAAGCTCTCATTTCATTTGATTTCTATTGTCCCTTTCACTGTCTGCCTTCGTATCAATAAACACATCCAACAGTTGTCCGACAAGCACCTTTTTTTCGGTCGCTGATTTACTCTTAGGATCAAGTGCATAAATGACTTGGACGACTCGTGTATCCACTCGTTCGATATTAGTGCCTGTCAACGATGTCTTAGGGACTATGCTAGGTTCGAGCCTTACAAACTTGAGCTCCAATTCTTCCTGTTGAAAACTACCTCGTATTTTGGCACGAGCAGGACCATTGAACAACAATCGCGGCAAGTCTTCTTCATCTATATTTACTCGAACATGAAGTGGATTAAGATTTCCCATCTGGATTAATGACTGCCCCCCAATGGTTGATATGTATTCTCCCTGCCGAACGTTGATCTGAAGAATCGTCCCCGAAACCGGAGCCTGTATCTGTAAGATGCGTAACATTGTTTCAGCTTGTGCAACTTGAGCTTTTGCTTGTTCGACGGCAGCACTGGCTATCAGCTTGTCAGCTTCCCAGGCTCCGGCTTTTATTAAGGCCAAGTTTGCCTTAGCAAATTGAAGCAAGGACTTTGCATTGATATTTGCCTGTTCATGTGCAACACGGTCCTGCTCTGATAATGCCCCCGTTCCTGCCAAAGTGCGATCACGTTCCATCTGATCCTGCGTTTGGCGAACATTAGTTTCTGCGGCATCGACTTGTGCTTGACTGACAGGAACTTCTTCTGGCCGAGGTTGAAGGTTAAGCTTACGTAACTGCGATTCTGCAGCAGTTAATGCAGTCTTGCGAACCGCTAATTCAGCATCGGCCACACGGCTGTCCAACTCAATAAGCAGGTCTCCTTTTTTTACTTCTTGGCCAATAGATACGTTAATCTTGGATACCACCCCCGCAATTTGCGAACCTACGTTAATGACACCGGTGCCGCTGGCTTGGGTATTCGGTTCAACCATGCCAGCCCCAGCCACAGTATTGCCATAAGGGCTTCGTGTTGGAGCAGCAGGCGGTGGCGTATCCATTTCTGGTCTCTGAACATACAGAGAATATGCAATAGCGAAAATAAAAAGAGCAACAGCCACTATGGGAAGAAACCATTTGCGAATCATGACAGACCTCTCTCAGGCTACCTTAGTGTTTTCAGGATTCCTTACATGCTTGTCTTGTGCAACACGACCATCTTCCAAGGTGACAATACGGTCGCCAAATTCCAATACACGCGGATCGTGTGTCACAATTACAGCGACTCGATCTGGCCTAACTGCTATTTGTTTGATTAATTCCATTATGGTTTGACCTGTCTTTGCATCGATGCTCGAGGTAGGCTCATCACAAACAAGCAAACTGGGTTGATGTATCAATGCTCGTGCAATAGCAACTCGCTGTTGTTGGCCACCAGAAAGTTGAGCTGGGAGTGATTGCAGTTTATCTTGCAACCCAACAGCATGCATAACCTCGGCTACTTTCGCCATTGCGTTTCCTCTGGGAAAGCCATTAATGATTAGTGGGACGGCGACATTTTCAGCTGCAGTTAACGAGGGCAAGAGGTTGAATTGCTGAAAAACAAAACCCACATGCTTTGCCCTGAAAATGGCTTTCTCATATTTAGAGAGTTCTTTCAGATCAACGCCCAACACACTGATTTCGCCACTGGTCACATCAAGTGTTCCGGCAAAAATAGAAATCAAAGTCGTCTTACCGCAACCACTTGGACCTACAAGTAGTGTTAGTTCTCCTGGCGAAATCTCCAGGTTGACTCCTCGCAAGGCTCGAACCTTTGAGTCACCAGTTCCGTAATCTTTGGTAATCTCACGACAGATGATTCCAGCTATCGCATGTGACGGAACCAGGCTGGGATGAGAAGGAGGCGAGCTCATGCTCCCCCCTGAAATACTGTAGCTGGCTCTAAGACTAAGACTCGCTTAATACTGAGCAAGCTGCTTATGAGCGAAATGAACAGGACGCAAATACCACTGATGAGTACAACTTGCCAAGGTAGATAAAAGGCTAGAAGCTCCATCCGTGCCTGTGCTACGATGCCAAATATGGAGGCTGTTCCAACCCCCAGGCCATATCCAATGCCTCCAACTACCAAAGCTTGAATGAGTATCATCGCCACGATACGGCGATCGGTCACCCCCATAGCCTTTAGCGTGCCGAACTGCTTCAGGTTCTCCACGGTGAATAAATAGAAGGTTTGTCCTGCAATTGCACATCCAACTAGAAACGCCAGAATCACTGTGGTTCCGAAATTAATCGGAATACCAGTATGTTGCAGGTAGTACATCATTGTCATCGTAATGAAACCATCCTTGGTTAACGCTTTCAGTTCTGTTTGAGACTCGATTCGTCGCGCAACTTCTTCGGCTGAAACATTAGATCGACACTTCGCAAGGACAAATGACATCATTCTTCTGTACTGTGGGACAAAAAGTGTGGCCTGGCTGAAGCGTGTATAGACCATGGGCATAGTCATGAATGTTTGTGCCGAACGGAAGATTCCGACAATCACGGCACGGCGATCGTTCATTTCAATTACTTTACCAACTCGAAGCGGTTCTCTTGGCCACATCTGATGGAACCCTGCTTCGTCAACGATAATGGCATCAGGCATTTGAAGATCGCCAAGTTTGCCAAGAATCATCTGTGTTGGACATCCAGCGAGAGTCGAATCATCCACACCCATAAGAATCACGCCTTGATATTTGCCATTCCCTAGTTGAGCTTGCCCTTGGCCTCGATACAAATTCACTGCCCATGCCACTCCAGGAACGCTACGAACACGAAAGACATCGTTATCCGAAATGGCTTTGAGATCGTCAGCATAACGTACGCCTGAATTCATAGCCCATATATCAACGCCATGGGTATCTCTAATGACACTAGTAGTCCGCAGCATGATACCGCAAAAGATTGCGCTTTGTTCAGTAATTAAAAAACAGGCAAATGTGACGCCAAAAATGATCGCAAAGTACTTGCTGCGATCTCCAATCAACATTTTGATTGCGATCCAAGTCATGGCGTTATGTTCATGATTCTGCCCCTTTAAGCACTAGAGACGCGACTTAGATGGAGCTCAATAGATAGGCTCATTTGCTTATTCTATTTTTTTTTTATTCACTGGCTGTGCCGCATATCCCTTCGATTGGCCTAGGCCGTATTGACTGAAGTTGGGCAAGTAGCGATACCACAAGCGAGACTGAAAAGCTAATTGGGGTTGATTCCTGAAAGAAACTCATAGCTTGACGACATGGCAACCAGAATCAACCGGCCGGGTCAGGTGCAACGGTTGGTTCGGCGAGGTCTCCTCTTACCCGAACAGGCGACGCCACCAACTTACTCGAGCATTATCCAGCACCTCGCGGCAGTCGATCACCTCCGAGATAATCAACTCTCGCTCGAAGCGGCCATTCGGTCCATAAAGTCCAGGAGGTCCCAGACGGCCCACGACTCGCATCTTAAAGGCACGTCGAACGGTCATCGTATCATAGGGATGGTTCGTTCCTTCGGAAGGGAACTGAAAGTCATGTGGGAAACGCGGTACGACGAACCTGCAATTCTGTGGCTTCAGCCACGGAACTTCGATTGAGAAGTGGGTCCCGACCCATCCGTCCGCGTATTCCCCAACGAACTCCTGTTCCGGTTGCATGTCTCCTCCGCCAAACTAGCATTAGACAAAATCGTTTCTGCATAATAATGATACTCAACGACTAGTTAGCGGCGTGATATAGTCGCTAGGCTAAACTTTCAAAATCCTACAAGCAACACAGAAACGATCAGAATCCGCCGTTAACTCCTCTGGAACCTCTCTCCCCCACCCCAGAGAGTATTTCGATCAGCTAGCGACTGTCACGCCCGAATCCATGACGATTCCCCAGCTGTCTCCAATGGCGACAGCCCCCTGTCACAACCCTAACAATACTCAAAAACCCGACGACAAAACGCCAGACTCTCTGCCTGGCGTTTGCGCGTTGCGAATCATCATTTCAATGCGGTTCAAGCATTACGGTTCAAGTTGATTCTTCCCGTTATCAAACTGCTTGTGGCAAGCATTGCAGTGATTGAGCATAGATCGATAAGCCTTCATGGCTCTGTCCGCGTCTTTCTTTTTCGCTGCCTTAAATAGTTCTGCGCCTGCATCTCTTGAAGCTACGCTATACTTCAACCAATCTTCGACATCCTTCTTCGGCTTTCGCAAGAGTAAGAGATTTCCACCTTCTGCCAGGATCAAAGTTTCGCCACGAATCGCCTTCCAAGTTGCATTAGTCTTATTTTCTGTAGACATCGATTGTTTAAGACGACGATATGGCCCTTGAAAAACTCCTTCCATGAAGTCATGCATACTTGTGTCAAGAGCCTTCCCTTGTTCAGATGGTTTAGCATCGTCCAAGAGTACTGGTTGACTCAGTGACGCATTGCCTGAGGAACTGCATAAACAGCACAGCAAAAAAAGTGCAGCTAGAGATGAGCAGTTACAAAGCATGGCAGATTCCCATAGGTCGATTGATGTGTCCGTCAGCATGCTTGTAACACACTATGATCTGCCCTGATAGTGAAATCCAGGCACTGCTCAGCTTTATTAGTCGGTGTGGAGACAGTAGTTGTGCAGACCAAGCGGATCAAATGGAGGCGATTAAGATTAACTCTCATTCTTGGTCTGAGAACCAAGGTCTATCTATTGTTCTGCTTTAGCCTTTAATCCCTGCCCCTGTCAATATGCGTACCTGAACTGCTATGCCACACCGCAGTTTCTCTTGTGGATTTGTAAATCGAATCAGGACTGGTATTGGGCCTCCCTCCTTTTCAGCAGCAAAAGCGATGAACGTGACTTTTCCCAGGATAACTTCACCGGGAGTGAGAAGCGTTCCCTGACGTCGAATCTCCACTTTCTGGCCAACTTCAATTTGGTCTGCTTGCTCTGACGAAACAAGGCAGCGAACATCCAGTTCTTTCAGATTAAGAATCTCGCCCCAAATGGTTGTTCCTGGCCGAGAGACCATTCCCAAATGGACATCAAGCTTGTTAATAACTCCATCGATAGGAGCTGTAACTACATAATGTTCTAACTCGGCCTTGGCTCCATCCAGTGCTGCAACTGCTGCGCGTTCATCCATTTCATTCTTGAGCGTTTGTGCGCGTAGGTCATGAAGCTTTTGCTCCGAGACAACACCCATATGGAGAGGCAATTCAATCTTAGCAAGATAGCGTCGATTTTCTTTTAAGCTCACTCGAGCATTTTCCAGTATTGCTTGTTTATTTCGTACATCAGCTTGAGGTTCGTCATCATCAAGTTTGACCAAAGGTTGATCTTTTTTGACACGATCACCTGGTTTTACGAGCACTTCCACAACTGGATGCAGCACAGCCGGAGCAATGATTGCTTTGTTGGAGGGAATACATTGGGTGAATCCGGTAACCTCAATCACATTACTTCGACGTACAGTCTGAGTTACTGGTTTGATGTCTTCAGCAGACAGATAGGCAGCAGTGCCAGCTGTGATAAGGAAGAATGAGAGATAAAAGGGCTGGGTTAGTCTGCTCATGATACAGTCATAACCTGGTGTAAGAAGAGAATGACATACGCCAAAACAGCTTACACCAAAGAATGAATAGCCAAAAGCAAAAATCTAGGAGAACATGTGTTGAGTTGCATCAGTTCATGAAGTGGACCCAATCGGCCGCCAACTTAGAATTGCTGCCCAACTTCGGAGCCCCAGGAGAGAACCTGAGGCTTTGTGTCCACTCAGCGAAGTGCTCGGAGCGTTAACCCCCTTGTCCCCTCTCTCCCCCACCCCAGAGAGTTTTTCGATCAGCTTTGGCCAATCACGCTTGACTCCATGACGATTCCCGTGCTCTCTCCCTCAACGACAGCCCCCTGACACAACCCTAACAATACTCAAAACCCAACGAAGAAACGCCAGACTCTCTGCCTGGCGTTCGCTGTAAACCACTCTGTAAAATCGGCCTCGATACTGGGAGGCAAGCTCCCCTTGTACAGCGCGTTTGCGAACTGTCTCTGACTCAAGGAGATAGGTTTTCTCATCAGTGGAACATGATGGTGGATAATGGGTTACAGCAAGTGGTTCTGAAAGAGCTGTTAACCGCCACACCTATCTCTTTCGGTGAGGGAGAGATGTTTTGCCTCGAAACCTCTTTTGGAAGGGCATCGCTGTTAAGCAGGCTGTATGCGCGATGTTCATTGATACACCCCGCCTGGGTGGGCTGCTCTAGAGTTACCACCGCCGAGCAGCGTGATCTGGTGCCCGCCCGATCCTCGTAGCCATGTGTAATGTCCTGATTCGCCATCATGGTAGCCGTCCGGTAACGCTGCTGATGTCCCCAACGACCGCTTTCTCGTTGCCCGTCTTCAGCCCCGTGGTTACACTCAGCCCATGTCCGAAGTGACCCGTATTCTCGTAGCTGCCCAGCAGGGAGACCGCCAAGCTGCCGCCAACCTGCTCCCGCTCGTTTACGACGAGTTGCGGAAGCTGGCTGCTGTACGCCTAGCCGCGGAAGCCCCGGGCCACACCCTAGACGCAACCGCTCTCGTCCATGAGGCGTACGTCAGGCTCGTCGGGGACCAGCAATTCGACGGCCGGGGCCACTTCTTTGCAGCAGCTGCCGAAGCCATGCGCCGCATTCTGGTCGATCATGCACGACATAAAACCAGACTAAAGCATGGAGGCGGACAGCACCGTGTCGAGATGGGTGATGTTGCCGCGACAACTGCCGATGATCGGCTTCTGGCACTCGACGAGGCATTAACTTTACTAGCGTCCGAAGATGCCACGATTGCCCGGGTCGTGGAATTGCGGCATTTTGGCGGGTTACATCACGAACAGATCGCTGTAGCCATGGGCATTACCGTCTACGAAGCTCGGCAAAAATGGACTTACGCCCGTGCCTGGCTGCAGGACAAACTCCACGAGTAACTTATTTTTGTTATTTTTCGACAGCTGGCCCCGATTTCGACGCATTGCTAGATAGAAGCCCCTTGGGAGCCGTCTGATGCCCATCGATCCGAAACGTGTTCAGGCTGTTTTTCTTGCAGCAGTTGAACAAACCGAACGGTCTGCTCGTGCTGCCGTGCTGGACCACGAATGCAGCGGCGACAATGAATTACGCCGCCGTGTTGAAGCACTGTTACGGGCCAATGACGAGCCAGGCAGCTATCTCGATCAGCCAGCGGTGGGGCTTCCCGACAAGCAAGCAGCGACGGAGGCGACTACTGGGTTTGAAGCCACCCAGAGCTATACCTC
Organism: Gemmatales bacterium; assembly: GCA_035430005.1. Lineage (GTDB taxonomy): Bacteria > Planctomycetota > Planctomycetia > Gemmatales > HRBIN36 > JAEUIE01. The sequence continues at coordinate 26,245 of DAOMFV010000005.1, forward strand.
GGCTGATCCAACACCGGGTGTGGTCATTGCCGGTCGTTACACGCTCGAACAGAAGATCGGCGAAGGTGGCATGGGCGAAGTCTGGGTCGCCAAGCAGAGTGAGCCGGTCAAGCGTAAGGTGGCGCTGAAGCTCATTAAGGCAGGAATGGATTCCAAGTCCGTCGTGCAGCGATTCGAACAGGAACGGCAGGCTCTGGCGATGATGGATCACCCCAACATTGCCAAGGTTCTGGATGGCGGGCTGAATGCAGATCGCCGACCCTTCTTCGTCATGGAACTCGTTAACGGTTTACCCCTCACCAAGTTCTGTGATGAAACCAAGCTGGGTATCAAAGAACGACTGGAGCTCTTTATTCCAATCTGCCAGGCTGTACAGCATGCCCATCAGAAAGGTATTGTCCACCGCGATCTGAAGCCAAGCAACATTCTCGTCACCATGATCGATGGCAAACCCGTTCCCAAGGTGATCGACTTTGGAGTAGCGAAAGCTACTTCGGGCCGGCTGACCGAAGATTCGCTTTCGACCCAATTCGGTGCTGTCGTCGGTACGTTGGAGTACATGTCCCCCGAACAGGCGGAGTTCTCCGGTGATGATATCGATACCCGCGCTGATATTTATTCGCTGGGGGTCATCCTCTACGAGCTGCTCACCGGACTACGTCCGATTGATTCTAAGCGTCTGAAGAAGGCAGCGTTGACGGAGATGATCCGAATCATTCAGAAAGAAGAACCGAGCAAGCCGTCTAGACGTCTGTCAACGGATGCATCACTACCCTCCATGGCAGCAATCAGGCAGATTGATCCCAGGAAACTGACGAATCTATTGCGTGGTGAACTCGACTGGGTGGTGATGAAATGTCTGGAGAAGCAGCGCGATCGTCGCTATGAAACCGCCAATGGCCTGGCCCGGGATATTCAACGTTATCTGGCAGACGAGGTAGTCGAAGCCCGCCCGCCAAGTCTGGCATATAAGCTACGCAAATTTGCCCTTCGTAATAAGGTGAAAGTAATCGCTGCAGGCCTTGTTTTCTGCACCCTCCTCGCTGGTGTACTAGGCACTCTGGCTGGTTTGCTGGAAGCAAGGCGACAGGCTGATGCAAAGGAGTTAGCTAGGCAGGATGAAGCTCGACAACGTGCACTTGCGGAGCAACGTGAACGAGAAGCGGTTGGTGAACGGCAAAAAGCTGAAGTAGCCAGAGAGCAAGAGATTGTTGCCAAAAATGATGCAGTGGCGAAGAGGCGAGAGGCAGAAATCAACTTGGGTTATGCCAGAAAAGGCAATGAAATATTGAGCTCTATTTTTACTGGATTAGATACCAAAACACAGTATGCAGAAGTAGGTGAGTTCCGCCTGGCATTGAGCAATAATCTGTTAAAAGCTGTTCGCGAACTGGAAGGGTCGTCCATTGGAGATCCTCTGGTTGTTGCGGAGATGCAAATGAATCTGGGTGAATCATTGCTGGCGCTTGGAGAAGCAAACTTAGCGATTGAAGTATTGGAGAAAGCACATCATACACGCGAAGCCAAATTGGGATTAGACCATCCAGACACATTGGCAAGCATGCATAGCCAAGCAATGAGTTACAGCTTATCCGGTAATCTTGATAAAGCAGTCGCTCTGTTAGAGCAAACTCTTAAACTACGTACCGCAAAGCTTGGCCCTGATCACCATGAAACCATCAACACAATGTATTCGTTAGCGATCAGTTATGGGGAGAAAGGCAATTTGAATCAGGCATTAGCATTATTAGAACAAACATGGAAGATGCAGAAAAGTAAGTTAGGTGAAAACCACGTCAAGACGCTAACTACGATGAATAGTTTAGGAACGGCGTATGGTAAAATCGGGAGGCTAGACGAGGCTCACACTTTACTTGAACAGACACTGAAGTTAATGAGAACCAACCTGGGAACCGATCATCCAGAAACACTTCGTTGCATGAAAAACCTGGCAGGCAGTTATAACGTCGTGCGGAAGCTTGACCTTGCAATCCCTTTGATGGAACAGATTCTTAAGCATCAGACTGCCAATCTCGGAGCAAATCACCCTAGTACCCTATCAACCCTGACAAGCTTGGCAGACGGTTACCGTACAGTTGGAAAGCTTGAACAAGCTCTTCCACTGTTAGAACAATCGCTAAAAGTACAGACAATGAAGCTTGGGAGCGATCATCCAGAGACTCTGAGAAGTATCAATAATCTTGGTGGATTGTACTACTCGACAGGAAAAACAGACCAAGCGATACCACTACTTGAAAAAGCATATTATCTTCGAAAGGCAAAACTAGGAGCTGAACACCCTGATACATTGACCAGTATGAATAATCTTGCAGGCATTTATCAAGTATCCGGCAAGCCAGAACTAGCACTGCCATTGGTTAAGCAATCGCTTGAACTACGAACAGCTAAGCTTGGCCAGGATCATCCAGATACATTAACTAGCTTAAATAACCTGGCAATGGTCTATCGGGAAGCTGGAAAGCTTGACGAAGCGTTGCCATTAATGGAACAAACAGTCAAGCGCCGTACAGCCAAGTTGGGGGCTACTCACCCAGATACTCTCAGCAGCTTGGCAAATCTGGGCGTTATACTTCTACGGCAGAAAAAAGGGATAGAAGCAGAGGGTATCTTTCGTGAACACTTGGCATTACGGCTCAAGACAAATCCAAGCGATTGGACGACGTTTGATGCATATTCCCTTCTCGGTGATTCATTGCTGACTCAGAAGAAATACGCAGAAGCGGAATCAAACTTACTAAAGAGTTACCAAGGATTGAAGGAACAAATAAACTCCATCCCAAAGCGATACATTATTCGCGTGTCCGATACTCTTGACCGCATGATTCAACTCTACTCGGAGATCGACAAAGCAGATGAAGTCAAGAAGTGGCAGGCAGAGAGGGCAAAGTACCCGAAAGCAAAAGACCTGCCTCCCAAGCCTAAATAGGACTTACGCTGTAGACCAAAGGCGATCTCCTCAAGTTGCGCAAGAGTCGCAAGAGTCGCGGGATGAGCTTAACCTAAGTCACTTCCACTGATTATTTGATTCCCAATAGTCAGCCAGTGTCAGCGATGACGGCGGAGCGGACTCAGCTTAAAGCCAAGGTTCCAAGCTAGGAGCCCGTTGAATAACGGGTATTTTACGCAGCATGAGATGACGCACTTCGGTATGTCATGAAGGAGCAGTAGCTGGGGATAGTGAACCGCCACCAGAGGAGAATGATGTGAAGCAGACGGCCCCATCCGTCTTGCAGGCTTCGGGGAGTGCCTGTCTTGAACAGCTTCCGCATCATGACGCCCAAGTTGAACGCCATGGAAAAGAGCAGGTGCCGCAGTTGCACTTTCGCCAGGCCACGCAGCCAGGTTCGTCTGCCGGCGCCCGTCTCGCACACGTGAGCGAACGACCGTTCCACCAACTCGCCTCGCTTCTTCATCAGTGACTTACCATTGTCACTCCGCACGTGCCGACGGTTGTTGCGGAACCGCCTCTCCTGATCCAAATCCTTGTCTACCCACTTGAACGTCCTCCGCCTGCCGCCGGGCTTCTTCTCCGAGATGAACGTCCGCACTTCCAGTTCCTCGCACTCCTCCAGCGTATCGATGGCGAAGTAACCCTTGTCTGCCACCACTTCCTCAATGTCACTGTCGCTGCCGCCTCGCACCAGATTGATCTGAGCATCCTCCAGCGTCGTCGCCAGCGTGGCGCTGTCGTGCTTTGTCGCTCGATACACTGGCGACGCCACGATCAAACTCGATTCCACGTCCACCGCGTGCTCCACCTTGTACGCCAGGTGCGTCGTGCCGTCCTTCATCTTCGTGATCCGCGCCTCGGGATCGCTCGGCGACTGCCAATCGGCGAGTTCTAAAAAATGGACAATCATCACGTAATCGTGGCGGATGACTGATAGCAATCCTGCTCCTGAGTGTGAACCAGTCACCAGCCCTTGCCTGTGCCAGGCAAGTCAGCCCCGTTGGCGACCACATTTTGAGGAGTTTCCCATGTTTCGAGTGTTGATGAGTCGTTCGTTGGTACTGGCTCTCTTGAGCCTGTTTGTCGTCACAGCCGTGCTGCAAGCTGATCAAAAAGGCAAGAAGCCCAAGCCTGGCGCTAGCGCCAGCGTGGAAGGCACCATTAGCGCGGTTGGGGCTGCATCTGTCACCATTACCAAACGCAACGGTGTCAGTGTCACAGTCGCGATAGATGCCACGACCAAGATTGAGCGGAATGATCGCCACGTGGCGCTCTCTTCCATTCTCGTCGGCGACCGGGGCGAGGCCAAGTATAACCCCGCCACTTTGCTCGCCGGCAAGGTCGAAGCGACTGGGCCATAAGCGTGTTCAGCTTCATCATCCCTTTCGATGAGTAGAGAGGGATGATGATAGCAAGCTGACTTCCTTCTGCTGGTGCTATAATGATAAGGTGGAGACACGCATCGTGGTCACCCAGGCACGCTGGAGCAGATACATGTCGCAAGAAGGGGCGGGCAATTCGGGCTACCACGCCTCGGATCGCTCCCTGCTTGTCGAACTGCATAAAGGCCAGGATGATGCCGCCACTCAACTATACCTGCGCTATGCGGATCGCCTGAGATCCCTGGCAAGCAAACAAACCGCGGGTGACTTGCGGGCACGCGTCGATCCGGAAGACATCGTGCAGTCGGTCTTTCGGACGTTTTTTCGTCGCGCCTCTGAGGGACATTACCAGGTGCCCGAAGGCGAGGAGCTCTGGAAGCTCTTCCTGGTGATTGCCTTAAACAAGATCCGAACCACGGGAGCTTGGCACCATGCCGCCAAGCGGGACAGCCGAGCTACCGTCGGCAACGATGCGATAGCGGAAGGACAGACGGAGGACGAAACCCCGCTGACGATCTTGAACATGGTGATCGAAGAGATGCTGGCCGAGATGTCTGAATCCACTCGTGAGATTATCAAGCAGCGTATCGCCGGGCACGAAGTCAGCGACATAGCCTCACAGTCAGGTCGGTCTAAACGGTCGGTTGAACGAGTGTTGCAGGAGTTCCGGGCCAGGCTCGGAGCCAGTTTGATGGAACCTCAATGACAGGTTGAATTAATCAACAAGTGTCATGTTAATGGAGCGAGTGCTATGAACGCTGCCCTGATGATCGACAGCGTCATTGAGTCATTCGAGCGTCAGCGTTCGCACAATCGCGGCACGTCTTTGAGCGATTTCCTGCCCTCGGAAAACTCTGCTGAATTCAACATCATCCTGACCGAACTGGTGCGAGTCGATCTCGAATTCAGCTGGGAAGAAGGCAAGCCGAATCGACTGGAAGAGTATCTCGATAGTTATCCACAATTAAAAGACGATCCATCCTCTTTGGGCGCCGTTGCCTTTGAAGAATATCGGCAGCGGCAACGGGCCGGGGAAACGCCCTCGGCAGCCGAGTATCATCGTCGTTATCGGATTGATACCCGCCAATGGCCGGTTTCCATGCCTCCTGACGATGCCATTCACGACACCCCGCTGGCAGGTGAAGATCAGCCCACGCTCAGGCGTACACCTACCCAACCTGTTGCCGGTTCAGAGATATCATCGCAGCTCTCTTATCTTCTGGATGGCACCGCGCAGAAGTTGCCGCACGTAGGCAGTCATTTCCTTGATTTCATTCTTGAGGCCGAACTGGGGCAGGGGGCTTTCGGCAAAGTCTATCTCGCTCGACAAATCAGCCTGGCGAAGCGGCAGGTCGCTCTCAAGATTACTGCCCGTAAGCAGCACGAGCCGCAAACCCTGGCCCGGCTTCGGCACACAAATATCATGCCGATCTATTCAGTGCATAATGCGGGTTCCTGCCAGGCCATTTGCATGCCTTTCCTGGGCCGTACCACGTTGGCCGACATCCTGCTCGCCTTACGTCAAGAAGCACGCATGCCAGTTTCAGGTTTGTGGTGGTCCCTGTTGATTGAAGGCAACGAGGCGGCGGCACTTGCCTCTCAATGGAAGCAATCGAGCTATGGCGAAGTGGCGCTTTGTCTGGCGGAGAAGATGGTAGCCGGTTTGGCACATGCCCATGCAGCCGGCATTATTCATCGTGATATCAAACCCGCCAATATTCTCTTCAGCCAGGATGGCGAGCCGTTGTTGCTCGATTTCAATTTGGCCATCATTCTCGATAACGGCGGCGCGCTAGCGGAGATGGCGGGCACGTTGCCTTACCTGGCTCCGGAACAACTCGAATCGCTTGTCAAAGGACAGGGCACGACAGGTTCTAAAGCGGCTGACATCTATGCGATGGGCCTCATCTTTTATGAACTGTTGACGGGGAAACCTGCATACTCCGGCATCAAGCGTGATTCACTGTTGAGTTATCTGGCTGACCTGGCCAAGCAACGCCGTGTGCCTGCGGGCCTGGTGCGAACCATCAGTCCTGCCCTGGCGGCCATACTTGCCCGATGCCTGGCTGTCTCGCCAGAAGATCGTTATGCCGATGCTCAAGAATTGCTTGAGGACCTTCAGCGGCAACGCCGAAATCAGGTGCTGCGTTATGCCCCTGATCGTTCACTGGCGGAACGCTGGTCGAAATGGAACAGGCGGCATCCCAAGTTCCTCCGCTACGGGCTGATCCTGGGCGTCGCTCTTTTGCTTGTCGCCGGCGGGGTGACCTACTCGCAGTATCGTGAATCGGAGCAGCGGCTCAACTCTCGAACGCAATTCACTCGTTCTGTGAAAGACTTGCAGCGTGCCGAACGGTTGGCCACCACCATCTGGCCGACCGAGTTAGCGGAAGCTGAGGCGTTAGTCAAAGAGTTCATCAGCAAGACGCTGGGGATCAATCTGGCGACGCCGGCAACGCTCTTGAATGCGGCGGGTGTGCGCTATCTCACGGAGCAGGATCAGCAGCGACTTCCAGCTCTCACTGCCAATGCCCTACTGCTGCAGGCTCATATCTATCGATTGCAGGAACACCGAGCCAAAACTGCCCAGGAGAAGGAAAAGCTTCGTCAACAATCGCTTCATGCCAACGAACTGGCCCAGCCCTGGTGCCAGGCAGCAGGCTTTGCTTCGGTATGCTCCTGGCAACGTAAGCTGCTCTTGAACGAGAGTTGGGCCGATGACTGGAAGGCTTTGATTCAGTCGCCACGAGATGCCTTACCCGCAAAACAGTTGGCGGGAATAGCGCATACACTCCTTGCTCAGCAACATTGGTCCGAAGCAGCGGCGCTGGCCCGGCAAGTGATTGACCGTGAACCGGGTTGGAGCGGCGGATGGTACCTTTATGGCGAAGTCCATGCCCGTGGAGGCCAACTCCTTCAAGCCTTGCATGGCTTCGATACCGCGCTTGCCTTAGAGCCTGATGTCGCTGTGGCACTTCATTTCCGTGGTCAATTGCGCATGCAACTAGGCGATGAAGAAGGCGCTCTGGCTGATTTCGACAAGGCTCTGGCACTCGGCGCCCGGCCGGCATTAGTGCTTGCTGATCGCGCACTGGTCTTCCTCAACAAACAAAAGCCGAAAGAGGCACTCGATGCCCTGGATCAGGCATTGGCCGCCGACGACACTCAGGTACGCCTCTATTTTCAGCGTGCCAGGGCTAAGGCTTTGCTTGGCGATAAGAAAGGCGCTGCGGAAGATCGCCGACTTGGCCTGGCGGTAACACCGCTCAATGAACTCGATTTTGTCACTCGTGGCATCGCCCGCCGGGATGTCGGTGATTGGAAGGGCGCTCTCGATGAATTCAAGAAAGCTGAAGAAGTGGCACCTGCCTATTTGCCGGCCCTGGAGAATCAGTCTGAAATCCTGGGCGAACAACTACAGAAACCAGCCGAGGCGCTGGCTGTGCTCAATCGTGCCATCGAACGTATTCCGGAATCGACATTGCTCTACGCTTCTCGGGCCGTCTACCATGCCCGCCTGGGACATCGGGCTGATGCCCTCAGCGATGTGAATTCCGCTCTCAAGCATGATGCTATGCCCAAGCCGTTGACGCTGTATCAGATCGGCTGCGTGTATGCTCTGACCAGCAAGAGTCATCCTCCCGATCTATTTCAGGCGATAGCATATCTTTCCATCGCACTAGAGCAACACTTTGGCAAAGAGTATTTGGCCATCGATACTGATCTCAACCCTATTCGATCACGACCAGAGTTCCAGGAGCTGATCAAGCGATACCCGAAATAACTTCTACGAGAGGAAATAGGTGGTTTTGGTGGCGTTCTCCAGACGTGTGCAGCCAGAAAGCCTATAGTTATCTTTTCGTTGGCGGATCGGGGCATGTATTCCGACTACTCGCTGTAGCAGTGAGATGTGCATGTATTTTTGCTATTCTGCAGGTTGAGGTATTGTGATGAAGCGATCTGCGCGTTTGACAATCGAATCCCTGGAAGATCGCAACACGCCGGCTACTTTTGGCATTCCGCAAAGCGATCCGTTGCATCTGACCATTAGCTTCGTTCCTGATGGCACCAATGTCGCTGGCACACCCAGTGCCTTGTTTCAAACGCTGAACGCACTCTCTTCGACCAGCGCGTGGCAGAACGAAATCCTTCGTGCCGCCGGGGCTTGGGCGAATGTGGCCAACATCAACTTTGGCGTCGTCAGCGACAATGGCGTTCCGCTTGGCGCAGCGACACCAATTGACGGCAACGCCTCCTTTGGCGTGATTCGCATTGCCGCCAAGCCCTTAGCCAACAATGTGCTGGCGGTAGGCATTCCTCCCAATGAGTTTGGCGCCGGCACCTGGGCGGGTGACATTATCTTCAACACCAACACCAACCTGGCGAAGCAGAAGACCGATCTCTACACCGTGTTCCTGCATGAAATCGGCCATGCATTGGGCTTGCCTGGTTCAGCCGACCCCCGTTCGGTGATGTATCAAAAGATCGCCGGGAAACGCATCGGCCTGGCACTCAGCGATGTGGTTACGGTTGATAATCTCTATGGCACGAGGTTGCCGGATCAGAACGAAACGCCTGGTAAAGGCAACGACACGCTCAAGCTGGCGACACGCATGAAGTATGAAGACACAGGACTGGAAGCGTGGACAGGCACGGTTCCCCTGGTTTCCTTTGGCGATATTACCCGGAGCACCGATGTAGACGTTTTTTCTTTCCAGAACCTTCTTGATTACCATGGGCCGATCAGCTTCCGTCTGCTCACGCAGGGCATTAGCCTGCTGAATCCCAAAATCAGCGTACTCGATGCTCAGGGAAAAGTCATTGACTCCCGGCTCAGCCAGCAGACAGCCGGCGCCGACCTTGTGGTGACGTTGCCCGCCAGTACGGCAGGCGCTAAGTATTTCATTCGCGTGGAAGCCGAGAGCATCAGTGGTTTTTTCAGCGTTGGTCGTTATGCTCTGTCGCTGACTCTCGATCAACGACTCACCACCCCGGCATCGACCATCACCAGCGTCCTGCGTGGCCCGTTCGACGCTTTTCCGGCCGGCGATCTGGAGTCGCTCTTCAGCCAAAATCCGGAAGACGCCCTTTTCCACCAGGATGATTCCAGCGATGACACGGCTAAGAATGCCGGTCGTCTTACCAGCAATAATGCCGTGGGCTCCACGTTCGATGTGGTGGGCAGCCTGCAATCAGCGGACGATGTGGATTTCTATCGTGTCCGAGTACCTCGGCTCAACGTCGATCCTGTATCGAACATGACCGTTACGATAACGCCCTATTCCATTCACGGCGTGATGCCTGATGTTCAGCTCTTTGACAAGAACCAGAAACCGGTAGCCTTCAATGTGCTCAGCAATGGCAACGGCGTGTTAGTCATCCAGTCGGTCGGCCTCAAGGTCAACGATGACTATTTCATTCGCATCGCCAACGCACCGGGGCAGGCGAGCACGGGAAACTATCATGCCAACTTTCGCTTTGGCAGGACAGCAACCACACTCGAGACGTTCTTTTCCGGCTCCGTAGCAGCCACAGGCGCCACGTCCAAGGTCTATGTCGCCGAGCCACAGCTTTTCCACTTGTTGCTGTCATCCAATAACGGCGTCGCTTTGACAATGACCATCGAAGATACGGCAGGCAACACATTGTTTACTTTGACCAGCAACGGTCCTCCGGCAAGCGGCCAGCCGTTGCTGCTTCAGCCTGGCGAATATCACATCCGTTTGAGCAGCAATGGCCAACCGACCAGGGCGACGCTTCGCGGCGATTTGATCAGCGACCCCATCGGTTCCGTGGTCGTCGATCCTAACTCGACTCCGCCATACACCAACCCCGATGGCACCAATACCTATCCCAATGGGACGAAAACGACCAAGCCTTTCCTGTGGCTGGCGTTGACTGTTTGATGCCTAACCAAGAGCAAGCAGCGTGTTGAAGAATAATATAGTCGTGGCAGGGGCACGATGTACTCATCGTGCCCCCTGCAAAACAGCCAGGATGATGCGCATTCAGCAGCCAAGTTGGGGGCGAGCGCTAAAGTACTATGTGATGTGCGCTCTCGCGGCGCTAAGCTCGTCCCACTTATTGCTTCAGCCCACCAATTGAATTGCGCTAGCCGATGCCCGGCACGTTGAACGAAAAAGTTTTCCAAATTAGTGGCGGATGAAGCAGCGAGATACTGCTACTTGTCTACAGCGGATGGTCACGACTGTCGACTTAAGACAACTCTGCTCATCCATTATTCTGTTCTTCTTATCATGTTCGGAGTTGTCTTATGTCGCTCTCATGGTTTCGTCGGCTTGCGAAGCAGCCAAAAGTAAACCGTCCTGTTCAAACCCCACGTCGGAAACCTTACCGTCTGATGATGGAAGCACTCGAAGACCGAACGGTGCCGGCCTACCTGGCCCCCGTAACCTTCGCTGCCGGACTGAACCCGGTAGGTGTTGCTGTTGGTGATTACAATGGCGACGGCAAGTCCGACATGGCTGTTGCCAACAATGCTGCCGTGGGAATGGTCAGTATTCTCCTCAGCAATGGGGACGGCACTTTTGGAACTCCAGTCTCCTACCCTGCCGGTGCCTATCCGATTGATGCCGTCGCTGGTGATCTCAATGGTGATGGAAAGATCGATCTCGCCGTCGCCGACACCTCCGGTACGGTCAATGTTCTTCTAGGCAACGGCGATGGCACCTTTGGTGCAGCTGCCTCCTATGCTGCCGGTCTCAATGCCCACTCGATCAAAGTCGGCGACTTCAATAATGATGCCGTTCCTGACATCGCCACCATGAATTACGGCTCTGCCAGTGTCCTGATAGGCAATGGCGATGGGACCTTCCAACCTGCTTTAACTACTTCCCTTCCTGGCAACAACATCAACATGGTCGTTGGAGACTTCAACCGAGATGGCAATCTTGATATGGCCACCTCGAACACCACGAGCATCGGTGCTATCTCCGTTCTCAGCGGGCATGGCGATGGTTCATTCGGCCCAGCGACCAGCTACTATGCCTACTCAGCACCAGTCTATCTGGCTTGTGGCGATTTCAACCATGATGGCTACGACGATTTCTGCGTCGCCAATTCCTACGCTGCAACGGCGATGAGCGTCGTCATGAACAAGGGGGATGGCACTTACGCTCCTCCCGTCACATACAACATCGCCCAGACCGGTTGGGAGATCGAGGTGGCCGACTTCAACAATGATGGCAACCAGGATTTTGCTGTCCGTGGCTCCTCGCAATACATGGTCGGGCTGGGCAAAGGTGACGGCACCTTCTTCGCACCTGTGAGCTACCCCACCTCAGCCGGTCGCTTTGAAATGGGCACGCATGGCGACTTCAATGCTGATGGAGCTGTCGACTTCGCCTACCCTGCCACCAATGGCGTGACCGTATTGATGAACGCCAACACCGACATGGGGAACACCGCTGTCGGGTTCCAAGTTACCATGCCGAGCTCTACTACTGCCGGCTCGTCGCTGCCGATTACAGTGACAGCTATCGATAAGGATGGAAACAAGGCGAGCGGGTTTTACGGCAACGTTTACATCACCAGTAGCGATCCGGGTGCAACGCTGGCTGTCCCATACACATTCACTCCTGCTGATAATGGCACACACACTTTTGATGGATCAGTGCGCCTGGTCACTCTGGGTGATCAAACCGTAACCATCGCATCACCCATGATGACAGCCTTCACAGGCACGGTCCACGTGACACCTGCTGTGACACGGTTTGGCGTCTCTGCACCGGTAGCTTCAGCCGCTGGTGACGTTTTTAATGTAACTGTCACAGCCTACGATGCGTTGGGCAATGTCGGTACAGGCTACACCAGCACGGTTCATTTCGCCAGTACCGATGGACAGGCTGGGCTGCCTGCTGATTACACGTTCACCCCAGAGGACGCTGGCGTTCACACATTCTCGGTCACGCTCAAGACCGCTGGTTTCAAGTACATCAGTGCCACCGAGATCAGCTCAACGAAGACTGGCGGGGCGTTCGTAAATGTCACCCCCATCGCTGCCTCGAGTCTTACGCTGGCTGGTGCCGGTGGCGCCATTGGTGTAGCTCGCCCGGTTACGGTCGTGGCCCGCGACATCTATGGCAACCTTGCTGCCAGCTACACTGGCACGGTACACTTCACCAGTTCGGATCCACAGGCGGTCTTGCCTGCGGATGTCGCTTTGGTGAACGGCACTGCCACGGCTAATGTGACGCTGTATACCATCGGAACTCAGACGATCACCGCTACCGATGTGGCCGTATCCTCTATCAATGGCACCCTATCGAGTGCGGCCACAGCACCAATTGCCAAACTCTTTGTCGTCACAGGTTATCCAGCCAGCACAGCGGGTGTCGCACAGACATTCACCGTCACGGTCATTGATACCATTGATCAGATCGCCGCAGGGTATGCCGGGACAATTTACTTCTCCAGTTCCGATGTCCAGGCCGGGCTGCCCGCGAGCTATACGTTTACACCTGGGCCAGGAGGTGGCCGAGCTTCTTTTACTGCTGCACTGAAGACTGCTGGAACCCAATCGATCACGGTTCGAGATGCCAACGGCGTTGTCGGTTCGCAAATGGGCATCAATATCAATGCCGCAGCATTCTCCGGCTTCCGACTTTCCGTTCCTAATCCGACGGATAGTCATGGCCATATGCTGGTGACAGCCGGAGATGTTACCACCTTGACTGTCAAGGCTTCAGATGCCTTTGGCAACAGTGTTTCAGGCTACAAGGGTAAGGTCAAGTTCAGCAGTACGGATACCCTGGCCAGTGTACCTGTAGATTACAACTTCACCGCAGCAGACGCAGGAACACACACGTTCAATGTGGTTCTTAAAACAGCGACAGCGAACGGCGTGGTATGGTCGTTCAATGCCGTCGATGCGTCGAATGCAACCACGTTAACAACAATCACGAACTTTGAGGTGATCAACGCAGCTGCCTCAAAGTTCGTCCTGAATGTCCCTTCGAATATCACAGCTGGGTCTCCATTCGCCCTCAAAGTCTCCGTCCTGGATGCTTACGGGAACCGGGTGAAAAACTACTTTGGCAAGATCCACTTCAGCAACACTGCCGGGGCTGTTGGACTCCCTGCAGACTACACCTTTGACAGCATCGATGCCGGGGTTCACAGCTTTATGATCACGCTGAACACTATCGGCAATCAGACCATCAGCATTACCGATGTAGCCAACGCGCTATTGAGTGCCAGCACGACAGTCAGTGTGAAAGCCGGCACAGGAACAGGTGGCGGTGGCGGCGGTGGTGGCGGTGGTGGCGGCGGCAAGCCAGTTTAAACGACTCTTTTATGAAAATTACTGCCAAGGAGATTCTCATGGTCTCCTTGGCTCATCTTTTTGACTATTTTTTAGCAGTTTGGAATAGATCGCAAGCACATCAGGTCAAATGAGTTACGTCACATGGTCAACCAAGGATGACAACTCGTTTTATGAAACGATAATAATTTGTGGCGGTTAGGAGGAGACGATCCCGCTCTTCATGGCGTAGCTGAAGTATTGTTTCGAGCGAACAGGTGAGATATGCGACGTACCCTTTTGCAAATCGACAGCCTTGAAGACCGTTGCGTACCTGCGACTTTCGGTGTGCCCTGGACAGATCCGCGCCATTTGACGCTCAGTTTTGTACCCGATGGCACGGATGTGGGTGGGGTTCCCAGCAGCCTGTTCAGTACCTTGGATAGCCTCGCTCCGCGAGCCACCTGGCAGAGCGATATATTACGTGCAGTACAGTCATGGGTCGCACCAGGCAATTTGAATGTCGGAGTAGTATCTGACAATGGCGATGCGATGGGCATCTCCGGCTTGGCTCAAAATGATTCTCGTTTCGGCACCATCCGCATCGCCGCGAAACCGATGGCCAACAACGTATTAGCCATCGGCATACCTCCTGATCCGTATTTCTCAGGTACCTGGTCCGGCGATATTGTCTTCAATACGAATACCAACCTCTCCAGTCAGAACACCGACCTCTATTCCATCTTTCTTCACGAAGTAGGGCATGCGTTAGGGCTGCCCGATTCAGATGATCCATCCTCTGCGCTGTTTGAATCTGCCGGCGGCTATAGGTCTGGGATCAGCGCTGCTGATTTTTCGGCGTTGACCGCTCTCTATGGAGCGCGCACTTCAGATTCACATGAATTCAATGACACGTTGTCTGCCGCGACCAGACTGCAAGCATCCAATGGCTGGACGGGGACGACCCCTGTTGTGGGCTTTGGAGAAATCAGCACGAGTCAGGATGTAGACTATTATCAGTATCAGGCCCCCTCAGGCTATTCCGGCGCTACTACCTTTCGTGTGCAATCCAGCGGGCTTAGTTTGCTGACAGCCAAAGTCAGCCTGGTTGATAACAAGGGCCATGACATCGTCAGTCCCGTGACATCCAATTTGCTGGGCGATACCTTGTTCCTGCGAGTGCCCCAGTCAACGCCGGGCGCTAACTATTATTTGCGCATTGAACGGGGCCCGGGCGATGGCAGTCGAATCGGTCGATATGCCGTAGCCATCACATTGGATAGCAGATTGACCACGACAGAATCCACGTTGGATTCCATTCTACGCGGGCCGTACGACACGCTCTCGTCTAGCGATCTGGATAAGTTGTTGATTGATGGCCCCAGCGCTTTCATCTCGAACGATGCTCATTCTGATGATAGCCTGGGAACAGCCAAGTCGCTTCAGCCTGCTCCTGGAGTGGTCGGCGGAACCGCTTACAAGACCTTCGGATCATTCAGTGACAGCGCCGATGTCGATGTCTATCGTGTTCGAGCTCCTCGAACAGACAACGGATCAACCATCAACATGACGATTAATGTCACGCCGATGATGGTTCACGGCGTGGTTCCGAAGATTCAGGTGTATGATCGCAATTCTAACCTGGTCAACAGCGATATTCTGGCGAGTGACGACGGTCTCTTCGTCGTGCAGGCCATCGGGCTGCAAGGCAATGTCGATTACTTCGTTCGTTTGGAAAGCGCTGCTAATTCACCAGCCGGCAACTATTCACTGAATATTCTATTTGGCGCACAGTCAGCAACTCTTGAGACTTTTGTGGATGGCACTGTCCCAGCAGCGGGCACAACTACTTCGGTGTTTATCGCAAAGCCACAATTGTTTCACCTGCTTCTTTCGAGCATTGATGGCGGAGTATCGGTCGTTATTCAAGGCAACAACTCTTCGTTCACACTCACCAGCACTGATGGCGGTGCCGTTAGTTCTTCCATCTTATTGCAGCCTGGCGAGTACAGCGTTACCTTCGTGCCGACAAATCCATCAGCAGGCTCGATCAATTTCAGCTTGCGTGGGGCGCTATTGTCAGACCCTATCGGTTCCGTGGTGGTTGATCCGAACTCGACGCCTCCATTCACCAATCCTGATGGGACAAACACCTATCCGAATGGGACCACAACGAAAAAAAGCTACTTGTGGCTTTCGCTGGTGGCTTGATCATTTAGGTTCTTGCCTCACCAAGTCTATTCAAGATGCGGGAGATAACGACCAGCGAAGGCTGTTAACCCCTGTCCCTACCGAAAATGCCATAAAAGGCAGTAAACGCTTATTTTATGTGAGCGTCGAAGTTTCGGTACGCACCGAGCGGTACCCCATTCTGCATGTTTTCATTTCTACTGCAAAACCGATGGCCAGCCTCACGTAACCCAATCGGGGAGTTGCGGCTTGGCATTTCCCAAGCCCGCGATGAACCGCAGGCCAAGTAGTACGACAAACGTAATACCGGCAAACTGTATTGACTTCCAAAAGCTGTTGTTGTCCGATTGTCGAAAAGTCTCTCGACGATACGGACGAGGTTCAGTCCATTTGATTTGATTCATGTTTGCATTGTAACAGCTATGGGTGCCAACAAACACTATCTCCAAACGCAAGTGTAACACACAGTTGGCAGTCAGCACGAGCCATGGCTATTGACTCTGCATGTGATCGATAGCAGTTGTCACGTAAGAAACCAAGAATCATACATATTCCTGCTTATCCCTCCTCCATTCATCCCCACCGCACTGTAACTGTCATCCTGCGTAAGCCGCATCACGGCGCAACCATCCTTTCGCGCGAGGAACGATCATTGTTATCGCCGCAGCGATGAGCAGGCAAATGATGATATTGAAAAGCAATGGCAGCACGCTGAACCATGTGACGCCACGAAGCACAGCCCAGGATCGCTCGTCCACTGGGTTATAGGTAGGATCGAGAGTGCCATCTGGAAACTCGATGTGAAACTTGGTGAAGCGGGTAAGGAAACGCAACGGCCAACCATGGACCCAATTGACTTGGTGCCAATTGACACGGTACATCTCACTTGCAAAGCTTCGACCGGAGAAATCTGTGACGGCTATGTCGGTAGTGCCGTGATTTTCCTCCCTTCCACATAACTGTAGCCAGATGAGCAGTAAAGCGGTAATGAGAAGAACCACGAAACCATAAGTTAGCCGAGACATTCTGTGGCCCCCATCTTGTCGGGTAAAGCATACTATCAATTAGTGCGATATTACCCCGAAATTCGTTGAAACATTCAGCAAAACCTCCCACATTCCAACTGAATCCCACCTCCCTTTTTCCCACATCCCTGTAACTGTCATCCTGCGTAAGCAGCATCATATCGACGCGGCCAAAAGTAGGGCTTCGAACTCCTAACACGGCTAATCTCAAGAAACGGACATAGCGTGAGTTTAGGATTTGAAGTATGTTATCGCTGTACCCCGCCAGTCCTACCACCATGAATCCTCGACACAATCATAGCCACGCTTTCGATTTGTTCCATCCTCATTCACGGGAAGGAGTTTCCGTAGTCACCAGACGAAACTTCCTCAAAGCGAGCTTGGCTGGAATGGGAGCGTTAAGTGTCCCAGCACTCCTACAACAGCGTGCCTTGGCAACGGAACGAGGCAAGTCGATCTCTAGCCATAAGAGTGTGATTCTTCTGTGGATGTCAGGCGGACCAAGCCAAATCGATACCTGGGACCCAAAGCCAACACGACCACTGCAAAATCGTGGGCCGTTCGGGGTCATCCGGACGAAGTTGCCTGGAGTGTTCGTCTGCGAGCACCTTCCCAAGCAGGCGGCGATGCTCGATAAGTTCACCATCATTCGTTCTGTTGATGCTGAAAAAAGCAATCATGAACCGAATCGAGTCTTTCAGACAGGAAATTTAGAAGCGGAGCCACGCCTCAATCCTATCGGCCATCTCTACCCAGGCATTGGCTCCATTGTCTCGAAGTATCACGGAGCCAATCAACCAGGCATGCCACCATACGTCTCATTCCATCGATCCCGCGATCACGTTGCCTTCGCCGGTTACCTCGGCATGGAGTACGACCCTTTTCCAGGTAACCTCGCCTGCAATCTGCCGATCTACGACAACGTGGGCAAGGACACGGGACGTATTTCAAGGACAAACCTCTTCCAGGCTGTGAAGGGGATGACCTCTAGAGAGATGAGTCAGCGACTGACATTGACGCAACAACTCGATCATCTGCGGCGAGACATCGATGCTAGCGGGGCGATGGCAGCGATGGATCGCTATCAGCAGCAGGCCGTCGAACTGGTACTGGGCGGTAAGGCAAGAACAGCTTTTAGCTTAACTGATGAGCCAGCCAAGAATCGTGAACGATATGGAATGCACCTCTGGTGCCAACAGGCCCTCATCGCCCGGCGATTGGTGCAAGCAGGCGTCGCCTTTGTCACCATTGATCTCAATTACCATCCAGCTTCGGGAACTTGGGATACACATGGCGACAACATCCCTCCCTATGGCGGTATCAGTAAGGGCTTGAAGCCGCTGCTGCCCCTATTCGATCACTTGATAACCACTCTAGTGAGCGATCTCCAGGAGCATGATCTTCTCAATGATGTCCTGGTTATTGCCATGGGAGAGTTTGGTCGCACACCGCAGATGGGCACGCAGGACAGCACCGATGGGCGGAACCATTGGCCGAACATTATGTCAATGTGCCTCGCGGGGGGCGGTCTGCGGCATGGACAGGTCATCGGTGAATCGGAGCAGGATGGCGGAGCGATCAAATCGAACCCTGTCACTCCCAGCGATCTGGCTGCTACGATCTATCGCCACATGGAGGTGCCGCTTGACACGACGTACCTTGATACTATAGGTCGGCCGAGGGCGATTGTTGATGCTGGGAAGCCGATTGCGGAATTGTTTTGATCTCCCAGGAGAACATGATGAAGCATCGTCGTCATTTCATCACCACGGCTGCTCTTGGCTTTGCCGCCATGGCAGCACTGGTGTACGGTCGCATTGTTGGAGCCAATGAAACGTCAAGCTCGGAATTAAGGGGAAGAGCCGGGGTAGAAACCTGGCAAGCAGTTTCTCCAAAACGTCTCATGCAGAGATAGTGACCATTAGTGATGTCTATCAAGAACGGCTCACCTTTGCTGCATCGGTAGTCATGATCTGATTAAACTCAGGCACTTGCAGGCGTTGGCGCTGCAGAGGGAATGGGGGAGGCAGAGGGAAAGGTGGAATACTGTTTTCGTTGATCGTTGCTTCTAGGTTATATTGTAGTTGATCCTAACTCCTGCTTCTTCACCAGGCCAATCCATGAAGACACAATCCATTTCTCGTCGCCAAGCCATGAAGGCGATTGCTGCAGGACTAACTGCACCGATGGTCTTTCGCTCATTTGCGCACGCCACTCCATCTGAAACGGTACTCCATGTCAGTGTGGGATCAGGTGGAATGGCTGCCTCAGACATTGGGTCGCTAACCGCCAGTAAGAATCTAAGATTGGTTGCCATTGCTGACGTGGATTCGATCAAGGCAGCAGAAATGGCCAAGAAGCATCCGGGTGTCAAAATATACCAGGACTGGCGAGTCATGTTCGAAAAGGAAACTTTTGATTCAGTAAATGTCTCGACACCTGACCATATGCATGCTGCTCCAACCATGCGTGCTATTCGTATGGGCAAGGCTGTATATACCCAGAAGCCACTCACTCAGACCATTTATGAAGCGCGGCAACTTGCGAACGCTGCAGCTGGGAAGAATACGATTTCTCAAATGGGGATTCAAATTCATTCGGCAAGCGAGCATAAGACAGCTGTCGCAACAATTCAGTCTGGAGCTATCGGCAAAGTAAAAGAAGTACACAGCTGGAGTGGCAAAGACTGGGGTGACCCCCGTCCACGACCCGATCGGCACGATCCTATCCCACCTACGTTCAATTGGGACCTATGGTTGGGCATAGCGGACGAAAGGCCCTTCCTTGGAAATGGATATTACCATCCTGGCAACTGGCGTAAACGACTCGACTTTGGCACGGGAACTTTTGGTGACATGGGATGTCACATTCTAGACCCAGTGTTTGGCTCACT
Organism: Gemmatales bacterium; assembly: GCA_035430005.1. Taxonomy (GTDB): domain Bacteria; phylum Planctomycetota; class Planctomycetia; order Gemmatales; family HRBIN36; genus JAEUIE01. The sequence goes on from DAOMFV010000005.1 coordinate 45,968, forward strand.
CGGCGTGAAATATGCCAATGCAGTCAAATCGATTGGTGAAGCACCTAACGAACACAATTGGCCACTACACTGTGAAGTAATCTTTACCTTTCCAGGCAGCCAATTCACAACAGACTCGGTTACCGTACATTGGTACAACGGCAACCGGCGACCCTCTGAGGAAATTGTGAAACTTATCGAACCGCACAAACTACCTGGGCAAGGTTCTATCTATCTCGGCACAGATGGCGTGATGTTCTCGCCTTACATTGGTATGCCTGTACTCCTTGGGAGCGCTTCGGCCAAGAAAGTAACTCCGATTCCCTCAAACAATCACTATCTACAGTTTGTTGACGCAGTCCGTGGCAAGGAAAAGACTTCAGCACCTTTCTCGTATGCCGGACCGCTTTCTGAAATGGTGCTGCTCGGCTGCCTTGCGACGCGGTTTCCCCAACAGATGATTGAATGGGATGCAGCTAAAATGCAATCATCGAACTTTGCTAAGGCAAATGACTTCGTTCAGCGCCGGTATCGCAAAGGGTGGGAAGAACAAGGGATTTCAAGATAAGTCTTAATCCTTACTAAACGCCTTCCCTTCTCCGCACCATGCTCTAACTCACTGTCGCGTCAGCAGCATCACAGCGATGCCGCACGCAGATAAGAATCGTGTGCAAAAAAAAACGCAAGCCTACGGAATCACCGTAGGCTGTTGTCTTGTTCGAGGAAGGAAGTCGCTCCGTTGATCTAAACCCGGAGTTGCGCCATACTTGCTTTTATGGCTAATTGCCTCTTTCTCCAAGCGACTACGCCTGCTCCCAGGGTTCCAACACCTATCAATGCCCAGGTAGTTGGTTCAGGGACGGCAAACGTAAACTGCGTTACCAGACCAAGGGTATCAGTATTGCCTGTGGCATCATTCACGCTATCCGGCGGAACGCTATAAAGACGAGAGACAGAATCCCCCAGAGTGTTTTCAGCATCAAATTGAGTAGTGGTGCCAGCGCCGAAATTTCTTACATCCATGAGCAAGTTTCCCAAAGCTGGATCATACAGGAAGGGTGTTTGGAGCGTGATTACAATATCAAAGTTATGTGGCGGGCCGCCTGTATTTGTTGAGGACAGGGTCAAGGCACCGTTATAAACCATGCTGTCATCACTGCCCACATTGCTGGCAAACGTTGAGCTGAGGCCGTCTGGTAATGCGGAAGTAGTAGAGAGATTGATCTGCATACTCGGTAAGGTGGTACTGAAGGCGGAACCAAATGTAATGTCAGTGCGAAAACTGATAGCAGTAATGAGAGCTGGCCCACCGAAAGAACTGAATTGCGAGGATGCGTATACCTGTTGAACGCGTTGACTGGTACGCCCAAAATCACTGATGTTAAATGGCGCACCGTTATTGAGATTTCCCTCAACGTTAGCCAGGGCATTGGGCACTACCACATTTTGGGCGGGAGCTAGGCCCGGCATGCTAACAAGCGCCAGGCAGCCTAACATTCCTACCAACTTTCTTCGCAGCTTCATTTGATTGCAAGCTTGGATGACTAGGTGTGTAACATGGAGGAGTGTCGATTTAAGCATGTGAACAAAACAGAGTCAAACTTATTCTTAAAGCTTCGTGTTTCTGAAGCTCCGAGCACATCATAACTGAGTGCCTAACCGTTTATGAATCTGACACTACCCCGCAGAACCTTCCACATTCCTGCCAATTCCCTCCTCCTTATTCCACACAGCCCTGTAACTGTCATCCTACGTAAGCTGCATCACATCGATGCCGCACGCACCTGGACCTAGCTTTGGTAACCGATTGTTCAAGAAATGACTTGATATTCAACGATCTGTTGAAAGCGATTAAAGCTGGCAAATCACCAATATTGCTGACTGAACGCACTGGTCATCTTGATGAGTTTGCAACACGCTTGAATGGACTTGTGAAAAATGTAATCGTCATGAAGGGGGGCATGGGAGTCAAGCAAAGACGTTCTATCGCTGAGCAACGGGTGTCAATTCCTGATGTTGAGGAAAGAGTGCTGCTGGCTACCGGTCGTTACATAGGTGAGGGGTTCGACGATGCCAGGCTTGGTACCTTGTTCCTAGCGCTACCAATATCATGGCGTGGAACTCTCCAGCAATACTTTGGGCGATTACACCGTTTACATGACAACAAGCGAGAAGTGATTGTCTACGACTATTTGGACACCTTTTCCCCTGTATTGAAGAGCATGTACCGGAAGCGAGTCAAAGGCTATCAGGCCATTGGTTACGAAGTTCAGTAATCAGGAGTCTTTGCGGTTGCTTACCTTGGTGATCTGTGATTGTGCAAAACTCACTGCTTGGTGCAGTCGTTTTTCTAAGACTGGACGAGGCGGCAGTTCGGTGAGGTACGTCGCTATTCGAATGCCGCTCTTATCCAGTTGCAACAACTCGATTTGTTCCGCCTTCTTGTCTGAGCAGATTGAAGCCCAAGGGACGTTCTTCACCTGGCTGCATTTCGTGTTTTTCCAGCCACCTCAAGTAGAGTTCCATTTGTCCCTTATCACCGGCCTGTAGTTTCCCCAATTTCAGCTCAACAGCAACCAAGCGGCGAATTATGCGATGGTAAAATAGTAAATCGAGATAATAGTCCTCTCCATCAATCACAATTCTCTTTTGTCGAGCGACAAAACTAAAGCCAGCACCAAGTTCAAGCATGAACTGTTCAATCTCTCGGAGTATTGCTGACTCTAAATCGGCTTCGGTGTATGCTCCCTTCAATCCCAGAAAATGGAGCAAGTATTGATCACGAAACACGAGGTCTGCTGACAACAGATCATCATGGCGAAGCTTTGAGAGTTCCTGTTTAGCCAATGCTTCTGGCTTCTTTGAGAGCGCTGTTCGCTCGAAAAGCATGCCCTGTATTTTGGCTCGAAGTGTTCGGACGCTCCACCGTTCAACTCGACAAAGCTCTGCGTAAAACTCACGTTTCAACGGATCATCGATTGGGTTGATTTCAACAAAGTGGCTCCATCCTAATTGTCTCGACAGTGTCGAGACAATTCGATGATCCGGAAACATCTCGGCAAATCGAACCATGCGGAAAAGGTTAGGTCTGGAAAAACCGTCACCGAATTCAGAAGTTAAAGCAGTGGCCAACGTTGGGATCACTGCCTCACCATAGTCTGCTCTTTTGGGCATTGAGTATTTCGGTGTGAATGCGTCTACCAATTTCCCAATACAGCATCACCAGCGTCGAGTTTACTGCTTGTGCGACCCGTTCTTTAGTTTCTCGGATCAGAGACTGAATATCGGTCAACAACGAGCCACTCTTTGTAGCTGTCAGCTGGTGTCAGTAATAGAACCCTTCTGTTTTGATGTTTTTCTAGCGATGGCAATGCCCCCAAACTGAGTACGAAAATAGAAAGTGAACGGCGGGATCAAGCCATTCTACTAACGGCAAACAGCACTGCAGATTCCAAAATTTGTAGGCATCCACCATTGATGAGCGATGGAGATTAGCAAGGAAGTATCATTCTACTGTTCAAAAGGCTACTACCGTCGACTACCGTTTTTCAAACTGCAATACCGCTAATACACGCTTGTTTTTGCATTTCTTTGCATCAGTTTGCAATGCTTATTTTCAATCGCTATAATGCGTAAAATCACTGGTTTTCAGGTTGAAATTACGTTTTTAACGTGGAGCCTTTTGAGCGTTTCGTAAAGCGGGGGTCGTGGGTTCAAATCCCACGGGCGGCTTTGGTCCTAACTGATCAAATCACAATATGTTACGATTTCAACAGCAACAGCAGCATGCAAACTGGTGTTTGAGCGAGAATACTGTGAGGTAGTCGCACTGGCATGTGTATCCAAGTGCCAACTGATGCCGTTACCTTATCCTGGCCAAGGACGACATCGGCGTTGCCTTTGAGAAAATGAATGATCGCCGGCGTCGATGCAGTATGTTCTGAAAGTTCCTGGCCAGCAGCAAATCCAAATAACACTGCCTTCAGACGCTCATCCTGATATATCGTGTGGCTGAGTATTCCGTTTACCGGAGGTTCGATCTCGACATCCAGATTCTTCAAAAGGGTGTATGCGTTCATCATTTCGTCTCCTGGTGTCTGGTGGCAATGGTATGGCATCATCACTTTCGGTATATCTCGTTAGATCAAACAGGCCCGATCGAGAGATCTCTGCATCATGCGAACCAACTTTACTCCCAAGGCCTGATGCAATAACGTGTCGCACCATTCCTGGTCTTCAAAGCGATAGCGTATCTGAACTGCACGCACCTCACCCGTCATCATCTTCTCGCGTGCGAGAGGCAGATCTATGGGGTTTTCGCCTACATGATCACTCGGTGATTGTTTCTCATGCACACTGATAATCTCGGCATATGTCGCCAGATCCTTGAAGTACTGATCCAGCGTAGCTGAGTCTAACAGTTTGTCCCAGATGGCCGGCAACGGTTCCAATTGGTTCATGGCTGCCCTTTCTGAAAATCAACTTGATCCAAGGCGGCAGAGGGTGCATGGCACTGGGTACAGTTGGTGAGCCAGGGATGTGTTGTGCGAATGCCGGCCCGGGCGACTAAGCCATGGCAACTGGTGCAATCCTGCCGCATCCAGGTAGTGTGCGGTATGGTCGGCGGCGCTCCGGGCCAGGCGCGAGTGCCCGGACCGGCGCGTTTCGTGCCTTCGAAGTCATTCTCACTGAGGAAATGCCTAACGAGTGCAGATTCTGAACGGTTCTCTTCGACATGACATTGGGTGCAATTGGTGTAATGCGGATGACTGACTTTGGTAGCAATCCGATCACCCACTTTGATGCCTTCCGCATGACAAGCCAGGCAGTTAGAGACCTGTGGTTGGTTAATAGCATGGGGAATCACTGGAGGGGCTGAGTCATAGGCTCGATTGCGAGTTCGATCAGCCAATGCCACTTGCTTCATTTCATCGGTACGAATGACAGGATCGAAAGGGCCTGGCTTGGCGAAACTCAACTTGCTGAGATCGGAGGACCAGCCACTATTGGCCTTGAGTTTGGCATTCGGCAACTCACTGTACGTGACAGCCTCTGGCACGTCACTCAAATTGATGCTCGCTTCAGCTCGTGTTTTCTCCAGCGGCAAAGGCTCGTTGATGCCTCGAAGAAAGCCCACGAGAGTAATGCCCAACGCGATCACGACGAACAGAACCACATACCGTTGCAGGATACCCGGCATGATCGCCGTGGCATCTCGTGGCAAGGCCTCATGAGAATCAGGCGGATGGGAGTGTTGCATGATTAGCCTCCGCTGACCGGTGTCGTTTGATTCGCCTTGACCATACGCACCGCACACTTCTTGTAATCAGGCTGCTTGCTGTAAGGACAATGTGCTTCCAGCGTCAGCAGGTTGCAGAGCAGCTTTTCATCAAAGAACGGGATGAAGAGATGCCCTGGCGGGCACTTGCCACGCCCATCGACCCAAGCTGGCAGCGTCAACGTGCCACGCCGGGTTTCGAGGCGAACGTGATCGCCCGTCTTGATGCCCAGTTGCCCTGCATCTTCCCGGCTGACTTCGACGTAGGAACCAGGCATCGCTCTTCGCAATTGTGGTATCCGCATGGTCATGGTGCCAGTATGCCAATGTTCAAGTACACGGCCGGTATCAAGCCAAAGCGGATAGTCCTTGTCAGGCACTTCAGGTGGTGCCAGGTAAGGCCGGAACCAGATCAGCGCCTTGTCGTCCTTAGTGACAGAGTGATAAAACTGGATACCTTTTCCCTTCTCGACATAGCTGTCGTAGCCTTCGATGAAGCGATAGCGGGTCTCCTGCCAGTCGCCGTTAGGCTTTTGAATCACGGGCCAGCGTAGCCCTCGAGCCTTGACCAGCTCAGCATACGGTGCCACATCCTTGTGCTTGATCTTGGTGAATTGTCGGTACTCGGTGAAGAGCTTTTCATCGACGTTGACTTTGCCATAGTAGTTCTCCCATTTCCAGATCTCGACGGGTTCACCCTTTTGATCTGTGACATGGAAGAGGAACTTGCCATCCTTGTCCTTCATACCGGGATGTCCCAGTTCGAGCAGCCGGTGGGCGACGGCGATCGTTTGCCAGCAGTCATCACGTGCCTGGCCGGGGGGAGGAACCATCTTGAACCACTGATGGGTTCGACGTTCGGAGTTACCAAACACGCCATTCTTCTCGACCCACAGGGCTGAGGGTAAAATCAGGTCAGCCAGTTCAGTGGTGGCTGTCGGATAGACATCGGAGACGATGAGGAACTTGTTTTCCAGCCCTTTTTTGCTCCGGAACAACTTGTTGATGTTCGGCAGCGACTGGCCCGGATTGGTCACCTGCACCCAGATGGTATCAATATCACCGCCTTTGTCGGAAGGGGTGCAGAACTTCTCCCACATCAGCACGGTATGGTAGCCGATCTTGGGATTGATCCGGCCAGCGGGGAGGTTCCACAGATGTTCAGCCTTGGCACGCTGAACATCATCATCGACTTTGAGATCACCCGGAAGCGCATGGCACAGTGTCCCCACTTCTCGAACGGTACCACAGGCAGAAGGTTGCCCGGTCAAACTTTGCGGTCCATCACCGGGTCTTCCAAAGTGCCCACTGAGCAAATGAATGCCATGTACCAGGTTATTAATGGCCGTACCCATGGTGTGCTGGTTCATGCCCATGCACCAGAGGCTGACGATCTTGAGCTGCGGATTACCAAACAACTTACCCAGCAGCTTCAGGTCATCTACGGAAAGCCCACTTAGTTCGCTGGCTTTCTCCGGGGTGTAGGTCGCCACCATCTGCTGAAATTGCTCAAAGGTAATCGGCTTGCCCATCAGGGTGCCAAACGTCTTGTATTCATCCCAATTCTTGAGCGTGTCGTAACGGGCAGGCTCCGCATCAGCACGGAAGTTGCAGTACTTTGTGACAAACTCAGCGTTGTAGGTCTTGTTAGCGATGAGTTGCTGAGCGATGCAATTCGCAATAGCCAGGTCGCCATTCGGCTTCATCGTCATGACGTGGTTGGCTTGCTCCGAAGTACGAGTGCGACGCTGGCTGATGTCCACCAGAACCACTTTGTCGCCACGTAACCGACGGTCGATGATTCGGCTGAAGAGGACGGGGTGCATCTCGGCTGGGTTGTTGCCCCAGAGGATGACCACATCCGCCTGGTCGAGATCGTCGTAACAGTTGTACGGCTCATCCACGCCATAGGTACTGATGTATCCTGTGACGGCGGAGGCCATGCAGAGGCGGGCGTTAGGCTCGATCTGATTACTTGCCAAGCCACCCTTCATGAACTTGTTGGCAGCATAGCCTTCTGGCACCGTCCACTGCCCCGAGCCATAAAAGGCAAAGCGATTGGGAGCACGCATCACTCTTTGAGCAATGGTATTGATCGCTTCCTCCCAACTGATCGGCTCCATCTTGCCATTCTTGCGAAGCAGGGGAGTGGTCAGGCGATCTTTGCCATAAAGCACTGAGCCAACGTGATAGCCTTTGACGCAGAGCAAGCCTTTGTTAACCTCAGCTTGCCGATCCCCAGCGATAGCAACGACTCGGTTATCCTTGACCGCTACCTGTACGTGGCAGCCTGTACCGCAGAAACGGCATGGCGCTTTGTTCCAGGTAACATCGGGAATGACTGGCAGTTCCGTGCGTGGTGGCTGCCCGGCTGGAGCATTCTGTTCCATGGCCAGGGCGGTAGCAGCAGCCATGGCGCTGGTTCTGACAAAATCACGCCGGCTCAGTTCGTTAGTCATGACTGTGCTCCCTGGGCCAGTACCTCGGGTTCGTGATCAGCAACGGAAACGTAGGCAACATGGACATCGAGTACGCCGGGCAACTCGCTGAGCCAGCGATGCCAGCGTAGCGAATCCTCCGGTGCTGTCACCTCCATCACAACTGACAGGCGTTGACCAGCCAACTCACCGACAGTAAATGGGCCAGCTTGCTGAATAGCTGCCATGGCTGATTGGATAACGTCAACTTCTGGTTCGAATGCCACTACTAAACCGGAGATGTACATGGCGCTCTCACTCCGTTCGAGAAGAACTCCCAAGGTAATCTAGCAGAGCCATCGTCTATATCAAGAATAAAAGAATGATTATTCTTGATTTAATCCTCTATCCCGTGTAAGTTGACGATGTACCTCGGGGAGATGCTTATGCCACACGCCCCTGAACCTGTGCCGTCCTTCGCACGATCTAGAATGGTCAAAGGACTAAGCTTTGTCTTGGTGATTGCTCTATTAGCAGTACTATTGCTGTTCCCCAAGCCTCAAAGTGTGGTCGTACCTGAGAAAGTTCAAACCGCATCTGCTGTTAATGAAGAACGCCATTTCGAAACCTTCATCCGCAAACCTGCTGGACCACCTTCGGTTAAGACTGGCCTGCTTGATCCCCATGGGCAGCCGGTCAGTGTAGCTTGCAATACCTGTCATGCCACCAGGTCGCCCAATGCCGAACTGCGTGTCGGTGGAAATCTTTCGACATTTCATCAAGGTCTGAAGGGCAATCACGGCAACTTGACTTGTGTCTCCTGTCACAATGGTAACGAAGGCTATCAGACCCTTCGCCTTGCCGACGGTAAGTCATTGCCCTTCACCGAAGTGATGCAACTCTGTGCCCAGTGCCATGGCCCGCAGTTTCGTGATTATTCCCACGGAGCCCATGGCGGCATGACAGGTTACTGGGATCTCACCCAGGGGCCACGGCAACGCAACAACTGCATTGATTGCCACGATCCACATTTCCCCAAGTATCCCACCGTGCGTCCCGCTCAAGGGCCTCACGACCGTTTTCAGTCCTCCCCTCATGACCAGAAAGGAACAGGCCATGAGTAACAAGAAATTCTCGCTTCCTGTTCTCGGCGAGGTAGACCGTCGCACTGCTGTCAAAGCGGGAGCTGTCACCCTGGGCCTGGCCATGCTGGCCAAGGCGATTCAACCCGTGATGGAGTGGAGTTCCAATCTCACCGCCGACGAGTTCCTGCAGAAGCACTACAAGGAACTGAAACCCAAGGAACTTGATGTTGTCATCAAACGACTTCAGGAAGAAGCACTGCATGAATATGGGCGTGAGGTGAAGATCAAGAACCCGCAGGCTAAGTCTGGTGTGAAGTATGCTTACGCTCTCAATCTCAGCATCTGTATCGGGTGCCGCAAGTGTGCGGAAGCCTGTCACCTCGAAAACAATCACGACCGGGCAACACATAACAGCTACATCCGCGTCTTTGAAATGCAGAAGGGTGGCATCGATTTCGAGAAGGGCAACTGCACCTACGATAATCCGGTGCCTGCTCCTGACAAGTTCTACATGCCCGTCCAATGTCAGCAGTGCGATAACCCTCCCTGTGTGAGTGTTTGCCCGGTCGAAGCCACCTGGAAAGAAAAGGATGGCCTTGTCGTCGTCGATTACAACTGGTGCATTGGCTGCAGATATTGCGAAGCAGCCTGCCCTTACCATGCCCGCCGATTTAACTGGACTAAGCCCGAGATCAGCCCGAAAGAAATCAATCCGAACCAGGGGTATCTCTCCAATCGTGTCAGGCCTCAGGGCGTGATGGAGAAATGCACGTTCTGCCTGCATCGGGTACGGGAAGGGCGACTGCCCGCCTGTTTGGAAGCCTGCCCCACGGGTGCCCGTGTCTTTGGGAATATCCTCGATCCCAAATCGGAGATACGCTGGGTGCTGGAAAACAAGCGAGTCTTCGTTCTCAAGGAAGAACTCGGTACCAAACCTAACTTCTTCTACTTCTTTGACAAGTAAGGGAGGTACTCATGAGTTCCCTTGCTACACCATCGAAAGAGCCTTCCTCGGCACTACTCAGCTATCCACGCTTCCTGCGACAAGCACTTCATGTCTCAACAGAAGGCACTTGGGTCTTCTATCTCTGGATGACCGTGCTGACTGCGGTATCGCTCGTGGGCGCCAACGCCTGGGCTGTCCAGGTGCGAGACGGCATGGCCCGAACCGGGATGTCCGACCATGTTAGCTGGGGGCTTTACATCGCCAACTTCACCTTTTGCGTCGGGCTGGCTGCCGGCGGTGTGATGATGGTGATTCCTGCCTATCTCTACCACGATGAAGAAATGCATGATGTGGTCATTGTCGGCGAAATCGTCGCCATTGCTGCCATCATCATGAGTACCTTATCGGTCGTCGTCGATCTGGGCCGTCCCGATCGTTTCTGGCATCTCATGCCCGGTATCGGTCGATTCAATTGGCCCATTTCGATGCTGACCTGGGATATCATTGTTCTAAACGGCTACCTGCTCATCAATCTGCACATCGTTGGCTACCTGCTCTACATGCGTTTTCTCGGTCGCAAGCCTAACCCGAAGTGGTACATGCCTTTTGTGTTTCTCTCCATTATCTGGGCTATCAGCATTCATACGGTAACTGCTTTTCTTTACTGTGGCCTGGGTGGTCGTCCCTTCTGGAACACGGCACTGCTGGCCCCACGCTTCCTGGCTTCGGCTTTTGTCTCGGGACCATGCTTTATCATCCTGTTGCTACAACTCATTCGTGCCACCAGCCGTTTCAACATCGGTGAAGCGCCCATCCGCACGTTGATACAGATCATTCGGGTGGCTATCTGCATTAATCTGCTGATGACAGTCTCGGAGTTGTTCACCCTTTTTTACACGGGCGGAGGACATGCTGCAGCAGGACAGTACCTTTTCTTTGGTTCTCACGGAAAGACAGGTCTTGTTCCCTGGATATGGACATCCTTGATACTCAGTATCCTCGGTTGCCTGCTCTTCTTGTCTCCCGGAGTGATGAAGAAAGGCTGGCTGTTAACCCTGGCCTGCATCATCTGCTTTGTGGCCATATGGATCGAAAAAGGCATGGGGCTGATCATCCCCGGCTTTATTCCATCCACCCTGCATGAGGTAGTAGAGTACGTTCCTAGCCTGACAGAGTGGAAGATAACGGTGGGTATCTGGGCTTTTGGTATGGTAGTCTTAACCGTCATCTTGAAGATTGCTATAGCCGTCTTCAACAACGAGATGAAACTCAACGGCAACACTATCCAGCAAGAAGCAGTATGACTCCCTACGGTAAGACAGCACAGCATGCCATCGCCGCAGTCAGCCTGCTGGCCCAGGTCTATTCTCAGAATAAGAAACTGAGTTCGATCGATATCGCCAAAGAACGTGGATTGCCCAAGCCAGTCGTCGCCAAGGTGTTGACTGTCTTATCGCAAGCCGGCATCGTTGCCGGCGCTCCGGGACCTGGAGGCGGCTACTGCCTGGCCAAGCCTCCTGAGAAAATCACCCTGGCTGATGTGGCTGAGTGCTTCGACCGCCAGAAGGAAACTGTCTGCTGTCCCTTTGGACCTACCTATTGTGGAACGGGGAATCCCTGTCCATTGCATCATCAACTAACTGCTATTCGTGATCGGTTAGTTCATTTCTTGAATACGAATACGCTTGCATCCTTCACGAAAGTTGCCAGACTGAAGAAAATCCCTGCCTCAGACGCCGAGGAATAGGCATGAAAGTACTCAAGTGGTTGATTGGTGGCAGCCTGGCGAGTCTTCTCGTCTGGATCATGCTGGGTCTGTGTGTCGGTTCGGGTACCTATACCGTCTACTATGGCGAAGGTCTTTCTTATCTCAGCAGCAATCCCAAAGCCTGCGTCAACTGCCACATCATGCGTGAGCAATATGATGGATGGCAAAAGTCGAGTCATCACGCTGCTGCCACCTGCGTCGATTGCCATCTACCCCATGAGTTCGTCGGCAAATGGATAGCCAAAGCTGAGAATGGCTTCTGGCATTCCAAGGGCTTCACTCTGCAGGACTTTCACGAACCGATCCGCATTCATCAGAAGAACGCCAATATTCTGCAGGCGAACTGCGTTCAGTGCCATCAGGATTTCGTCCATGATGTGGCAGTTACTTCCACAGCCAACCATGAAAGTCTGAAGTGCACCCATTGTCACATGCATGTGGGTCATGGTCCCACTCGCTGACCTGATTATTCGCTGTAACTCTTTGCCTTTGAGGATTGATCGTGTCTAACCAAGCAACTACGAAACCACGAAGCTGGCTGGGACAACTCGTTCTCTGCCTGATCATCGCCGGCGTTACCTTTGGTGTCATGCTGCTCTGGCAGAACATTGCAGAGCGAAAGCAGGAATCCAGGCACCAGGTTTTCAAGGTCACTGATGTTTCAGAAGAGACTATCGACCCCAGCATCTGGGGGAAGAATTACCCTCGGCAATACGACAGCTACTTGCGCACCGTCGATATCGAACGCACCAAGCATGGCGGTTCCGAAGCCTTCCAGAAGCTCGATGAAGATCCGCGCTGGCGAACGCTGTTTAAAGGCTACGCCTTTGGAGTGGATTACCGCGAAGAGCGTGGCCACGCTTACATGCTGTCTGACCAGGATCAAACAGAACGAGTCAAGCAGTTCAAACAACCGGGAGCCTGCCTGCACTGCCATGCTTCGATCATTCCCGCCTACAGAGAACAAGGAGTCAAAGCAGGCATTCCTAAGGATGAAGCTCATCGCCAGGAAGCCATCATGAAAGGATTCGAAACAGTCTGTGCCATGCCCTATGCCGAAGGACGCAAGCTCGTTTCGCATCCAGTGAGTTGTGTCGATTGTCACCATCCCGATACCATGGCACTTCGTGTGACCCGCCCCGGGTTTCTCAATGGCGTCAAAGCGCTTGCGGAATCGAACGACCCAACGCCCCATCTCCCCAGCATCGAACGCTGGCGCAAAGGTTCTCGCAAAACACCCTACGACCCCAACACGGAGGCCAGCCGGCAGGAGATGCGTTCGATGGCCTGTGGGCAGTGTCACGTCGAATACTATTTCAAGGGCGAAGGCAAACTGCTGACCTACCCTTGGCAGAAGGGCCTCAAGGCTGATCAAATCGAGAGTTACTACGACGAGGTGGGCTGGAAGGATTGGGTTCATGCTGACTCAGGTGCCCCGGCGCTGAAGGCGCAGCATCCGGAGTTTGAAATGTGGTCGCAGGGTATTCATGCCCGTTCAGGTGTCTCCTGTGCCGATTGCCACATGCCGTACAAGCGGGAAGGAGCCATCAAAGTCAGCGATCACCATGTTCGCAGTCCCATGCTCAATATCTCCCGGGCCTGCCAGACCTGTCACCACTATCCCGAACAGGAGATCTTGAATCGTGTCACTGCCATTCAGGACCGCACCAAGGCACTCATGTTACGGGCGGAAGACGCAACGGTAGATCTAATCAAGAACTTAGCTGCTGCAAAATTGGAAGGCATGAATGATGAGCAATTGAAAGCTGCCCGTGCTCTACACCGCAAGGCCCAATGGCGGCTCGATTTCGTCGCCGCTGAGAACTCGATGGGTTTCCATGCACCTCAGGAAGCAGCACGGCTACTCGGTGAAGCCATCGATTACGCCCGACAAGGGCAAGTGAAGGTACTGGAACTCAGCAAGCCCAAGCCAGGCAAGTAACGAACCAGGCAAAAACCAAAAGGGGCAGACAATGTCTGCCCCTTCTGCAGGTGTGATCAATAGATCATTACCAGCGATAGCCATAAATGATGTAAAGCAAGTCTGAGTCAACCGCTTTGTTTGGCCCAGCGGTGTTCTCCAGGAAGCTGCCGCCGAAAAGTTTGCTGTAGCCCACCATCAAGTCCGAATGCTTGGTCAGATGGAAGTTGGCGGTGAAATCAAGTTCGGTACCCACATCACGCCCGGCTGATCCATTGGGAGAACGGCGATAGGCGCTGCCTGCTGCGTTGTAAAGGGCGTCCTCACTCTCAGCCAGCCAGAAATGATGGGCCTGGAACCAGAGTGTCATCCAGTTGACGGGGTACAGGAATAAGTGAGCATTTAGATCCTGGATATTCTGCCTGCCTACCAGGTCAGCCCAACCCAGGTAGTAGTGGCCAAAAGGAAAGAGCTGATTGAAAGTGTTGTAGTTACCAGAGTTGGGATTCGAATCACCACTGGCATAGTCGTAGTAGAGCCAGAAGGTCGGATTCATAGGCAACTGATCAAAGTGATAGCCAGCACCTGCGGTAGCCATGCCGGCAACGATGCTTTCTTTGCCTCGTTCACCGAGTTGCAGTGCGACTTCGCCATCCCATAAGAAGTTGTACTTATCGCCAGAGTAACGAGTGCCCAGGGTATGAGCCTGGAAGGGGGCACGAGCAATACCTTGTTGGACAACGGTGTTCTCGTTATCGAGATAGAGATAATAGAAATCGACAGACTGCCCTTTTTCTGGTCGATACGTTGTCCAGAGACCGGCAAAGTTCTGCTTCTCATCCCATGAATCGAGCTTGTTGGCATCGGGAATGACAGGCCTGACCCAGAACGCGGTGACATCCCAATCCTCACCCTGCCTGAAAGCTGACACACCCTGGAACGTACGGCGAGTATTAGCCCAATCCAGCGATGAGATCAGTCGCTGGGAGCCAAGGAGCATTTCCTGACGACCGACTCGCACATAGACGGGTTTACCATCGACTTCGCCCAGTTTCATGTCCATGAACAAGTTGAGGAAGTCAGCCCGGTTAACATCATTAGGCAGGGGAGGTAGATCATATCCTGTGATATCGGCTGAGATAAACTCGGTGTAGATTCGGAACTTGTCTTGGTACCAGAGGTCGCCATAAGCACGAACTCGTTCAACGGTGTATGTATTATTCACCTCGGTCAGTCGGCTGTTGCCTTCGTTCATATTGCGAATCCAGGCTTGGCCACCTGTAGAAAAGAGCCAATTGTCGCCAATACGAATTCGCTTGAGGGGATCAAAGAAATCGTGACTGGTGTTATTTGGATCATCCAAATATCGGAAATCAGCGTTGAAGAGGCCGGGCTGCATCAAAGCAAAGGGCGGGTAACCATACTTGGGCGGACTCTCTCTCCATTCGCCACGAAGTTCATCCAGCACCGAATAGTAGCCAGGTCCCTTGGGAGGGTTAGGAAAATTGCCGGTCCGTGGCGTGGGCCAGATGGGTGGCACGTTTTTGAAGTCAAATGCTCCATTCCCTGAGCATGTGTCACAGGGTGCAACGACAACTACAGGAGCTGCGATTTCCTTAACTGGTGCTTCTTGAGCACATATAGTAGGTGATTCTGCCAAAAAAGCGCTGATACACCCCACCATCAGAACGTGGCACCAGGGCCAATGGTTTCGGACCATGACACCCTCCATGATAGTCTGTCGTGCTCAGCTTCCTGCTGAGATCTCAGGTTCAGCATCGACACTTTCAAAGTGGATAGTTGCATCTTATTAGACAGACTTCTGCCTTTTTTGGCAGGAGCCAACATAAGCACGCAGATTCGCTACAGATTAACAGGGTTTGTAATCTGAACATTGGTGACAATGCGAAGGACCAGAGAAAATGACCTTAATTAACGAAACAATGGTAGTTTATTCTCTATATTATCGATAACTGCCCTGTTCACCCTTATGATAGGCTATTCCGCCCATCAGATTGCACGAACCGGTGACTTATGTTTGCCATTCGTTTCTACGCAGTCCTGCTGCTCTACATTCTCGGTCTACCATCACTCCGTGCCGATGATATCGAACACGATCCCATCAATTACTCCAAAGCAACACCGAACAACATCATCACTCAACTCCAGGAACGCCTGAATGGTGGAAAAACTTCAATTCATTATGACGATGACACCGGCTATTTGAAAGGTGTTCTCAAAGAACTGAAGATTCCCCTTTCTTCTCAGGTTCTGGTTTTCTCCAAGACCAGCATGCAACGACCACGCATCAATCCCAAGACTCCTCGAGCGCTCTACTTCAACGATGACACCTATATAGGGTTTTGCCTGCATGGTTCCGTGCTGGAAGTTTCTACTACGGACTCCACTTTAGGCACCGTGTTCTACACCGTCGATCAGGAGCGTCACAACAAACCAGTCATCACAAGGCAGACCGATAGTTGTCTCATTTGTCATGCCTCATCGTACAATCACGGCCTACCAGGACACCTCGTCCGATCAGTTTATCCTGATCGGAACGGAGAGCCATTGCTCGCTTCTGGTTCCTATCGAACGGATCAGACCAGCCCCTTCTCCGAACGTTGGGGCGGCTGGTATGTCACTGGAACGCATGGCAAACAGGAACACCTCGGTAATCGCTTCTATCACAAACGAAATGAAGCGATCGATGATTCTCTTCGTACTCAGAACGTCACTGATCTTTCACAACACTTTACCGTAGGCCTCTATCCTTCGCCTCACAGCGATCTCGTCGCTCTCATGGTGCTGGAACATCAAACAGCGATGCATAATCGAATCACCAGGGCAACGCTCGATACCCGATTGGCGCTCTACTACCAGGATGACATGAATAAATCGTTCAACGAAAAGCCTGGAACGGTCTTTGATTCGACTAAAAGACGTATCCAAAGTGTCAGCGATGAACTGGTTAGATATCTACTTTTTAGCGGCGAAGCCAGACTGACTGATCCCATTGCAGGCTCATCTACTTTTGCCCAGGAGTTCAGTCAGCGTGGGCCCTTAGACAAGCAAGGCCGATCGCTTCGACAGTTTGATCTGAAGACCAGGCTGTTTCGCTATCCATGCAGCTATCTTATCTATTCGGAATCCTTTGACGGCATGCCTGTCGCTGTTCGTGAAGTAGTTCTAAAACAACTGTTCGATACTTTGACCGGCAAAGATCAATCAGCTGCCTACGCCCATCTTAGCCCAGCCGACCGCAAGGCTATTCTGGAGATTTTGCGAGAGACCAAGCCAAATCTGCCTGATTACTGGAGAATGAAATAGGAATTACGATACTACCATTCTAAGTTCTCCTACATAGGTAGTTGTGCGGTGGGCCAGACATTCTTGTCTGGCCTGCACAGACAAGAATGTCTGTGCCACCTAATCTCATATGTAGAGGCGCTTAGGATGGCGTTCTTGTTGCAGATCATGCCCTTCTTCATCCTGTGAATGAGAATGCTGCAAACCATCAACGAGAAGTTTGGCCATCTGCGCCAGTATTTGAATTGGTCTGTAGAAGATGACAGGCATATTACGCAAATTCGCTCACTCTTGCTTCCCTTTGCTCCAGTCTTCATTGAAGACTTTTATGCAGAGATTGTGCGGCACCCGACGATTGCACGTGTCATCACCGGCGGTGATCAGCAGATCGCCCGGCTGCAACAGAGCCTGCTCCGCTGGATCGATGAGCTGCTCTCCGGTCGGTACGATGTGGAGTATGTGCAGCGGCGCTGGAAAGTCGGCTATCGGCACGTGGAAATCGGGCTGGATCAAACCTACGTCAACATCGCCCATGCCCGATTGCGGATGCAAATGCAGTGCATCCTGCTCGAAGAGCTGAAGAAGGCGCCGGATCAACTTCGTGACTGTGAGATTACTCTCCACAAACTGCTTGATCTGGATCTGGCCCTGATCTCAGCGGCCTACGCCGCGGAATTGCAGGAACGACAACACAAGCAGGCCAAGCAGGATGAGCGCCTGGCAACGATAGGGCAGATGATTACCGGGCTGGCCCATGAAGCCCGCAATGCACTGCAGCGGATGCGGGCTTCGACGGAGAGCCTGGAACTGGATCTGGAAGAACAACCCAATCTGCATCCCGATCTGCACAGGCTGGGTGTTGCCCAGGATGATCTCACCAGGCTCTTTACGGAGGTGCAGAACTATGCCGCCCCGCTTGCCCTGGAACGGGAGTGGGTTGCTATCAGTCATATCGCCCAGCAGGCCTGGGAGAGCCTGACTCGGCAACGCCAGGGGCGAGACGCTCAACTGAAAATGATCATCCCAGCTGATCTCAATCATGGAAATCATGATGCCTTCCGGCTGCAACAGGTCTTCCGTAACTTCTTTGAAAACTCGCTAGCTGCCTGCAAAGATCCGGCCATCCTCGAAGTAACTGCCCAGCCACAAAGCATTGACGGACAAAGCTTCGCCGAGTTCCGTGTGCAGGATAACGGACCAGGACTGAGCGAATCCGCACGGTTGCATGTCTTCGACCCCTTTTTTACGACGAAAACCAAGGGAACTGGCTTAGGCATGGCAATTGCACTACGTATTGTCGATG
Organism: Gemmatales bacterium; assembly: GCA_035430005.1. Taxonomy (GTDB): domain Bacteria; phylum Planctomycetota; class Planctomycetia; order Gemmatales; family HRBIN36; genus JAEUIE01. The sequence continues at coordinate 63,971 of DAOMFV010000005.1, forward strand.
CTCATGGTGGCCGCTTACAACTGGGCCCTGTTGGATCGACAGGAGCCGATTTCCGATTGCTTTTGCCTCGAGTGGAACATGTCCCCTCCGCTAAGGATCGCCATCGCGGATGATGAATCCGAGATTCGCGATCACTACAGCAAGATCATCAAACGGCTCGGTCATGAAGTAGTGGCTGCGGTCGATACGGGGAATGCGCTCATCGAAGTCTGCCAACGTCTGCATCCTGATCTGATCATCACCGATGTCCACATGCCTGGACTCGATGGGGATCAAGCGGTACGGGAAGTGTGGAAGTGCGAGACCATCCCGACAATTCTGATCTCTGCCTATGATCAACCCAAGGACTTTCCGCCGGCTGGTATCAACGTAGCCTGGGCCTATCTGAGCAAGCCCGTCAAAAGGCTCGACTTTGAAGCAGCCATTCGTGCTACAATGAATACAGCAACTTTCGAATGAGAAGCTCCCGCTCAGGGTAGATATGTCGTCTCACGAGATCCTTCTGGTTGATGATGAACAGGATTTGCGGGAACCAATGGCCCGCAACCTGGAGCGCTGCGGCTATCATGTCAAACAAGCGGCAAATGTCAAAACTGCCTTAGCTCTCCTGGAACAGCACGACATCGCCTGTGCGGTGGTAGATCACTTCATGCCCGAAGCAACGGGGATGGAGTTTCTCGAAAGTCTCCAAAAGCTGGGGCATGATTGTGGCGTGATCATGATGTCAGGCCAGGGGACGGTGCCTCTGGCTGTGGAAGCCATGAAGAAGGGGGCGGTGGACTTCCTGGTAAAGCCGGTGCGGTTACCTGAGTTGCAGGCTGCCATCGAAAGGCAGATCAATCATCTCCGGCTGCAACGGGAAAATGCTCATCTGAAGGGACTCCTGCGTCAGCAACGGCAGTCAGTACAGCTCATTGGTGAGTCTTCGGTCATATTGGAAGTGGAGCGGCTGATCGCCCGTATGGGCCCGACGAAGATGCCGGTCTTGATTCAGGGCGAAAGCGGCACGGGAAAAGAACTGGTTGCACGAGCATTGGTAGAGCACAGCGAACTCATTGACCAGCCGATGGTTACGATCAACTGTGCAGCATTACCCGAACCGTTACTGGAGAGCGAGCTGTTTGGGCATGAAAAAGGGGCGTTTACCGGTGCTGCCTCCGCCAAGCCAGGGCTGTTTGAAGTGGCTGATGGGGGGACGCTGTTCATCGATGAAATCGGCGAACTGGCTCCATCTCTTCAACCCAAGTTGTTGCGTGTCCTGGAAGATGGAAGCCTGAGACGGGTCGGTTCCATCAAGGAACGTCGAGTGAAGGTACGGCTCATAGCAGCCACCAATCGTGACCTGGCTCTGGAAGTCAAACAGGGTCGGTTCCGTGAAGACTTGTTCTATCGCATCAACATGCTGACACTTGATCTGCCGCCGCTGCGTGAACGGGGCAACGATATCGTTCAACTGGTTCATCATTTTGTTGGCCCTGGCTGGCAGATCGCTGATGGCGTGCTGAAAGCACTGCAACAGTATGATTGGCCGGGCAATGTTCGTCAGTTGCGCAATGCCATCGACCGATCCAAAGTCCTGGCTGATGAGAATGTGATCGAACTTCGCAACTTCCCCGCTGAGATTGTGGAGACAAATCAATCGGCTATCAGTGAATCGGCTCAAGAAACCCAGGCACTAAGTGTGGTGACCAGACAGCATCTGATGGAAGTAATGCAGCGGGCGGGCAACAATAAGTCTCATGCAGCCAAGCTGGTGGGCGTGACGAGGCGGTCGCTCTACCGGCTGCTGGAAAAGTACGGAATAGGGACGAATTAGTTCCATACCCGCCTCTCACACCTGTGCGGCTCCGCACACTTTGAGGTCGACCGCACACCAAAACCGAAACGCTAGTGTTGGTATTTCCTGCTTTTTTTGCAGACCATTCGTGAAACTGCTGTACCCGTTTCCTTCGGTACGGCACTTGCTTGACTCGATGTTGAACTGTCTCGACTTCGAGGAAGTGCCTTTCATGAGTAATGCAGCGGGTCTAATGCCGGGCGTACAGCTCGAAGAATACAAATACGACGACAAGATTGTCCGGGCCTTCGCGCTGGTCACGGTCATCTGGGCTTTGGTTGCCATGCTGGCCGGTGTCCTTATCGCGCTGCAGATGGTGATCCCCGGATTGAACCTGGGACTGACTTATACCTCCTTTGGCAGATTGCGGCCACTGCATACCAATGCGGCCATCTTTGCTTTTGGTGGCAATGCCATCTTTGCGGCAGTCTATTACTCCACCCAGCGATTGTGCAAGGCTCGGATGTGGAGTGACCGGTTGAGCTGGCTGCACTTCTGGGGCTGGCAGGCGATCATCGTCTCAGCAGCCATCACCTTACCCCTGGGTTTCACACAGGGTAAGGAATACGCCGAGCTGGAATGGCCCATTGATATTGCCATTGCCGTGGTCTGGGTGGCTTTCTTTGGCGTCAACTTCTTCATGACACTTGCTTGCCGCCGGGAACGCCACATGTATGTCGCTCTCTGGTTTTACATAGCCACCATTGTGACCGTGGCGGTGTTGCATGTGTTCAACAGCCTTGTCATTCCGGTCGGCTTGTTCAAAAGCTATTCGATTTATGCCGGGGTACAGGATGCCTTCATGCAGTGGTGGTATGGCCACAATGCGGTAGCATTCTTTCTGACGACACCGTTTCTGGGTCTGATGTACTACTTCCTGCCGAAGGCGGCGGAACGGCCCATCTTCTCGTATCGGTTGAGCATTATTCACTTCTGGTCGCTGGTCTTCATTTACATCTGGGCTGGTCCGCACCATCTGCACTACACCGCGATGCCGGAATGGTCGACAACGCTGGGCATGCTCTTTTCCCTGATGCTCTGGATGCCTTCGTGGGGCGGCATGATCAATGGACTGCTTACCCTGCGTGGAGCCTGGCGGAAAGTGACCGAAGACCCCGTGCTGAAGTTCTTTGTCGTCGGTATCACCTTTTATGGCATGGCGACGTTCGAAGGGCCGGTGCTTTCCATCAAATCGGTCAATGCCCTGTCCCACTACACAGACTGGACGATTGCCCACGTGCATGGGGGAGCGCTTGGCTGGAACGGCATGATGACCTTCGGCATGATCTACTGGTTGCTGCCCCGACTCTTCCAGACCAAACTCTACAGCAAGAAGCTGGCCGAGTGGCACTTCTGGCTCGGCACGATTGGCATCCTGCTGTATATCGTCCCCATCTATGTCGCCGGGCTTACTCAAGGCCTGATGTGGCGAGCTATCGATAATCAGGGTAACCTGATGTATCCGAAGTTCATCGAAACCGTGATGGTACTCGCCCCCATGTACTGGATTCGAGTCTTCGGAGGCTTGCTCTTCGTCAGCGGCGTGTTCCTCTTGCTCTATAATTTCATCCGCACCTGGATGACCCGACCAGCTGTGTACGAAGAGCCTGTCTACACTGCACCGGCACTGTCGGCTGAGTATCAGGATGCCCCAGCACCTGTCTCGAAACTGGAAAACGTGACTGAATTCGGGAAATCGGTCGATGTCTGGTCAACCTTCTGGTGGCACCGGGTGTGGGAACGGATGCCGCTCAAGTTCACCGTGTGGGTGATTATTGCTGTGGTTTCTGCGACGCTGTTTGAACTGATCCCGACGTTTCTGATTCGTTCCAACATCCCTGCGTTGCCGGGCGTGAAGCCTTACACTCCGCTGGAACTCGCCGGGCGTGATCTCTACATCGCCAACGGCTGTTACAACTGCCATTCGCAGATGATCCGCCCGATTCTGTCGGAAACGAAGAGGTATGGTCCCTATTCAAAGCCGGGCGAGTTTGTCTTCGACCACCCATTCCAATGGGGATCACGGCGCATCGGCCCTGACCTGGCACGTGAAGGCGGAGCTCAGAATGCCCTTTGGCACACGACTCACTTCCGTGATCCGACCAATACCAGCCCAGGCTCCATCATGCCGGCTTACCCTTCATTCGAGCAGACGGAACTAAACTTCCGTACCATTCCGGAACGGGTGCAGGCCAACAACTTCCTTGCTGGTGGCCAGGCCTATTCACCTTCCGAACTCGAGAATGCCGAGAAACTGGCTCATGAGCAGGCCAGGAAGATCGCCACGGATATCGTCCAGCAGAACGGCAGCCAGGGCAGCCTTCCTGCCAACCTGGATCAGACGCAACTGGTGGCGCTCATTGCCTACCTGCAACGGTTAGGCGTCGAACAGGCCGATGCACCGCCAAGCAAGCCTGTCACTGCCCCTGTAGATGCAGGCAAGCCTGCAGCAACCCCGGTCAAATAAACGGAGGCGCCTGTGATTCGCGAGTTGATGAAGTATCTGGATGCGTCATTCTGTGCGGAAGCGGCACTGGTGCTCTTCCTCGGGGCGTTCTTCGCCGTCACCCTGCGTGCCCTGCTGACACAGGGATACCTCGCCAGGAAACAGGCAGCCATCCCACTTTCGGACGGTCAGGAGGTTACACGATCATGAGCGAGAAGAAGGCTGAACTTCTGGATCACATGTACGACGGCATCCAGGAGTATGACAATCCGCTGCCTGGCTGGTGGTCGTGGCTGTTTATCGGAAGCATCGTCTTCAGCATTGGCTATTGGCTCTACTACCAGACCAACGTCGAGGGGCGGTCCAGCATGGAAGAGTATACCCGAGACGTGGCAGACGATCTACGAATACGATTCTCAGAGATCGGTACCCTGTCTCCCGACCGTGCCACCATGCTTAAGTATCTCGATGATCCCAAGTGGCGCGTCGTCGGCGAGATCGTCTTCAAAACCAATTGCGTCTCCTGCCATGGCGACAAGGCCGAAGGCAAAGTTGGCCCCAATCTGTGTGACGACAACTGGAAGAACGTCAAGAAGCTCGAAGACATCCCCACCGTGGTCGCCAACGGGGCTAATGGCCAGGCGATGCCGGCGTGGAAAAACCGTCTGCATCCTAACGAACTGGTTCTGGTAAGTTGTTATGTCGCCTCGCTAAGGGGTTCCAAGCCGGCTGGAGGCAAGGCTCCGGAAGGCGACATCATTCCGCCATGGAAGTAATTATCTCACGAGCCTGATTTATGTCCTCGCTGCTGATGCCTGAAGAACATGTGCTCTCGACTCTGGAGAAAGACGGATCGCGGCGCTGGCTCTTTCCACGACTGTCGCCTGGAGTTTTCTGGAAAGTTCGATGGGTGGTGGCGTATGGCCTGATTCTGCTGTTCGTCCTGCTGCCTCATTGGCGAATTGGGGGCAAGCCGGCCATCCTGCTCGACCTCATCAACCGCCAGTTCTCCTTTTTCGGATTGACGCTGCTTCCGACCGATACCTTGTTGCTGGCCTTGTTCATGGTCTCGGTGTTTCTCACCATCTTTCTGCTAACAGCCCTCTTTGGCCGGGTCTGGTGTGGCTGGGCCTGTCCGCAGACGGTGTACATGGAGTATGTTTTCCGGCCTATCGAACGACTCTTTGATGGGACCAGGGGCAAAGGCGGGCGTCCTTCTTCTCAGACGCCGTTCTGGCGGCGCAGCCTGAAGTATGTGGCTTATCTTCTGATAGCCATGCTCCTGGCTCATACGTTCCTGGCTTACTTCGTGGGTGTCGAACAACTGTCGCACTGGATCAGACGATCTCCCGTCGAACATCCTGCGGCCTTCATTGTGATGGCTGTCGTAACAGGATTGATGCTCTTTGACTTCTGTTACTTTCGTGAACAATTGTGCCTGGTGGCCTGCCCCTACGGACGGCTCCAATCGGTGCTGCTCGATAAGCAGTCACTGATTGTCGCCTACGATGTCAAACGGGGCGAACCACGTGGCAAGTTCACCAAAGAACTACCGATGGCGGAAAGTCATCAAGGTGATTGCATCGATTGCAAGCTGTGTGTCCGTACTTGCCCAACGGGAATCGACATTCGCAACGGCTTGCAGATGGAATGCATCCACTGCACCCAGTGCATCGATGCCTGCGATGAGATCATGGACAAGATCAGCAAGCCGCGCGGCCTCATCCGTTACTCGTGCCAGGAAGCTATTGAAGGTTTGCCCCATCAGGGGTTTCGGCCAAGGCTTGTTATCTATCCGCTTCTGCTCCTCGTGGCGATCTCCGCCTTCATCATCGTGCTGATCAATCGTGCACCGGTAGATGTGACGGTGTTACGCAACATAGGCAGCCCCTTTAACCTGACTCCCGATGGCCAGGTGCAGAACACCATGCTCATCAAGCTGGTAAACAGGCAGACCGAGAGCAAAGACTACACCATTGAACTGCTGGACACCGGGGCCACTCCACGTGACCAGGTGAAACTGGTAGTGGAAGGGTTGCCCTGGCGGCTGGAGCCACTGCAACTGACGACCCATTCAATTCTGATTACCGTCCCTCCATCAGCCTTCACTTTTGGACACTATGACCTCAAGCTGGCAGTGAAAGAAGGCAACACTCTCAGGAAGGAAATTACATGTCGTCTCCTGGGACCTTAGAACCTGAAGCCAGCATGGAGAATCGTGAACTCTTCGCCAAGTGGAAATGGGTGGGCCTGATCGTAGGTCTCCTGGCTATCCAGGTGGTGGTGGGCGGCATGGCTATCTTCCTTGCCAACATCGATCCGGCCCATTCGGTTGTCCCAAACTACCACCAGCAGGCGATGGAATATGACAAAGTGCTGGCAGCTCGGCAGGTCAGCCATCAGCTGGGCTGGACTTGGACGATTGTTCTCGGCCAGCAGATCGACAGTACTGGCAAACGGCAACTGATGATTCAGCTTCAGGATGGAAAGGTACAACCCATTTCTGAGGCCCATGTGGCTATCCAATTGTGGCATCATGCTCGGGGTAACTCTCGGCAGAACATCGCTCTCACACCCATACTACACAAGCCAGGTTGGTACCAGGGAGAAGCGGTCGTAGATCGTACGGGCCTCTGGCAAGTCGACCTGAGTGTTGATCGGCTGAAGGACCATTTCGTTGACCGCCGGGAGAACTACTGGAGCCTGACCAAGCCATGAGCGCGGAGTTGGTGCTTACCATTGTGTCAGCCAGTCTGCTGGGCAGCACGCACTGTGCCGGGATGTGTGGGCCTATTGTCCTTTTGATGTTGGGCCGTGGCACAACAACGCAACCTGCTGCATCAACACAGAACGTGGCGGGACGCTTGCTCTTCTATCATCTCGGTCGATTAACCACATATGTCACTCTCGGCATGCTGGCCGGCACGCTGGGGATGACCCTCAACAAGACAGGTTCTTTGCTGGGCTGGCAACGACTGGCTGCTTACCTGGCTGGCATCACCATGCTGGTGAGCGCAGCAGTGTTGCTGTTGCGTCAACTGGGTGTCAGGCTACAACATCTGCCAGTGCCACAGCGCTGGGTGAAGGGCATCTATGCCGGCTTCCGATGGGCAAAGCAATGGCCGGTGCTGTTACGTTCCTGGTGGATCGGGCTGCTGACCACCTGGATTCCCTGTGGCTGGCTCTATGCTTTTGTCATTGTGGCGGCTGGTGCGAGCGATCCTCTTATCGGCGGTGTGGTCATGCTGGCCTTCTGGCTGGGCACCGTCCCCATGCTGAGCTTGTTCGGACTGGGTGTCGTCCACCTGTCTCCTCTCTGGCGGCAGGCGACGCCGTGGATCGCCATCGCCGCATGTCTCCTTCTGGGTTGGAACATGCTCTTCCATCGTTCGGTGTTAAACCTCGAATCACTCCATCGACAACTCGATGGGGGCAAGCTAACCACCAGCACAATACTACAACTCAACGAAACCAAACTACCTTGCTGCCATGACGACTAGCCTGCTGTTACCTTCCCCTGTTTCTCGTCCAACTTCTCAGTCACAGAAGAAGGTCGTGGTAGCCTGCACCCATTGCCAGTTGCCCGTTCCGAGCGGTCTGCTGGTGCAGGGCGTCTCTGAGCAGTTCTGCTGCACCGGTTGCCAAACCGTCTCGAGGTTGCTCCATGCTGAGGGGTTGGAGGCGTTCTATGCTATCTGTGATCAGGTTGCGTCAAAGCCACTCCAGGCCCGTTCTATCAACGATGATTTCACCGAATTCGATGACGCAGGATTCCATGCCAGTTACGTCCGTGACCTTGGCCAGAATATCAAAGAAGTAAAGATCATCCTGGAAGGCATTCACTGTGCTGCCTGTGTCTGGCTGATCGAAAAGCTGCCAGTCCTCTGTCACGGTGTGCTGGATGCTCGGGTGCAATTGATGGGGCAGCAGGCTACCATCCGCTGGAACCCTGAACAGACTCGGCTATCACTCGTCGCCAAGTCACTGGCTCAGCTTGGCTACTTGGCACATCCCGCAACGGATGAACGACGCGTGGCAGTACAACAACGCGAGAATCATAGCCACCTGCTCAATCTCGGTATCGCCGGATTGTGCGCCGGCAACGCTATGCTCCTGGCGTTTGCGTTGTACGGTGGCCTGTTCGATGGCATTTCACCTGAGCATGCGACGTTGCTGCGCTGGGTCAGCGCCTTCCTGGGAATCATCGCACTCGTTTGGCCCGGCTCCACATTCTTCCGGGGGGCCTGGCAGGCGCTGCGCACCAGAACGCCCCACATGGATGTCTCGCTCTCCATCGGCCTGGCCGCTGGAGCCATCATGGGCGTAATCAACACGGTGCTGGGCACTGGTGAAATCTACTTCGATTCTTTATGTATGCTGATCTTTGTGCTGCTCATTGGTCGTTACCTGCAGTTTCGTCAACAGCGGCGAGCCGCGGAGAGTCTTTCACTTCTACGCAGTCTGACGCCAAGGATAGCCCAGAGAGTGCAGCCTGACGGTCAGATCGTTCGGGTTCCCACCAGTTCACTGCGACCGGGTGATGAAGTCGAAGTACGTGTCGGCGACCTGGTGCCCGCTGATGGCATCATCCTTACCGGGCGTTCCACGCTGGATCAATCATTGCTTACTGGCGAATCAGTGGGCGTGGTGATTGAGCCCGGGCAGATCGTCACCGCAGGCGCAACTAATCTCTCGGCGGCGCTGCGCGTCCGGGTGGCGGCGATTGGCAAGTCGAGTCGCATAGGTCGCTTGATGGATCTGGTAGAGTCGGTGTCGCTGGCTCGCGCGCCAATCATCGAACTGGCCAATCGCATTTCGGGAGTGTTCCTGTATGTGGTGCTCTTCCTGGCCTGTTGCACCCTGGCACTCTGGTGGAGCGCCGGCCCAGAAACAGCGTTGAACCACGTCATCGCTTTGCTCATCGTGGCTTGCCCTTGTGCCCTGGGGTTGGCCACGCCGATGACCATTGCTATCGCTCAGGGACGCGCTGCCCGGCAAAAGATCCTCATACGTCAGTCTGATGTCTTTGAACGACTGCAAGACAAGGGCATGCTCTGGCTCGATAAAACCGGCACACTCACCGAAGGGAAAGTGAAGATGAAAGCCTGGCATGGCAACAAAGAGATCATGCCGCATGTTATCGCACTGGAAACAGGCATTGTTCATCCACTTGCTCAGGCTTTGTGTCAGTCACTTCGTGAACGTCTGGGTGAACAAGTTGCTGTTCCAACGGTGCAGGAGCAAACATACGAAGCCGGCATGGGGGTGCATGGGAAAATTAATCATCTTACTCTTCATGTGGGCACCCAAGCCTTCCTCATCAAACACGGCATCGAGATAGGTATGGAACATACCGGCCAAGTGGAAGAATACCTCGAACAAGGTTGGACACCTGTTTACCTGGCCTCACAGGGGAAGCTCCTTGCTGTCGCTGCTTTAGGTGATACCCTTCGACCTGAGGCATATAGCTCTCTCGAAACGCTTCGTAAACAAGGCTGGCAGATCGGCATCCTCTCCGGAGATCATCAAGCGGTGGTGTCACACATCGCCCGGCAATTAGACGTACCTGCTGAGTTAGCTCGTGGTGATGTCTTACCAGAAGAAAAAATGACTATCGTGAAGAACTTCCTGCCCCAGGGACAAAAGGTTGTCATGGTGGGTGATGGTGTCAACGATGCCGCTGCATTGGCTGCTGCTTCAGTGGGTATTGCAGTGCATGGTGGTGCCGAAGCAGCATTGCAGGCTGCACCTGTCTATCTGGGCCGACCCGGTCTCGAACCCCTCGTCGAACTATTCGATGGCAGCAAACGTACGCTGAACGCCATTCGTCGTGGCTTGATCGTCTCACTGGCATACAACCTCACCGCCATCGGCCTGGCGATCGCCGGTTGCATCACGCCTTTGGTGGCAGCTATCCTGATGCCGATCAGTTCACTGACAGTGACATTATTGGCCATCAGGCAGCACACTTTTACGAGGAAGCCATGAGCGTGATGTATCTCGCTTTGCCCATTGCTTTGTTACTGGTGGGAGCAGCATTCATGGCGTTCCGCTGGACGGTTCGCAGCGGTCAACTCGATGACCTGGACACGCCTGCTTATCGTGCACTCTTTGATGACGAATCAGCTTCACCAAAACAGAAAGACTCTGGCGATCCATTTTGAACACGACGAATAGGAGCTCCTACACCGAAGCATTTTGTTCCCTTTGCCAGCAACTACATCCTCGATTATCCCAGCAATTCCGCAATCGCCTTGCCGTGATCGACAATCGCCGTGGGGCGGCCGTTGAAGTCTTTGATGAAGGTCTTGGCGTAATCGATTCCGAGGTGGTGGTAGATGGTGGCCAGAAAGTCGCCAGGGCCGCAGACACGGTCGATAGCGTTTTCACCACGTTTATCGGTGGCACCCACGAAGCGACCGGTGGTAATGCCACCACCGGCCCAGATATTGGAGAAACCGGCGGGCCAATGGTCGCGGCCAGGCTGGGTGGTGCCGGCTGGGGCGCTGGCGACCCCGGCACCAGTGCTGGGGGCGTAACTGATCCTGGGCGTGCGGCCGAACTCGCCGGTGAAGACGACCAGCACACGCTTGTCGAGGCCGCGGAGGTAGATGTCCTCAATCAATGCCGAGACAGCCTGATCGTAGGTCGGCATGCGGAATTTCATGGCATCGAAAACATGTTGATTGACGGCGTGATCATCCCAGTTCCCCACTCGTCCACACAAAGGGCCGCTGAGACTGGTCGTCAGCACATCGACCCCGGCTTCGATGAGACGCCGTGCCAGCAGCAACTGTTGCCCCCAGGCGTTGCGGCCATAACGATCACGGGTGCGCGGATCTTCGAGGTTCAGATCAAAAGCAATCTTCGTCTGCGGGTTCGTGAGCAGGGTCATCGCCTGGGATTCGAACTCATCTAGTGCTGACAGTTCGCGGGCATGATCAAAGCTGCGTTCAAGAGTGTCGAGCTTTTGACGCAGCGAGGCCCGGCGACCCAGTCGGCGAACTTCATCAGCATCGGTCAACCCGATATTTGGCACCGAGAACGTTGGTGCGCTCGGATCACCTGAAACGACAAAGGGCGAATAGGTATCACCCAGGTAGGCCGGGCCGTTGTATTCCAGCGGCGGGTTGATGCCGACGTAGGAAGGCAGCGGATTCTGTCGTTGCTCCCGTTGGGCCAGCAGGTAGTTGGAAACCGTCATCCAGTCGGGGTACTTGGGCTTTGGTTTGTCGCGCGTGTCAGGGTCGCCCGAGAGCAACTGCATCGAACCGGCAGGGTGACCGCCCGCGGACTGCCTCATCGACCGTAGCACCACCATCTTGTCGGCGATGGCTGCCTGCCGGGGCATCAGTTCGGTGAACTGCAGTCCGGGTACTTTCGTGGGAATCAGTTTGAACGGCCCACGATACTCGCTTCCTGCGTTCGGCTTCGGGTCGTACGAATCCAGGTGCGAGAGCCCGCCTGGCAGCCAGACCATGATGACCGCTTTCTTCTCGGTCTTGGCACTCGCTGGTGCTATGGCACTGCTCTGCAATTTCAGAATGTTCGGCAAGCTCAGCGAGGCGAACCCCGCCAGGCCCGCTTGCAGAAACGCTCGGCGTCCGGTGGCACCAAACTGAATCGGTCCATGGCAATGGTAGTTGGAAGCCATCACTTCTTCTCCACGGGCTTGACACGGATCGTAATAGGCTCGCACACCACAATATCGACGATATCTCTGGGCTCGGCTGCCGCCTTCACCTGATTGAGCTGCTGCTTGGTAGCATTCAGAGCATCACTGGCTGCTTTCATCCTGGCGTTCATCGATGCCAGAGTCTTGGTCATTTGTTCTTTCTTGGGAGGTGGAGCGTTTTGGGCCTCAGTGGAGACCTTCTTCAGTTCCGTTTCCAATGTCTTCACCTCTAGCTGCTTTTTCTGGGAATCCGCTTCGACAGTTGCCACCAGTTCTGGTCGATGGCGATACTTGGCCACGCCGCCTCCCAGGAATGACACATGGTACTCACCAGGAGGAATCTTCAGCGTCTTTAGGTCAAGTACCACCTGCGAACTGTTCGCTTTGATCGGAAGATCGAACCCAGGCGCTTTTTCAAAACCAGTACCGATCACTCTCATCTGGATCGTATCGCCGGAAAAGTCACTGGTGCGTTTGTGTATCAGCGGGATGGTCAGCTTTTCACCTGCCTTGGCTTCCACGACCGGAGTCTTGGCAGCAATCGTCAGCGGGGCCCGATCACTGCCACTCACCGAGACCGGCACATCGGCCAGCAGCCGGGGGCTGGGAATCTCACCCCACGAATCGGGGATAGGCCAGGCGACTGAGGCCAGGCGGCAGGGACGGGTTACCGATTTGCCGGCGATGGTGGAACGTCCCACGAACGTGGCGTTGGCATAGCCCCGGGGAGCATCGGCCTGGGCGGTGATGAGCATCATCCCCCTCGACTGCCCGGCTGGAATTTTGAGCCCCTGAGCAGTCACCCCTTTAGGCAACCCTTCCATCGCCAGCTCAATCTCGCCATCAAAACCATCTCGGCGGAAGGCGACGACTTCCAGTGCCATCGTCGTGCCGCCTCGCAATGAGATTGGCTTCGACAGGGCGTTGCGGTCGCCATTGCGTAACTCCATGTGCAGCGCCCAGGCCACCAGAGCAAAGTCAGGAGCGGCGCGACGAATCACCAGACGATAGTTATTACCCGGATCACTCCGTGTGCCTCCGAAGAGATCGGTGAGCTGCATGCGATAGAGGCCATCTTCCTTGATCGTCAGCTTGCCGAGAATGTCCGAAGTGCCGGCGTTGTAGGGAGGGCCATCGTAGGCATAGCCGTTGCTCGATACTTTCATCGGACTGGGGATATCGGAAAGTTCGAGGACATCAATCAGCTTATCGGGACTTCCTTTTTCGCCTTTGACCACCTGCTGCACGACGAGGGAGGGATCTGTCCGCAACCCCAGCCGCTCGGAGGCTACTTCGATCCACCACTCCTCGCCCTTCTTGGCGTTGAACTCGAAGACATCCACATCAGCAGCTGGATAGAATCGGCCGGCGATGTCGCAAGGCAGGGTGATTCGCTGAGCATGTCCACCATCGTTGTTCGGCTCCACTTCTTTTTGTGCAGCTTGTATCGGCAGTCCCTGGGGTGGCCAGGAGAATGAATGGACCGGCTTTGTGGACGGTTGCCGAATAATGGGCGTTCCAGCAGGCTGCTCCCAGAGGCCCAGTCGATAGTAAAAGGCCGGGCCACCCTTGAACGTCAGTTCGTGGACCTTGATGACATAAGTGCCGTCTTTGGGTACTGAGAAGTCGATCACTCCGGCACGTCGTTCGACCAGCAGATCGCGCCCTGCCTCATCGCCAAGAATCACGGTGGCGTTGAGTTTGGAATCGATGCCGACCGTGGCACAATCGATAACGAGCCGCTGACCCTTCCTTGCATGGAACTTGTAGAAGTCAATCGATCGGTCAGCGGTAACGCCGTTGCACACGCAGTTGAGTGGCAGTTCCGGGGCGGCAGCCAGCGTTCTGTTGGGCTTGATCTGCACAATCTCGTTCAGAGTACCCACAGCGAAGATGCGTGAGGACGAGATACCGAGCCGCGTCATGACACGCGCTTCGTAGAGGCCAACCGGGCAATCTGATCCGATGGTCACCACATACATATTGGCGATGGGCGCACCGGCTGCATCAAGCTTACGCTCGGCAGTAATGCGGGGGTCGGAAAAGATCAAGTCGCCGACCTCTTCGAGATGCTCACCCGTGATGGTGACTTCCAGCTCGGTGCCCACTTTGCCACCCATGGGCATAGTCGTCAGCAGCCGTGGCGAGGGCAGCCCCACCGATTGTGCCACCACCAGGGAAGCACAACTCAGGAGCACCACCCAGGCAACCGCCGTCCCAGAGATATGTCGTTTGGTATTCACCATGTCTGTGCTCTAGTGATTGAACAGGAACTCTTTAGCCGACATCATGGCCCAAAGAAGATCCTGGAAATTCTCTCGGGCGGCCTTCTGTGCATCGAGCTTCTGACCAGCAGCATTGACTCGTGGCTCTGCGAGGTAGCTGAGTGCCGCTTTCATTTCATCGGAGCGTGGCTCTCGGGCGAATGCCAGCAGGTACAACTCTTTGACCTTAGCTTCGGATGGGCGTGGGTCTTTGGCTAACTGCTCCGCTCGACCATTCGCATGAGCCAGCTTACCCCGAATATCCGAGGCGTTGATCATGTGCAGGCTCTGAGCCAGGTTTGATGATTGCACTCGTTCACATTCACAGACACTTTCTCCTTCCGGCCGACCGAAGACCCGCAGAAACGGCGACGCGCGGTTATAACTGTTGTCGGGCAAGGCCACCGCACGGGTGCCGGCAGGCAAGTTGGCGAAGTCAGTCTGAGTGCCAGCCAACTGATCGATGGCATCCAGCATCACTTCAGCAGACAGTCGACGGGGATAGTACCGTGAATAGTTCTGACGGTCGCCGACGTTGTACTGGTTGGGAATGGCACTCAACTGGTAGGCATTGGATCGAGTGATGGCACGCACCAGTTCCTTCAGATCGTAACCACTCTTGATGAAGTGCTGTTCGAGCGCAGCCAGCAGTTCGGGGTTCGAGGGCGGGTTTGAGTCTCGAATGTCATCTTCGGGCTCGATCAGGCCACGCTGGAAGAAGTGCTTCCAGTAGCGGTTGACGAGCACCTTGGCGAAGAAAGGGTTCTTCGGCGACTTGAGCCAGTCTGCCAGACGAAGGCGGGGGTCTTCATCGGGTGCGATGGTCGGGACCTGGTCGCCGAACGCCGCCGGCTTGAGCGGCTTGCGGGTACGGGTATTGATAGCTGTCGGCATACCGCGCTTGTGGAAGATCAAATCTTCGCCACGAGTGCCGGAGGGCTTGCGACCAACCTGACCGAAGAAGGCGGCCAGCGCGTAGTAATCGTCCTGGCTCCAGCGTTCAAAGGGATGGTGGTGACACTGGGCGCACTGCATCCGCACACCCAGAAAGAGCTGGGCCACATCC
>DAOMFV010000006.1:0-77904 GCA_035430005.1 Gemmatales bacterium
GCACGAGTGGCGGAACTGGCAGACGCGCTGGACTTAGGATCCAGTACCGCAAGGTGTGTGGGTTCAAATCCCTCCTCGTGCATTTTGAGTGGATACCAACTTACTTGTACTTGACGTCAGGATGCGGCAATGGCATAGTGCCGCTCGATTGGAAGGATCGAGTGGAATGATGCCGGAATACGCTGGGATTGAAGATTGCAACACGATCATCGAAACGGAAGGTGTCGCCAGCTTGCTGGCATACTCGATTGATTCGGGGCCTTACCTCATCCTGATCAGCAACATTCCCGTGGGGGCATTTGGGCTCAACCTCACCGATGATTCTATCACCAGGCTCAGCGAGACGCAACAACTCCTTGATGCCCATGCGTATGATGTGGCGCTCATCGCCTTCGACATGATCCGCCCCAGACTGAGCGAGAGCAACGACCCTGCCAGGCTTCGAGAAATGGCCAGGGCTGTGTGCCGACATGCCAGGCTACGGTTTCTGACGACACAGCGGATGAAGGCGGCGATGGGCAAGAGCGGGCCGCCGCGGCGGTAGGGGAATGGTCGGCTACGTATCATTTATTTGCCTGCTTAGCCTGTGCCACTGTGTGACAGCGCCATGTACCTTGAACCATATCACTGGATAGCCATTTCGCTGTCACACAGTGGAAGGGTGCAATCGCTAGAAGCACTGCGTGGTGAGTACCGCCACGCTATGGCACGGATTCTCGATGCATGGGCTGTGCTCCCGGCCAATTAGTAGTTCACCTTATGATCTGGTTGGTAGTAACCATCGTGGTTTAAGGCCTCGAATGCTTCCTGGAATTGCTCCTCCAGAAAGACGAATCGGCGTGTCTTCGCATCAAGCCGAGCAATCGCATTCCTGGGAGTTACCACAAGTTGAACGAATCTACTTGCACAGTAAGTGACAAACGCGCCCGCTACGCCGAACAATGCTGAAACAACAGACCAGGTGAAATCATCACGTCGATAATGTTCGGGACGCCGGTCTGCCGGCATGACTGAGTAGAGTACAAAGAACGCCACAATCCCACCCGCCAGAGTGATCCAACGAGTCAAACGTTTAACGTAAGTTAGACTTTCCCAACACCTTTGACACACCGGAACACGCATCCGATGCGTAACACTCCTGAGATAGTTCTTCCCGATTCCACAGGCAATCTCCATCTGTGCCGATTCGGAGTGGTGGCCGTTCACCTCAAACCCATTACTGGGCGGTTCATGAACGCAGCGAGAACAGAGGTTCGGCAGTTTCACTCTTTGATGCCAAACGTCAACCGGGATCAGCATGATGATCATTTACCTGCGATGAGTGGTTATAGTGATTATGGAAGAATATCCCATGATCTTGACTTCTGCAGACGGAGGCTATGTTGTACTGGTTAAAGAAACTCAGAAGCCCATCGCTTCTTTAAATTTCGACCATCTCTTCTCCCATACACTTCTGCCACCATAGGCACCCGCACCTTCATCCACAAATGTAAGTTCCCCTTTTGGACTCCACACCACTCGAATTGTGAAACACTCCATTTCATCAAATGACTGCTTGACGAACTCCCAAGACGCGACGGTGAAGCCATCACTGTCCTTTTCAATTCGAGTGGGTTTACCTAGCAAAAACTCAGCAGCTTCCCGACTCATTTTGGGTGGAATCATAGCGTACTTTGCCTTTGCCTCATCAATGGACAACCGAGAAGAGCTCATCAGGATTAACACCAATGGCACTAGTAAAAACACTGACACGCATGACCAAAGAACGACTCGAAATGTTAGCTGTCGGCTGCGATTTTGGTTCTGGGACATTGGTACAATCTCGTTGGGCTATACGTAGTGTTTGAAACATAACTCTATGTCAACTATAGCCCAGTACTGTAGTGCGAGCTGGTTTTTGTATGAGCGAACGTTCTTCCAAGCTCGGATGCCATAGTTTGCCGGTACGCCGGCTAACTATGCTGCGGAGACTTGAAGACAAAGAATGTAAGTGAACATGCTAGCGAAGTCGTTGAGCAAGTGTCTTGATCACTGAAGGCATAGTTAGTGGAGTACCACAAACTATGGCACCCAAATACACCCGTAACCCCTTACAGCAACTCACTAATCGGTGTCGGATCATCCAGTACCTTCAATGGTCGATTCAAATGATCATAAATCATCAAATCAGTATCGATGCCCAGCACTTGATAGACGGTGGCATGGACGTTGGACGGTGTGATGGGCCGTTCGGCGGGGCGCATGCCTAGGCGGTCGGTGGCACCGATGATGTGGCCACCTTTGACGCCGCCGCCGCCCATGAGGCAGAACATGGCGTCGCCCCAGTGGTCGCGGCCGGGGGTGCCCATGCTTCCCGGTGCGCCGCCGTTGCCGCCATCGTTCATCCTCGGCGTGCGGCTGAACTCGCCGCAGAGCATGACCAGCGTCGTATCGAGCATGCCACGTTGATCGAGATCTTCAAACAGGGTGGCGACCGCTGAATCGACCTGGGGCAGCAGGCTTTCGTAGCCCGACTTGAGATTCCAGTGATGATCCCAGCCGCCGAAGTGGACCGTCACGAAGGTGGTTCCTGCTTCGACCAGTCGGCGGGCGAGCAGGGTGCTCTGACCCCAGTTGTGTCGGCCATAGCGGTCACGCAGCCGGGGGTCTTCCAAGTTCAGGTCAAAGGCGGTTCGTGCGGCAGGGCCGGTGATGAACTCGTAAGCCTCCTGAGAGAATTTGTCTAAGACGCCGGCTTGGCCGGTAGTCTCGAACTGCCGTTGCGATTGATCAAAGTGGCTGACCAGCGTGCGGCGGTCTTCGAGCCGTTCCAGCGTCAGGCCCTGGGCGAGGTTGAGATTCTGCACCTTGTAACTCGGTGCGTTCGGGTCACCGCCCGGCTGCATCGGGTTGAACTGATGCCCCAGGAAGTTCGCTCCGAAGTAGCCCGGCACCAGCCCGATGCTGGCTGCGTAGGGGACGGCAGCGTAGGCGGGCATGCCCTTCACCCGCGGGCCGACTTCCTTGGCGACGATGGAGCCGAGGCTGGGGAACTTTCCGGCATTGTTCGCCCCACTGACGCCGAGGTCTTTGGTGGTCAGCATCCGGTGGCCGCCGGAGAAGTGGTCGCCCGAATCGACATGCAGCGAACGGATGATCGAGAACTTGTCCATCACCCGTGCTTGCTTGGGGAACAGTTCCGTGATCTGGATGCCCGGCACGTTGGTCTTGATCGGCTTCCACAGGCCACGGTACTCGATGGGCGCCTGTGGTTTCATGTCGTACATATCGAGGTGGCTGGGGCCGCCATCGAGCCAGATGAGGATGACGGAAGTGTACTTCTTGCCACCGGCCTTGGCTTTCGACTGTTCCCGTGCCTGGAGCAGTTGAGGCAAGCCCATGGTGGCCATGCCGGTCATTCCGAGTTGCAGAAAGCTGCGTCGGGAGAGGCCATCGCAGTAGCCACGGGCTTTGCCTAGATCAAGTCGGAACATAGCTCCATCCTATGCAGATGTTCGGTGGCAAGGAAACGAGCAGTAGAGCAGGCGGGTGCAGGGTGGGAATCTGGCAGGAGAGTGACAGTCTACCTGATCGATTGAGGAATTCCAAGGGTTTTCACCCTACTTCTACTTGTGAGGACGGCAAATAGATCCGGAGCGGATGGTATACGCTGTTCAAACTGCACGTCGGGCATGGAGTGCAATCAATCTTTGTCCTTTACGAAACCCCGATTGCGATCGAAGACTCCGTTATGAAGTTCGATGGAATTCAGTTTCGGATTGTTTTGCAGGATTGCTTCATATTCCTCCCTGCGAAATCGATTTGCCATATCGACATATTCAAGATTTTTGAGAGCCATGAGCGGTGCAAGAGTTTTGTCTTTCACTTTGGCGTAGAGCTTTAGGTATCGTAATTTGGTTAAGGATTTCAGTGATTCCAACGAATCGAGGGTTGCAGAAGTGACGCCACCACCGATGATGCTGAACTCGCTAAGCTGCGAGAAGTTCTCAACGCCTTTGAGACTCGTGATATTCAGGCACGCCTCCAAGTAGAGAGAGGTCAATTTCTTGTTCTCTGCAAACGCCGTCAAATCCCCAAGCCCTGGACAGGCATCGAAGTACAAGAATTCTAACCCTTTGATGGTGACCAATCCCTCGATGGATCTCGCAGCAAAGAGTCCGAACTCCGTACACTTCTTCATTTGGTCAAACGCCTTTGCGGTTGCCGCGTCGAGTTTGGATCCAATAAATAACATGCGTGGTATTTGGGGAAACTGCCCTAACAAATCCAATCGTTGCGTGTCATCGTCCAAGCAGAGTCTCTTCGCTTGTATCGCCTTGCGATCTAACTTCTCTAGAGTCTTGATCGTTGCTGGGATGGGGCGAGGTGCGAAATTGGCTAATCTGAATTTGTTGTTCATGGTAGATTTCTATTGATCGAGTCTCTCGGAGTGAGGGGGTGAGGATCGCGATGGATGGCCCATGGGCTACCACTGAGCGAACATTGCCTGGGTAGTGTGGAAACATCGTAGGTATTAAAGTGCAGATCGATTTAAGAGCAAGTTCTCAAAAACTCCACCGATGAAGGTGGGGTACTGTGAAGCCATAAGCATCAAGAGACAATCCTTAGAACTTCTGGCACCCCCGCGAGCCAGACGTGGTAGTCATCCCAGAGGTCGCGACCCTCGTAGACCGCAAGGACGACGCGAGAGCCCGGAGCAGTCTCTTCTGCACAACGGCACCAATCGTTTTGAAGAAGATCGTTACCTGATCGATTGGCGAATTCCAAGAGTTATTTGGCTCGTTGATGATCGGGTTAGGTAACAGCTCCTATCCCATAAGAGACTCTCTTTCAAGCTACCCACGCCCCACGAATGGCATCTTGGTCGGCATCACGGTCATGAAGAGCACGTTGGCATCAAGCGGCAGGCCGGCCATGTAGAGGATGGCCTCGGCGACAAGTTCCACATCCATCGTCGGCTCGATGGCTTTGACGCCATGCGCTTGAGGCACTCCCGTTTTCATCGGGGCCGTCAATTCCGTTTCGGCGTTGCCGATGTCGATCTGCCCACAGGCGATGTCGTACTTACGGCCATCGAGGGATGTGGATTTGGTCAATCCCGCGATGGCGTGCTTGCTGGCGGTGTAGGGGGCGGAGTTGGGACGGGGCACATACGCTGAGATAGAGCCGTTGTTGATGATGCGTCCGCCTCGGGGCGACTGTTCCTTCATAAGGCGGAAGGCGAACTGCGTGCAAAGGAAGGCGCCGGTCAGGTTGGTATCGATGACCCTGCGCCAATCTTCGACTTTGATATCTTCCAGCAGCGACGGGGGCGGGCCGATGCCGGCGTTGTTGAAGAGAAGGTCGAGGCGACCGAACTTCGCTTTGGTGGTCTCGAACAGTTTCTGCACCGATAGTTCATTGCCGACATCAGTAACAACAACCAAAGCCCGGCTGCCCGCCTCGCCTGCTTCACTGCGGGTCTTTTCGAGCATATCCAGACGACGACCTGCGAGCACGACCGACCATCCAGCCTTGAGCAGGGCCAGGGCCGATGCTTTGCCAATACCGGCACTGGCACCGGTGACTATGGCTATCTTTTTGCTGTCGTGCATGGATCGCTCTGAACTGTTATTACTTCACCGTCAGAAGCTTGTCTTCCTTCGGAAAGGTCTCGAGCTTCAGCCCTTTGAAACGGACTTCCTGAGGCACGTTGTTGGAATGCAACTGAAGACCAATGGGGCCTTCTTTAATTCGCTTCGGTTCGGGATCACGCCAATCGACGACCTGCTTGCCGTTGACAGCCACACGAATGCGGTTGCCCTGGGCCAATATCTCGATGTCGTTCCAGTCGTGCTGCTTGCCGACCTTCTTGGCGGGGCCGCCATCGACCGGCAGACCGTTGCGGCCGAACAGGTCGTAGAGACCATAGCCGGAGGGGAACATGACAAGGTGTCCGGCGTAGGTGTGGGTTGAACGATCCTTTTCAGGCTGCTTGCTCACATCGGGTTTGACATAGCCCCAGAAGGCGACGCCGGAGTGCATCTCTGATTCGACCAGCTTGGCTGAGAAAGTGAGGCGGAAGTCGCTGTATTTGTCTTTGGTCAGCAGATAGGTGCTGAAGGTGAGAGGCTTATCGTTGCGACCGACAATGACTCCATCCTTGACCGACCAAAGATCGGTGTAACCCAGCCAGCCGTCTAGAGACTTGCCATCGAAGAGTTCGATAACCTTGGTTTCGCCTTGAAGAGGAGGCACCACGACCTCGGCTGGTTTCTTCTGATTCTGGGCAACGAGATTCATCGCGCTGAAGAAGAAAAGTACGGCAAGTGAAAAGAGGTAGTTTCGTCGCATGGGTGGGACCTTGGGTTAGCGAGTCAGGTGAGTTCCCCACAGTATACTATCCGTACTTCGATTCCCATAAAGAAATGGCTGACAGTCAGCTCCACTAAACAAATGAAAGTTACCCGCTAGTGCCTGGCAACAATTCTGGATAGACTTGCTGTACGACCTGGAGCGATCAACTACGAACGGAGTGGACGTGCCTAGTTTCGCCATGCTGCTCGCCAGCGATCATCAGCACCAGATTCACGACTTGTCGATCTTCCACCCGGCTTCTCCACCGGCGGAATCGATACGCAACCTGTCGATACTCGTCTTTGCCATCATCGTCATTATCTTCCTGCTGGTCGAAGGCATTCTCTTCTACTCGATCATTCGGTTTCGTCGCCGGAAACAGGCTCAGAGTTCAGAACCGCCTCAAGTGTATGGCAGCAAGCCTATTGAGATCGCCTGGACTCTGGGGCCGGTGTTGATTGTGTTCATCCTGGTGCTGGTGACCGTCCGTACTCTGTATGAGGTGAATGTGCCGCCGCCTGTGCCGAAGGAGGGGGACAATACACTCTTTGTGACTGTCATCGGCCATCAGTGGTGGTGGGAGTATCGATACGACTATTACAACGGCAAGAAGCTCGGCTTCGTTACCGCCAATGAACTGCACATGCCGGTGAGTGAGGACAAGGTCTCACGACCCGTCCACTTAAGCCTACAATCGGCTGATGTGTGCCACAGCTTCTGGGTGCCCCGGCTTGCCGGCAAGACTGATCTGATTCCGGGCCGCGTCAACTCGATGTGGTTTCAGACCAGCGAGACCGGCCTGTTTCTGGGCCAGTGTGCTGAATACTGTGGCACGCAGCATGCCGGGATGCTCATTCGGGTGGTGGTGGATACGCCGAGCAATTTTGAGAAATGGGTGGTGAACGAACAGAAGCCAGCGGTGGAAGAGGCAACGGTGAGTCAGGGTCGAAAGGCGTTCCTCGCCCAAACCTGTGTCAATTGCCATCGCATCAACGGGACAACTGCTCAGGGAAACTACGCTCCTGATCTGACACATCTCATGAGCAGGCAGACTCTCGCTTCAGGGATGGTGCCCAACACGCCGGAGAATCTCCGCCGCTGGGTGGCTGATCCGCAGAAGATCAAGGAAGGGGCGTTGATGCCTGCCTTCGGATTGAGCGAGTCAGAACAGGAAGCCATCGTACAGTATCTGCTGACACTGAAGTAACAGGCTGCAAGGATCGATCATGGCCAGCGACGTCACAACATCAGTACCCACCAGTGAACGGTCCAGACCGTCGCTGCTGCACGATTGGGTGACGACGGTCGATCACAAGAAGATCGGGCTGCTCTACATTATCTTGTCGGTCGTGTTCCTGGTCATCGGCGGCTGCGAAGCGATACTCATCCGTCTACAGTTGCTCACGCCTCACAACACGATCCTGGGGCCTGACGCCTTCAACCAGATGTTCACGATGCACGGCACCACGATGGTCTTCTTCGTGGGCATGCCCATTTTGATTGGCATGGGCAACTACCTGGTGCCGCTGATGATCGGCGCCCGGGACATGGCCTTTCCCCGGCTGAATGCCTTTGGATTCTGGGCGACGCTGTTCGGAGGGCTCATTGTCTACTCCAGCTTCATCACCGGCGGCGCACCAGCTATTGGCTGGGTGGCCTACGCGCCACTCACCGAGAAGACCTTTGCCCGATCCTCCGCGACCGACTTCTGGGCGCTCGGTCTCCTCATCGCCGGTGTCGGCACATTGACCGCTGCGATCAATTTCATTGCCACCACGATGAGCCTGCGAGCTCCGGGGATGACGCTTCGCAAGGTGCCGTTCTTTGTCTGGACGATGCTGTGGACCTCAGTGCTGATCCTGTTCGCTATCCCGCCCCTCACGGCAGGCCTATCGATGGTACTGCTCGACCGCAACCTGGGAGCCCACTTCTTCGATGTGCAGAACGGCGGATCATCGCTGCTCTGGCAGCATGTCTTCTGGTTCTTCGGCCACCCGGAGGTGTACATCCTGATCCTGCCCGTGTTCGGCATGGTGTCGGAGATCATCCCCGTCTTCTCTCGCAAGGTGCTGTTCGGTTACGAGTTCATGGCAGCGGCAACGATGGCGATTGCGTTCATCAGCCTGGGCGTGTGGGCGCACCATATGTTTGCCGTGGGCATGAGCCGGGCGCTCGATATCTTCTTTGTCGTCTCAACGCTTCTGGTCTCGGTGCCAACCGGCATCAAGTTCTTCAACTGGCTGGCGACGATGTATGGCGGACGTATCTCGCTCGCTTCACCGATGCTGTTCACCGTGGGCTTCCTGTCAATGTTCCTGATCGGCGGGCTGACGGGCATCATGCTGGCTGCTGCTCCACTCAACTTCCAGCTCACCGATAGCTACTTTGTCATCGGCCACTTTCATTTCGTGCTGATCGGCGGAACGCTCTTCGGTGTCTTTGCGGGTATTCATTACTGGTACCCCAAGGTCACCGGACGGCTACTCAGTGAACGGTTAGCTCGCTGGCAGTTCACGCTGCTGTTCATCGGCTTTGTGCTGACCTTCGGGCCGATGCATATCTCCGGTATGCTCGGGATGCCACGCCGCATCTATACCTACGAGCCTGACCGGGGATTGACGTTGTTGAATCAGCTGACGACGATCGGGGCTCTCATCCAGGTGCCCAGCTTCATCATCTTCGTCTACAACCTGATCGTATCGCTATGGAAGGGCAAGCTGGCAGGCAACGATCCGTGGAATGCCTGGACCTTGGAATGGGCAACGACCTCGCCACCGCCCAGTTACAACTTTGACGAGATACCAGTGGTGCAGAGCCGCCGACCGTTGTGGGATGCCAAGCACCCTGATGACCCCGATGGCCAATACGAAGGATGACCACCGAGTGAGTTCACCAGTGATGTTGCATGGCATGGCTTCCGGGCATCCCGCCCCTCATCAGGCAGGCAAAGCGCCCGAGGCTGCGCTATCGATGGGGCAATGGGGGCTGATCAGCTTCCTGGTTTCCGAGGTGGCGCTGTTCAGCACGCTGATCGTGACTTATGTCTTCTACCTGGGTAAAGACATCATCGGGCCGACACCGAAAGAGGCGCTTTCGTTGTCACTCGTTTTGATGACGACGGCTTGCCTGCTTGCCAGCAGTCTCACCATTCATCTTTCGGAGATGATGCTGGAGCGAGGCCATCAACGCCTCTTCATTCTGCTGTGGACCTTCACCATCACTCTGGGAGTCCTATTCCTCCTCGGCACTGCCTACGAATGGTATGGGTTGATCGTCGATCATCATCTCACCATCAATCGGAATTTGTTTGGAACCACTTTCTTCACCCTTGTCGGCTTGCATGCCCTGCACGTCAGCGGCGGGGTCATCATCATGATGATCGTTCTCGCCCTGGCTCTTCAGCGGCAGATCACAAGCAGGAACCGTGGCGCGGTCGGGCTTGTCTCCTGGTACTGGCACTTCGTTGATGTGGTGTGGATCGTCGTGTTCATCGTCGTCTATCTGGTGGGGAGATAGACATGGGGACACAACGTCGAACACTTCCTGAGTCACGGATCACGCCACCCAGCATTGAGATGCCACGCCCCACGGCTGCGCCGCTGGTGTTGGCACTGGGCGTGGCATTGCTGGCGGGCGGGCTGCCCTTCGGGCTGGGGTTCTTCATCATTGGCGGTATGGTGATCATCGCCGGCCTTTATCTTTGGATCGCCCAATTGTTGCCGGGGCGAGGGCATGTTCAGGAGGAGATCGAAGAACCGGTCGAAAAGCTGGCTGAGGTGCAGGCTGAGGCCGCTGTCACGCATTTGCATGAGGGCATGCCGGGGTATCGGCTGCTACTGCCAACGTCGTACCATCCCATTTCGTCCGGGGTGAAGGGTGGAATCGCCGGCGGCATCGTCATGCCTATCACGGCGATGATCTGGGGTGTGATGACGGGGCACGGTATCTGGTATCCGGTCAATCTCGTCGCCGGTATGATCCTGCCCGGCATCGACAAGATGAGTGACGAGACGCTGCAACAGTTCAACTTTCCCCTGTTCATGGTCGCTGGTTCGATACATATCGTGATGTCATTGATCATCGGTTTGATCTTTGGCGTGTTGTTGCCGACGCTGCCGACGGTGTCGAGAGCGATTGCCTGGGGCGGGCTGTTGGCTCCGCTGCTCTGGTCGGGGGTCAGTTACGCCCTCGTCAAGACGATGAACCCGGTGATGGAACAGCAGGTGAGTTGGCCCTGGTTCATCGCGGCCCAGTTCGTCTTCGGGGCGGTGATCACGGGACTCATCAGGCGGTCGGGCAGATACAGTCCACTCTTTGCCGGATTCTGTGGCGGGCTGGCGGGGAGCATCGTGATGCCGATCCATGCCTTCATCGATGCGATTGGGAACGACCACACGATCTGGTATCCGATCAACATGCTGGCCGGCATGGTGCTCCGTGAGTTGGGCGATCATAATGTCCAAGACTTGGAACTGTTTAACGCCCGCTGGTTCGGGGTGGCGCTTGCCATTCACCTGACGCTATCATTGGGCTTTGCCATCCTGTATAGCGTGCTGTTGCCGAGGCTGCCACATATTCCGGGGCCGCTGGCATGGGGTGGGCTAGTGTTGCCATTGC
This sequence comes from Gemmatales bacterium, assembly GCA_035430005.1. Lineage (GTDB taxonomy): Bacteria > Planctomycetota > Planctomycetia > Gemmatales > HRBIN36 > JAEUIE01. The sequence goes on from DAOMFV010000006.1 coordinate 10,954, forward strand.
TATGGTCGGGCAGTTGCTACGGACTGATGGGCGTGGTCAACCCGGCATTGCAAACACGGGTCGATTGGCCAGGATTTGTGCTGTCACAGTTCGTGTTTGGGATCACAGCCGCCATTGTGGTCCTCCGAACGGAGATGGTTCACCTCGCACCTCTTGGTAAAGACAGAGGAGGGCGGTCTTGAATCTGCATCGAACAAGACCCTGGCTCCTGCTTGGCCTGTTGGCTGTCGGCTGCGATATGCCCGGCAAGCCGAACCCGAAGGATCGCCCGGTGGCATCCGATCAAGTGCTCGACTTCAATCTGCTCTATGGGAAACGGTGCGCCGGCTGCCATGGGGCAGATGGCAAGCTTGGCCCGGCTCCGCCGCTCAATGATCCGATGTTCCTGGCCATCGTTTCCGATGCGGAACTTCACAAGGTCATCAGCGAAGGACGGATGGTGACACCTGGAGTGCGAAGCCCGATGCCGGCCTTTGCTCAATCGAACGGCGGGCCACTCACGGCTGCTCAGGTGCAGGCACTGGCGGATGGCATCAAAAAGAAGTGGGAAACGTCGAAGGTCTCGTCAGCTGAGATACCGCCGTACTTAGCGAAGCCTGTGGTTCCTGAGACCAATGGCCCGCCACCGACTGTGGCTCCCATGCCCAACCGAGCGAACGATGATCAACCTGCCAAGCCTCAGCTTGATCCGAAGGAAGCACAGCTTAAGATCTTTGTCCAAGCCTGTGCATCGTGTCATGGAAACCAGGGGCAGGGTGGGAAGGCGGGCACACGGACCGTGGGAGCGATCAACGACAAAGCGTTCCTGGAGTTGATCAGCGATCAGGCATTACGCCGCATCATCATCACCGGTCGGCCTGATCTCGGAATGCCTGCCTTCGATGGCAAGACGGGACGACCGAATGACTATCAACCACTGACCTCGGCACAGATCAACGACCTCGTCAAGCTGCTGGCCAGTTGGCGGAAAGCTGAGCCGAGCAAGAGCAAGTAACATCAAGGACACTAAGACATGCCATGCCCATGCGATCAGCTACCATCGAACCACCAACCGGGACGGCGTACCTTCCTGAGCAAGGTCACCTACGGAGCAGGAGCTATTGCGGCGGCCATGATGGGGATACCGTTCGTCGGTTATCTCTTCGGAACCCGCAAGGGCGAAGTCGACTGGGTGACGCTGGGGCCGGTCAAGGACTTCCCACTGAGCCAGACTCGGCAGGTCACTTTCGATAATCCGCTGCGTCAACCGTGGGATGGCATGGTGGGGCGAGCCAGTGTCTTTGTGCGTAACGAAGGTATCAACGAGAAGGAAGCCAAACAGCAGTTTCTGGTGCTTGCCGCCAACTGCGCGCATCTGGGTTGCCCGGTCGAGTGGTTTCAGGAATCGGGCTTGTTCATGTGTCCGTGTCATGGTGGCGTCTATTACGCCAACGGTGAACGGGCATCTGGGCCGCCGCCACGGGGGCTGTACCACTGTATCTATCGTGTGACGAAGGATAAGGGCATTGATCAACTACAGATTCAGGCCCCCCACTTTCCGACGCTACAGAACACCTTGAAAGACCCAGCGTAACGATACGCCCACGATGTAAGGGAGAATGGCATGTTTCGTTCTGTGGGCAAGTGGTTCGATGCCCGCTTGGGATTGCGCGAGGCCGTGATGCCCGTGCTCAAGCACCCCATTCCGCGCGGGGCAGCGGGGCCGATGGGGTGGTGGTACGTCTTTGGCAGCGCTTCGCTGACACTCCTGCTCATTCAGATACTGACCGGCATCGCGCTCGCCCTGGTCTACGTGCCTTCCGCTGACAAGGCATACGAGAGCCTGTTGTTCCTGAACTATCAGCAGCCTCTCGGCTGGTTCCTGCGAGCGCTCCATTACTATGCAGGATCAGGAATGATCGTGATGATGCTCGTTCACATGACGCAGGTCTTCCTGCACGGGTCGTACAAGTACCCTCGTGAACTGACGTGGGTGCTGGGTGTGCTATTGCTGCTTTGCACGATGGGTATGTTCTTCACCGGCCAGGTGCTGCGCTGGGATCCGGATGCCTACTGGGGCCTTGCCATCGGCGGATCGATGGCGGGGCGAGTGCCGGTGGCGGGGCCGTGGCTGGTGCAGATTCTGCTGGGCGGGCCGGTCATAGGTGGCGATTCGCTGAGCCGGTTCTTTACGCTGCACGTCTTCGTCATCCCTGCTTCGCTCATCTTCTTCCTGATCATTCACCTATGGTTAGTCATTAAGTACGGCATCAGCGCACCGCCTGTTCCAGGTGAGAAGGTCGATCCGAAGACTTATCATGAGGGGTACGAGAAGGAACTGAAGAATGGTGTTCCGTTCCTGGGCGATGCGATGTTGAAGGACATTCTGTTCTCGTCGCTGGCGGTGATTGTCATCGTCATCATTGCTGCGGTGGTTGGCCCTAAGGGACCGACCGGGCCGCCCGATCCGGCGCTGGCCGGAGCGAACCCACGGCCCGAATGGCCCTTCCTCTGGTTGTTCGCTCTTCTTTCGCTCAGCCCGCCGGCAGCGGAGACGTTTCTCATCCTCGTCTTCCCGCTGCTGCTCATCGGCATCCTGTTCCTCGTGCCCTTCATCAGCAACCGTGGGGAACGAGCTCCGAGTCGAAGGCCGGGAGCGGTGCTAACGGTGATTGTGATCTACACTATTCTTGGCACACTGACGTATCAGGGGGCGACATCGCCCTGGTCGCCGGAGATGACTGCCTGGAGCGGCGATCCGATCCCTATTAATATGGTGAAGGATAAGACACCTCTACAGTTACAGGGTGCGCTCATCTTCCAGAACAAAAGTTGCCGCAACTGCCATGCACTGGAAGGCAGCGGTGGTCGGCGCGGCCCTGATCTGACGACCGTGGGAACGAGGCTGACTCGTGATCAATTGATCGATCAGGTCAGTAACGGCACCCCCGGCGGCGGCAACATGCCGGCGTTTGGCAAACAGATCAGCCCGGCTCAGATGACGGCTCTTGTCGAGTTCATGGCCAACCTGCGCCCGGCGGGAGTGCCAGCCGCAGAACCTGCCTCCAACCGAACCAAGGTGAAGGAATACCCGTGAGCCCAACGCTGGAAGCCTTCCTTCGTTCCTGGGCGTTCGATCCCTGGCTGACCGCGGGTCTGTTGATCACGGCGTTGATTTATGTACGGGGCTGGCGGTTTCTGCATCGACGAGATCCCGAGCGCTGGCATAGTGGTTCACTCTCTGCATTCCTGGGCGGGCTGGCAGCGATCTATCTGGCGCTGGCATCTCCCATCGAGCCGTTTGCCGGGTTACTGCTCCAGGTTCACATGGTGCAGCATCTACTGTTAATGATGGTGGCCCCGCCGCTGTTGTGGCTTGGCTCGCCGTTGTTCCCGATGCTGCGGGGCTTGCCGAGGGGTATTCGTATCTTTTGGGCAGCGCCGCTGCTGGCATCACCAGGGATGCGACGGTTCTTCGGAATACTCACCCATCCACTGGCGGCTCTGCCCATCTATATCGGGGTAACTGGGCTGTGGCACATTCCGTCGATCTACGATCTGGCCATGCGGTCGAACGGTTGGCATTATCTCCAACATCTTTCGTTCCTGTTCTCGGCGCTGCTATTCTGGTATCCCGTGGTGCGGCCCTACCCCAGCAGGCCACGGTGGTCGTTATGGCTCCTCTTGCCGTACCTGTTTATCGCTGATGTCTTCAACACGGCCCTCTCGGCAGTGCTGACGTTCTCCGATCGGGTGATTTATTCCTACTACGATGAGGTGCCCCGACTCAGCAGGATCACAGCGCCCGAAGATCAAGCGACAGCGGGACTATTGATGTGGGTGCCTGGATCGATTGTCTTTCTGGTTCCGCTATTCGTGATCGGTACCCGACTGCTGTATGGAACATCGGTCGAGAAGGTAAGGAAGATCGTGCCCACCGGACTGAAGAGCAGACTCTCTTTGCCGCTCATCAACGATCAGGCTAATAGTTCATTGCCATTTGATCTGTTGCGTTTACCGCTGGTGGGTCGGTTCTTGAAGTGGCGTTATGCGCGGGTATGTCTGCAGCTTCCGATACTGTTGTTGGCAACTGCGATGATCTACGATGGCTTCACCGGGCCACAGTCCAGTCCGACGAACCTGGCTGGGGTATTGCCATGGATTCACTGGCGGGGCTTGCTCATCCTCGGTCTACTGGTGGCGGGGAACATCTTTTGCATGGGTTGCCCCTTTGTGCTACCTCGAACGTTGGCTCGCCAATGGATTCCGACCGGGTGGAATTGGCCGAGACCGCTGCGGAGCAAGTGGCTGGCCGTCATCCTCATAGTGGTTTTTCTGTGGGCGTATGAAGCGTTCTCCTTGTGGGATCGCCCATGGTGGACAGCATGCCTGGCCCTGGGCTACTTCGTCGCTGCCTTCGTGGTCGATAGCTTGTTCCGGGGTGGCACCTTCTGCAAGTACGTCTGCCCTATTGGCCAGTTTAACTTCGTGCAGTCGCTGGCATCGCCGCTGGAGATGAAGGTGCGCGATCCAGCGATCTGCCAGACGTGCCAGACCAAGGACTGCATCCGAGGTCGTGATGGCATCCCTGGCTGCGAGCTGAATCTGTATCTGCCGAGGAAGGCGAGCAACATGGACTGCACGCTATGCCTGGATTGTGTGCATGGCTGTCCTCACGATAACATCATGCTGATGGCCGGGATGCCGGGGAAGGAACTATCCAGTGATCGACAGCGTTCGGGCGTTGGTCGCTGGAGTCGTCGCCCTGATATCGCTGCGCTGATTCTGGTGCTGGTGTTCGGGGCATTTGCCAACGCGGCAGGGATGATCGGGCCGGTGGTGGAGGTGCAAGCGTGGTTAGCTGAACAGTTGGGCATCACTTCACCGCTGCTCGCCACCACCATCTTCTATCTGCTCGGTCTGATTGTGTTGCCGATAGCTCTTGTCGGTAGTGCGGCATGGACAAGTCGTCGATGGGGGCAACTCTCGAACAACACTTGGCAGCAGGCGACCCGGTATGCTTTCACATTTGTGCCGCTCGGCTTCGGCATGTGGCTGGCGCACTCTAGTTTTCATTTCTTGATGAGCTACGAGTCGATCCTTCCCGTCACACAACGCTTCGCCATTGACCTCGGCATCACGTGGATGGGCGCCCCCAACTGGAACTGCGCCTGTTGTGGCCCGATGGCAGCCTGGCAGTTGCCGCTGGAACTGTTCTTTCTTGACGTAGGGCTGCTGCTTTCGCTCTACGCTGGTTATCGATTGAGTATTTCACAAACGACCAACACAGCAAGCGCGCTCAAGACACTTACCCCCTGGGCGCTACTTATGCTGCTGTTGTTCATCACCGGAGTGTGGATTCTCTTTCAGCCGATGCAGATGCGGGGGATGTTGTGAACCTAACACATGTTTGGCAAATCGTGGCAGGGGTCAGTCTGTACTCAGGCTGCCCCCTGCTTGTCGGCAACTGTACTGCGCGTTCCGCAGGGGGCAACGGAGTACCGTTGACCCCTGCCACGGCTTCGGCACTGCGGCAATATCTGGTCATGCTAGCCGTCCTCTGTAGCACAGTAGCCATCCATGCCGATGGAGGCACAGTACGGTTGCGAGAGCGGGTAGGGCCGTATCAGGTGACGGTCTTTTCCTCACCAACGCCGTTTCGTGCCGGGGCTGTCGATGTCAGTGTGCTGCTGCAGGATGTTGGTACGGGGGAAACTGTTACGAATGCTCAAGTCATGGTACGGCTGACGGAACGAGCTTCCCGCCGTGTGCTGGAACAGCGGGCTACTTCGGAGGCGGCGACCAACAAACTCTATCAGGCTGCGGTATTCATACTTCCCGAGCCGGGCTGGTGGGACGTGGAGTTTTTGATCGACGGAGTGAAGGTTCACTTCGCCATCGAAGCCGATCAAGCGTTGCCTCGCTGGCAGGAGCTTTGGTATTGGTATTGCTGGCCGGCGCTGGCGGTGGTTCTTTTTGGGGTCCATCAGGTGTTGATACGGAGAAGGCATGGCAAGTGGAGATAGTGCAATGCTCCCCCTCACCCCCAACCCCTCTCCCTCCGGGGGAGAGGGGAGCAAACTATGCATCGGGGATGCGGGGCTGAAGCAGCTTGGCGATCAGGCCCGTCCATCCGGTTTGGTGGGAGGCGCCAAGGCCCTGGCCGGTGTCGCCGTGGAAGTACTCGAAGAACGGGATGTAGTCTTTGAAGTGAGGGTCGGTCTGGTATTTCTGGTTACTGCCAAAGACAGTACGACGTCCCTTGGCATCACGAAGAAAGATGCGAGAGAGCCTGCGCGTCAGCTCTTCGGAGACTTCGAGGATGGTCATCTCCTGACCTGAGCCGGTCGGGCACTCCACCCTGAAGTCATCGCCATAGTAATAGTAGAACCGCTGGAGGGCTTCGATGAACAGGAAGTTCATCGGGAACCAGATCGGCCCGCGCCAGTTGGAGTTGCCGCCGAACATGTTGATAGTAGATTCACCCGGCTCGTAATTGATGGTTGAGGTCTGCCCCCCTTCGCTGAAAGTGAACGGATGATCGAGGTGGTACCGCGACAGGGCGCGTACCCCATAGTCGGAAAGAAACTCCGTCTCATCGAGCATGCGCCTGAGCAGGCATTTCATTCGATGCCCCCTCAATAATGAGAGCAAACTACGATGCTCATCGCCCGGCAGATCCCAGCGGGAAACCAACCGGCACAGATCAGGGCGATGTTGGAGATACCACCTCAAGCGACGCTGGAAGTCGGGTACGTGCTTAAGCGACTCGGAGCTGAGGATTTCGACAGCCAACAGGGGCAACAGGCCCACCAGCGAACGAACCTTGAGCGGTATCTGATGATCGCCGGGACAGTTGATCGAATCATAGTAGAACTCATCTTCTTCATTCCAAAGCCCCAGCGACTTCTGGCCGAAAGTATCAAGCCCATTGATGCTCTCAGCGATCTGCAGGAAGTGCTCGAAGAACTTGGTGGCAATGTCCTGATAGACCGGATCGTTACGGGATAGTTCCAAAGCGATCCGCATCAGGTTTAGGCAGTACATCGCCATCCAACTGGTGGCGTCGGCCTGATCCAGAGTGCCGCCTTCAGGGAGTGGCTGATTACGATCGAAGACACCGATGTTATCGAGACCGAGGAAGCCTCCTTGGAAGATGTTGCGATCATGGGCATCCTTGCGGTTGACCCACCAGGTAAAGTTGAGGAGCAGCTTGTGGAAGACACGTTCGAGAAAAGCATAGTCACCCGGGCCGCCATGATGCTTGCGTTCTATCTCGAAGATTCGCCACGCTGCCCAGGCTTGCACGGGCGGATTGGAATCATCGAAGTTCCATTCATAGGCAGGAAGCTGGCCGGTGGGATGCATGTACCAGGAACGCGTTAACCGAACGAGTTGGTCTTTGGCGAACTCGGGATCGATGAGGGCCATCGCAATGCAGTGAAAGCCGAGATCCCATGAGGCGTACCACGGGTACTCCCATTTGTCGGGCATCGAGATGATGTCTGCATTATTGAGATGCAGCCAATTGCGATTGCGGCCCTCAAGCCGTTCAGCTGGCGGGGGCGGTTCAGCGGGATCGCCTTTGAGCCACTCCCTGACCTCGTAGAAGTAAAACTGTTTGTTCCAGATCATCCCAGCCAACGCTTGTCGATGAACGTTTTGCTCGTCGGAGTTGGTCATTCCCTTCTGCACATCAGCATAGAAGGCATCCGCTTCGGTGCGACGAAGGGTAAGGATACTCTCGGCCTTTCTGAATGGATCAGTCTGAGCAGTTTGACTCAACCTCAACTGCACACTAGCGTTTCCACCGGCGGGCACTGTCAAATGGTAGTAGGCTGCTACCTTAGTGCCAGTACGAGCAGGATTCACCGCATCTTTGTCGCCATTGACTACATTGGCGTGAAAGGCATCCTTGAAATAGCCTCGAGCGTTCTCATCGCCGAACAATCGGCGTGTATTGGTATCATTGTCGCAGAAGAGCAGGGTGGGGTTGCCATCGGGATAAAGCAGGTAGTCGCCGAGCTTCTCATGCTGGGCGAGGACGACGTTCATGTCAGAAACAGAGAGCCTGGGTCTCGGTGAGTCTTTAGTCCATGACCATGTGTTACGAAACCATATCTGCGGCAGTAGATGCAACTGGGCTTCGTCCGGTCCACGATTGTGAACGGTGATCTTCATCAGCATATCATCCGTATCAACCTTGGCATATTCAACGAACACATCGAAGTAGCGATCCTCGTCAAACAGACCGGTATCGATCAGTTCATACTCGGAATCGAGCTTACCTCGTCGGGCATTTTCATCGAGCAGTTCGTTGTAGGGATACTCGCCCTGCGGATACTTGTACAGCATCTTCAAATAGGAATGAGTCGGGGTGGCATCGAGGTAGTAGTAGAGTTCCTTGACATCCTCGCCATGATTGCCCTGTGCATTGGAAAGGCCGAATAGCCTTTCCTTTAAGATGGGATCACGGCCGTTCCACATTGCCAGGGCCAGGCAAAGGTGTTGTCCATCGTCACTGATGCCGGCAATGCCATCTTCGCCCCAGCGGTAGGCCCTTGAGCGGGCATGGTCGAACGGAAGATAATTCCAGGCATCGCCATCGGCACTGTAGTCCTCCCGCACGGTGCCCCACTGGCGTTGACTGACGTAGGGGCCCCATTTTCGCCAGGGCGCTTTGCCGAGCCGATCTTCGTCCAGTCGTTGTTTTTCAGCATTCATCGGCACTTCCATCAACTCGTCAGACCATGAGTCCGGTATGTTACCATCATCAGCGGCAGGTGCCAGCTAATCCCCATTTGAACATCAGGTTCACTGATTTTGCTGCTGACACGGCATCTGGCGCGTGCTACCATCCTACGTAAGGTTGAAACAGGCCTGCCAACTCCATCGTGGTATAGCATGCGTTCCTCTCCCCGTTGCATTGTCTACTGTAGCATCATCGTTGCGCTCACCCTGGCTATCATGACGCCAGAGATTGGCCGTGCGGCCCGACCGAAAGATGATCGAGCCATTTCTTCGTCTGACTGGCCGATGTACAACCAGAACGTGGCCGGTTGGCGGTTCAATTCCGGCGAAAAAGCACTCAGCCCGCTGACAGTTGGCAAGCTCGAAGAGAAGTGGAGCTTTCCCCCTGCCGGCTCCAAGGAGACCATCGGCGTCGTTCATGCCACGCCTACGGTCGTTGCGGGCGAGGTCTACTTTGGCACGGCGACACAGCCGGCCTTCTACAAACTCGCTCCCGATGGAAAGCTTCGCTGGGTCTATCGCAATACTGTTCGTCGAGCGCTACCAGGAGCATCGAATGAACCCTCAGGCTCATCTGAAGCAGACAAGCTGCGCAGCGCGGCAGAGGGCGGCATCTTCGGCTCAGCCCTGGTCGCCGATGGAGCTGTCTACTTTGCCGATACCGGCGGCATGATCTATTGCCTTGATGCGGCATCGGGAGCTGAGCGATGGAAGGTCGATTGCCGGGCACCGACGTTTCCGAATGCTCACTGGAATAATCTGCTGATGGCTTCTCCCATCATGGCCGGTGATAAAGTCGTCTTCGCCGGCGGCACCCTCGAGCAACTCTTCGCTGGCACAGCTGCCTACGCCGGCAGCACCGGACGCGGCTTTGTGATCGCTCTTGAACCGAAGACGGGCAAGCTCCTCTGGAAGCACGATGTCGGCCCCAAGCCGGAGAAGCTTGATCCCCCCGTTGTCATCGAAACCGCATGGGGCAAGTACAAGTTTGCTTATGGCCCGGCATCAAGCAGCGTCTGGTGTACTCCTTCGTACGATGCCGAGAGCAACATGCTCTTCTTTGGCACCGATGTGAACACAGCGCCTCGACAGCCTACGGTAGACAACCCGAACCTGCATACGGAAGACACCTGTGCCATTGCTGCCCTGGATGCAGCTACGGGAGTTCGCAAGTGGAACACGCAGATCAATCCTGGCGACGTCTGGACGAACGCCATGCGGGCTTACGATCCCAAGACGGGGTTGTACAAGGACGCCTCCATCGGCGATACACCTAAGATCTTCATGACCGAGGTAGACGGCAAACTGACGAAGGTCGTCGGGGCCGGCTGCAAGAACGGCGGTTTCTATGTGCTGCGAGCCGACAACGGTAAGCTCGTCAAACACACTCCAGTGTATACCGGCCCGCCCACGCATCCACCCGCCAAGCACGATCCTCGTGTGCTGGCTCTCCCCAGCCCGATCGGCGGACTCCAAACCGGCTGTGCCACCGATGGTAAAACCATCTTCACCAACGGCATCGACGCGGTGCGCATCTGCACGCAAGGCAGCGCCTACTCGCTGGGACAGTTACCCACCGGTGGACGGGTGACAGCCACTTCAGTCGATCTGGCCAATGAACTTTGGCGACATGAACGACCGAAGATCGCGGAGATCGGCGGCAAGCCCGGCAGACCGATGTATCGTGATGTAGGGGATCCTGTTGCTTCGGGCATCGCTGTCGGCAACGGCGTCGCCTATTTCACCACGGCCAGCAGCGGCAAGCTGATCGCACTCGATGCCGGCACGGGCACTGTCCTTAAGGAAATAGAACTGGGACCGATATTTGCAGGGCCATCATTATCGCGGGGCAGAGTCTACGTGGGCGGAGGCAACACGCTATTCAGTTCCAACCCGCTGGAGAGTTTCTTTCCCAAGAAGTATACCGGCAGCGTCCGATGTTTTGGATTGCCTGGCGAAGATGAGGTCGATAGACTCGGCAAGCAGAGAAACTAGCTGGGACATCGAGGTTTCTGAGGAGATGTGCGATGCGAACCGTATATTGGTGTGCCGCCGGATTATTGGCGTGCGTCTCACTCGTGCCATTGGAAACAACATGGTCACAAGAGACTGGCCCGGCGAAAGCCGATAGCAAGGCCAAGAAGACCGCAACGCTGCGACGGGTGCCAAACTTCGTATTGCCCAATGCATCCGGCAAACAGGCGGCACTGGCCGACTATGCCGATGCCAAGGTTGTGGTCCTGGTTTTCATGGGCACCAAGTGCCCGGTGAGCAACGCACTGATTCCCGATCTGAATGACCTTCAGAAGCGATATGGCGACAAGCAGGTACAGGTGGTTGGTATCAACGCCAATCCCGCTGATACCAGTGATGCCATTGTCAGGCACGTCAAGGAATACAGCGTCGGCTTCCCCGTGCTGGTCGATAAGGAACAACTGGCTCTCGATCTGACCGGGGCTCAGCGAACTCCTGAAGCGGTGGTGCTCGATCATCGCCATCAGATACGCTATCGTGGCCGCATCAACGACCGAGTGGGGACTGATTACAAACGGGAAAAGGCCAACAAGAGCGAGGTGGAAGACGCCGTCAAGGAATTGCTAGCGGGCAAGGATGTGACTGTCGCCGAGGCGGGTGCCCAAGGCTGCCTGATTACCCGCGCCTCGAAACTGAAAGAACTGGGCCCGATCACTTACGCCAAACATGTCGCCCCGATCTTGCAGAATCGCTGTGCCGAGTGTCATCACGCAGGCACCGCTGCTCCGTTTGCCTTGATGACCTACGACGAAGCCCGTGACTATTCAGCCATGATGAAAGAAGTGATTGTACAGAGGAAGATGCCACCCTGGGGCGCTGACCCACGACATAGCACCTTTACCAACGACTTGCGCATGACCAAGAATGAGATCGATACCGTGGTAGCCTGGATCGACGCCGGCACCCCGATGGGCGACAAGAACGACTTGCCCCAACCCCGAGTCTTCAACTCTGACGGCTGGCTGATCGGCAAGCCCGATGTCATCTTCAAGTTACCCAAAGAAGTAACGGTGCAGGCGACAGGTACGGTGGAGTACCAGTACTTCGTTACGCCGACGAACTTCAAGGAAGACATGTGGATACAGGCTTCTGAGGCTCGACCGACCAATCGTGCGGCAGTGCATCACATCATCGCCTTTATTCGTGAAAAGGGTAGCGAGGAAATGCAAAAGCTGCCACTCATGGCAGGCTTTGCTCCCGGTGAAGAACCAGCCGTCTATCCCCAAGGGATTGGCTTCAAGGTTCCCGCCGGCGCGGAGATCGTCTGGCAAATCCATTACACGCCGACCGGCAAAGTCGAGAAGGACCGATCTGAAGTCGGCCTCATCTTCTGCAAGGAACCGCCCAGGCAGGAACTCAAGGGTGGCGGCGTGTTCAATTTCCGCTTTGTCATACCCCCCGGCGCTTCCAGCCATCGTGAGGTGGCGGAATTGGAGTTCAAGACCGATGTCGAGCTGATGACGCTCATGCCGCACATGCACCTGCGTGGCAAGGCTTTCCGCTACACCGCCAACTACCCCGATGGCAGGAAGCAAGTCCTGCTCAATGTACCCGATTACGATTTCAACTGGCAGCATATCTACCGGTTCAACAAGCCGATTGCCTTCCCCAAAGGGACTGTGCTGGAGTGTGTGGCCCACTTCGATAATTCAGCCGACAATCCTGCCAACCCCGATCCCAAGAAGACAGTGCGCTGGGGCGATCAGACGTGGGAAGAGATGATGATCGGCTGGTACACTTATGTCGAGGTGCCTGCAGCGACGAAATAGCGACTCATACACCCTAGGAGAGCATCATGTGGGTTCCCAAATGGCAGCGAGACAAAGCCAAAGGGGTCGATTCCCCGATGCCGACGCAAGTTGTCTCCAATGAAGAGTTCATCCCCCGGCCCCAGAACGCCCAGCAGAAGAAGGTCGAGTCGCTGATCGGCTCGATGGCTGACGAAAACTCCAAAGCGCTCGGCATGGACCGTCGAACGTACCTGGCCAGCTCAATGGGCCTGGCTGCCGCCTTTCTGGCGCAGAACAAGGTCTATGGCAACTATTGGGATGTGGACCCCGTCGAAACGCTCGAGGCCGACGCTGTCGAAGAGAAGTGGCCCAAGGGCGAGTACTTCATCATCGACGTGCAAGCCCACTTCACCAACGGGCTGGCTCTCGGCTTCCGTAACATGGAATCGTTCCGCAATATGGGATTCAAGCTCAAAGAGAATGCCGAGGCTTACGCTTTCCCCAACTTCATCAAGGAAATGTACTTCGACAGCGAAACGAGCATGGTGGTCATCTCCGGCGTGCCGGGCAAGGAAAACACCCGTGATGCCAAGGGCAACGTGCTTGAAGGGGCGGCTCGTACCCCGGGTATCGAAGGCAAAATCCTCCCGAGTTGGGTAATGGCCGAACGTCGGCAGGAAATCAACGATCTCGCCGGCAGCCAACGGGCGTTGGCTCAGGGCAACTGCGCTCCCAATCATTACTGGGACAAGAAAAACAACAAGCCCGATCACACTGCCCTATTTGAGCAGATGGAACGGGAAGTGCAGAAGTATAAGATCGATTCGTGGAAGTGGTACTGCCACACCGATCCGGGCCGTTCGGGCAACGGGTTCAAGCTCGATGACGAGAAGCTGACCTATCCCTTCTATGAAAAGTCCAAGCAGTTAGGCATGAAGCGGTTCAGCGTCCACAAGGGCTACGCATCCCAGTCGAGAACTCTGGGGCACCTGGCCAGCCCGGCTGATATCGAGAAGGCCGCCAAGGATCACCCCGACATCACCTTCATCATCTATCACTCGGCTATGAAGCACGATCCCGGTGAACTGCAGTTCAAGGAGAAGGGTTACTACGACCCGACAACCGGCGACTTTGCCTGGCACGACATCCTCATGCAGATCAAGCAGCGCAACCCGAAGATGGACAACGTCTACTGCGAGATCGGCTCGGCATTCGGCAGCCTGGCGATTGCCCACCCTGAGATGTGCATGCACTTGATCGGCAAGAACATCAAGTACTACGGCGTGGATCGAGTGCTGTGGGGCACCGATTGCCTGTGGTGGGGTTCGCCACAATGGGTGATCGACCTGATGAAACGCTTCCAGATTTCTGATGAGCTGTGCGAGAAGTTCGGTTACAAGAAGCTTAGCAAGGATGACAAGACGAAGATCTTCGGCCTCAATGCCGCCAGAATCTATGGCATTGATGTGAATACCAAGCGGAGCGCTCTGCCCAAGGATGCACTCAGCAAGCTGAAAGTAACCTACCTGGATGAAGGCGGCATGCGTACCAACGCTGCCTATGGCTGGGTGCGCGACAATGCCTGAGAACCGACTACGAAGCCAGGTAGGGACTATTCTCTGTGTTTGGGCACTGCTGGCTGCGACAGTGTGGGCAGTGAAGACACTCTTATCTGAGAAGCCCCAGGCGATCGATCCAGCCGCCTGGGGTAGCAACCATGTCGGGCAACCGATCCCTGAGTACGTTACCGGGGAACAGTGCCTGTTCTGCCATCGTGAGAAGATCGGGCCGAGTTGGGCGAAGAACCGGCATAACCTCACGATCAGGGATGTTGACGCATCGTCCCCGGCTCTGGAGGCCATGAAGGTATCGCCGGCCAGGAGTTTTGCTGAAGAGATCAGGTATGTGATGGGGAACAAAGAGATTCATCGATTTCTGAAACCCTCGCAGGAGTATGGACACCTGGAGGTGCTGACAGCGGAATGGTCTCCGCCGACGGAGAATATCCCAGCCAGGCTCAACCATCTGGAGCAGCCTCATTGGGATGGCAAGCAGTTTGCTACTTCCTGCGCAGGCTGCCATACGACGGCGGTGGACTCGAAGACCCAGGCATTCTCAACACCATCGATCGATTGCTATGCCTGTCACGGCAACGTTGCCGTCGAACATCCTAATAAGCCGGAACTGGCTCATCTGTCATCAAAGAGACAAGACTCAGCAGCGGTGATTACCTCGATCTGCGCCCAGTGCCACATTCGTACCGGGCAATCGAAAAGCACCGGGCTCCCCTATCCGAACACCTTCGTGGCCGGTGACAATCTCTTCCGTGACTTCAAGGCCGACTTCTCCGATTCAGCGATCAGGAGCTTGACCTCCTCTGACAGGCATGTGATGAAAAATGTTCGTGACGTGGTGATTGGCGGCAAAGAGTCTGTGACCTGCCTGAGCTGCCACGATGTTCATGGCCAATCCAGTGAAAAGCATCAACTCCTTCCCAGGAGCGATTACTGTGCGAATTGCCACAACCCCAAAGGATCGATGATCTACGTGAAGCCGCTTCATTCTAACAGCAAGACCTGTGGCTACTAACCGTGAGGAACACCATGACCGAACAACAGGAACTCGAGTGCGAGAAGCTGCCGAGCGATGGGCCACTGGATGAGACTGATATCAGCCTGCGTGCATACTTTGCCCGGATGTCGGACGAACGGATTGGCCAGTACGATCCGAAGTGGAGTGACGAAGAACTCATCGCCTGGGATGGCAATTTCCGCGACGATGGTGTGCTGATGCTCATCTGCTGCGAGCGGGATGTGGATGCTGTAGACTATCGAGAAGTGCTGGAAAAGCACATTGCTTATCGCCGGCAACTTAGCCGATAAGCGTGTCAGCGAAGACCGGGAAGGCGAGGCTCCCTTATTGATTACAGGTACGACACATCAAACTGCTTGAAGTTGCTCAGTGTCACCTGCGGCGTGCTGTTAACGCCTGCCGGTCGCAACAGCGTTGCTACGATGCTCTCCGAGTTTGATGGATATGCGAAGTTCATCGTGACGTGCTGCGTTTTGCCAGGCGTCAGATGCTGATTGTCCACGTAGTAGGCCAGGTAGCTGTTGATCTGAATCTTCAGGATGCCGCGCTCGGTGCCGGTGAAAAGATAATCGAAGGTGATGCCGGACCAATTGGTGTTCTTGGAATAGCTTCCCTTAAACGTCTGAGTCTGGCCGACGCCAAGCCCCAGGGTGATAGTCGTCACCGGTGTGGGAGGCTTCATGCTGACGTCGTTGATGGTCAGGGTGTCAAACGTGACGCCAGGCGCAAAGGCGTGGAACGGATTCGTCAGGTTGGACTGAGTTGCCGTGCTGCTGCCGGAATAAGACCAGGCCTGCTCCCAGGTAGCTTCGATGCTGGAAGGATCATTGCCCAACAGGGGCGACCAGGCGAATCCGCCGGCGGTGTATCCATCAGTGGTCGGCTGGTTGTTGGCCTGGGCGTACCAGGCTGGGGGATAGGCATGCCAATCGCCCGGATCTGTATAGTAGAAGTGAGAATAAGGGAACGCGAAAAGCTGCGTATCGACCACATTGCCCAAAGGCGTATCGTTGCCTACTTCCATCGGCGAATAGTTCACGCCAAACGCTGAGAAGTAGTTGTCTACGAAAGTCCCCACTCCCGGCGTCTTGCTGACATTGAGCTGCGGAATGAAGTTCCACAGGTAGTTGGTAGCGTTTAATTCGTCAGTCTCAACCGATTCGGGAGAATCGAAAATGGTGAGCTGATCCGCTTTGTGCCCCGCGGCCTGCTGTAGGGCGACGGCAGCGATTGAAACCACCTTGCTGCCATGACTGTGACCCATCAGATGAATCTTGCCGCTGAAGCCGGCGCCGAGCGACTCTTTCACAGCTTCAGCTAACCGCAACCCGTTGATGTTGGTAAGCGCTTCAGAAAGATAGGCTTGCTGCGGGACATTGTTCTTGAGAGCAGCGGTAGTAGCTGAGTCGTCGATCCAACTGTAGGCGATGACGACGGCTTTTGGATCAGCCTTGAGGATCTGTGCAGCCAGGCCGCCTTCCGGAGAGACCGTAATACCGCCTGCCGTGTAGCCGGAGTAAAGCCAGGTGGAATCGGGGCCGGGGTTCGGTGAAGGAGCCGGGTAAGCGGTGTTGTTATAGCCGGCCGTCTCCCACCACTTCAGTACATGGGAACCGATGTACTTGTCCACCCAGGCGCGGTGTCTCGGAGCCCAGCCATGGGAGATGTAGTAGACGTTCTTGTCGCCGGTAATGCTGCCAGCCGTAACAGGAACGAATTGGCCGGTCGGGTGATCCGTATCTTTAGGGAGGTACTGTGCCAGGCGTTCCAGCACGGGAATCTCGTGCGATACAGGATCAGCGAGCTGGTAGTTCGTGCCACGACCATGCGGCACACTGCCGGCCACCGAAGCGCCGCCGTAGTAGCTCTGGCTCAGCGCAGCATAGTTCTGCGTCAGTTGCCCGCTGGAGCCGTCGAAGACCTTCACGACGGATTTCTGATCGGAGTCGATGCCAACAAGGATGTCTTCAAAACCATCACCGTTGCCATCGACAGCGTCGACATGCACTGCACCGGTGTACGATGTCTTTTCAGCGCTGAATTGAGTAATAAGAGTGTTAGTCAACCCGGAGAAGACCTTCACAACCCCCCGGCCACCTTTTCCCGAACCAGCAATGACATCAATGGTGCCATCGTGATTGATATCGCCGGTACCAAGATAGACCCCGCCAGTAAAGTTGATGTTGAAGGCGTAGTAGTCGGCCAGCAGCGCCTGAGTATCGCCGGCAAAGACCTTGAGCCGGGGAGTGGCGCCGGAGCCTGCCGCCACCACGATGTCAGCAGCGAGATGATTGCGAAAATCGCCGGCCGCGACACGAACACCGCCGCGAAAGGTCTGGGCCAGGGCAATGAAATCGGCAAGTACAGTGCCGTCCGCGCCACTGAAGACTTTGACCCGGGGAACGCTGCCCGCCCCGGCACCGGCGATAATGTCCGCATAGCCATCGCCGTTGACATCGCCGGTAGCGACGTTGGTGCCGCCTGTGAAGCCCGAACCGAAAGCCAGGAAACTGCCGATCGCGCCGGGGAGCTGCTGGCCGGTCAGACCATTGAACGCCCTGACCTGCGAAATGCCATCGCGAGCGACGGCTGCGACGAAGTCGGGTGTGCCATCGCCGTTGATATCGCCGACAGCGACATTGACGCCGCCACGGAAATCCTTGTTGAACGCCAGGAGGTCGTACTTGAGAACATGGGTTTGGGCATCGTAGACCTGCACCCGAGGTGGGTTGAGCACATCGGCTCCGACAGCAACGATCCCGGCTGGGACACAACGATCTTCGAGTGATTCCAGGAGCAACCTGCATCGACGAGGCTTCTGGATTGATTGTGCTACTCGTTTACCTGACCGTTTCCCTGACAACATGCTTGATCTCTTTTGTTTCGAATGAATGAACAGACAGTGACACAGTTATGGCAATGAGCTTTTATGATACCAGAACATATACCAGACACAACGGACTTCTGAGCAGAAGAACTCGTCTAGAGTTCCGTCGTGTCTTGGATCGGAAGTCTGCAAGTGTGGCATCATTGTGTTGGTAGCCTCACAGATCATCAGTGGCCAGCAGAAGAGTTGCTCACATCGCGATAACTTTACAGGCCATCTGGCAAAGCATAAGATGGCTTTATGATTGGGATTTATTTATATGTACTTGTGATTGTCATTGCACTGCTCTCGATAGGAGTTGGGGCACGCAAACTGTTAGCCGAAAATAAAGATGATTTGGGCAGTTCCCGCTTACAGGGCATCACGGCCATCATCCTTGGAATTGGAATGCTTATTCTTCACTTTGCAATAACAACACGATGATAGGGCGTACGCTGGAGACTGCCACTGCTTTCACTGCTGGCCTCACTGATCATCAGTGGAGAGTAGAGAAACTTCTGACAGAACGGTAGCATAGGCCGTACATGAACGATTCAAAATCAACAAACGATGAAGGAACTTTGCGATGGCTGCCAACCATTGCCATCTTCATCGTATTTCTGCTAATTGCCTGGGCAATATTTGGCATGATAGCAGCCATCATCTACTGGCCCTAGCAACTCGATCATAGGACCCAACCGCCTGTCACAACTTCAGTAGAACATCGACAGATCACTCAGATGAGGTTTAGTTAGATGAAACTCGAAGTCTACGCTAACCCGGAGAGCGTTGCTCAGAAGGCGGCTGAGTACATCGCTGCTGAGGCCCGTGCGGCGGTCGCTGCACGAGGTCGTTTCATGCTTGCCGTCAGCGGCGGTCGTACGCCGTGGATGATGCTACGCGAACTGGCTGACGAGGATGTACCCTGGAAGAAGACTCAGATCGTGCAGGTTGACGAACGGATTGCTCCTGAGGGTGACCCTGATCGCAATCTGACACATCTTCACGAAAGCCTGCTCGAACATACCCCGCTGACCAGAGAGCAGATTCATGCCATGCCGGTCAATCAAGCTGATCTGGAGAAGGCTGCGAGTGACTATGCACAGACCTTGCGGACAATAGCCGGTTCGCCGCCTGTGATTGATCTGGTTCATCTGGGCATGGGGCCGGACGGCCACACTGCTTCACTGATCCCGAACGATCCGGTGCTAAACGTCAGTGATGTTGATGTCGCCATCACCGGCCTCTATCAGAACCGGCGACGGATGACGTTGACCTATCCGACCATCAATCGAGCTCGAAAGATTCTGTGGCTTGTCACCGGCAGCGATAAAGTCGTGATGCTGCCCAGGCTGTTGACAGCCGATCCATCGATCCCCGCAGGCAGAGTCTCTCAGGAACGTGCCACGCTCTTTGCCGATCAGGCGGCGTATCCGCAAGGCGCCTCGAAGTGAACCGGCACACTTGTAGAATGATAGCTATCTGTGAAGATACCTGTCTCAATGGAAGGAACGACCATGCTGCGACTAACGATTCTGCTTGTGCTGGCACTCTCGCCATTCACCATAGCATGGTGTGCTGATTGGCCCCAATGGCGTGGCGTGGATCGCAACGGCATCAGCAACGAGACGGGCCTCCTCAAAGAGTGGCCCAAGGAAGGCCCGGCCCTGCGCTGGAAAGCCACTGACCTTGGCACCGGCTACTCGTCGCCGACGATTGTGGAAGGACGAGTCTATCTGCAAACCACCAAGGGCGACAAGGAAGCCACGATCTGTCTGGAAGAAGCGACGGGCAAAGCGCTCTGGTCGACCGAGTTCGGCACCGTCGGGCCCAACACAGGTCCGCAGTATCCTGGCACTCGTGCCACGCCCACCATTGATGGCGGCCTGCTCTATTGCCTGGCATCCAATGGCGAGCTCGCCTGCATGGATCGCCAGTCGGGTTCGCTCAAATGGAAGAAGCACCTGCGTACCGATTTCGGCGGCAAGCCAGGTATGTGGGCCTTTTCTGAATCGGTACTCATCGATGGAGACCATCTGATCTGCACACCAGGCGGTAAAGAGGCAACGCTGGTGGCACTAAACAAAACGAATGGCGATGTGGTGTGGAAGTGTGCCGTGCCTGAAGGCGATACCGCTGAGTACGCTTCCATCATGATCGTTCAGAGTGGAGCCTCCAAGCAGTATGTTCAGTTCCTTCGCAAGGGAGTGGTCGGCGTCGATGCCGCTACCGGCAAGTTCCTTTGGAAGTATTCCAAGACCGTTGACATGGGTGCCAACATCCTCACGCCTGTAGTATCGGGGAACAAGGTCTTCACTTCAGGCTCGCGCACCGGTGGTGCCGTGATTGAAGTGGTAGCCGATGGCGAGGGCAGCAAGGCCAACGAGATTTACTTCAACAAGGCGATCACGCCCAGCATTGGCGGGGCAGTATTGGTAGATAAGCATCTCTACTGCACGACTTCCCAGGCGCTCATCTGCGTCGAGTTTGAAACCGGGAAGGTGAAATGGAGTGAACGCTCTGTCGGGTCCGCCTCGATCTGCCTCGCGGACGGGCTTTTGTATGTGCGGGGGTTTACCGGCGAAGTCGCTCTTGTTGCTCCTTCATCTGAAAGCTACCAGGAGAAGGGCCGATTCAAACAGGCTGATCGCAGCAAGATTCAGACCTGGACCCATCCGGTCGTGGCCAATGGCGGGCTGTATCTTCGTGATCAGGATATCCTGCTGTGCTATGAGGTGGCACAGCCCAAGGCAGCGAAATAACCTCGTACTTCTGCGTATAGAATAATTGTGGCAGGGGTCAGCGGTGCGCCACTGACCCCTGCTGAGTTTGCAATATTGTAGTTGTTTCGCAGGGGGCACGCTGAGTACAGCGTGCCCCCTGCCACGGTTTCTAAGAAAGCAGGTAGCCGCCATCGACGTTTAGACAAACCCCGGTGGTGTAGCTCGATGCTGCTGAGACGAGATAGAGCACCGAACCGGCCATCTCGTCGGGTTGAGCGACACGATTCATCGGCACATGCTGCAGCATCTTACTCAGGATCGCCTCGTTCTTCACCAGGGTGGCTGCAAACTTGGTGTCAGTGATCCCAGGCAAAAGAGCGTTGACCCTGATCCCCAGGTCGCCGCATTCCTTGGCGAAGGCCTTGGTCATTGAAATGATGGCTGCCTTGGTGATGGAATAGATGCCCTGCATGAGACCGGGGGTGACGCCGTTGACCGAGGCGACATTGACGATACTGCCGCCTCCCTGGCTGATCATCATCTTCACCGCTTTTGAAGACATGAAGTAGTAGCCACGGATGTTGACATCGACCGTCTTTTGGAACGCCCCGACATCGGTCTCCCAGATCGGCCCGAAGTGGGGGTTGGTGGCGGCATTGTTGACGAGGATATCGAGCCGTTTGTGACGCTGCTGAATGTCGGCGAACAGCTTTTCGATCTGATCCATCTCGCCGATGTGGCAGGGCAGGGCCTCGGCTTTGCCCCCGTCGGCACGGATCGACTGGGCCACTGCCTCGCAACCATCGGCCTTGCGGCTGGAGACCATCACATGAGCGCCGTGGGCAGCCAGGCAGCGGGCGATTGATTCGCCGATGCCCCGGCTCGCTCCAGTAACCAAAGCGATCTTGCCGGTCAGATCAAACATCTTGTCGAAGGACATGCGATACCTCGTGATTAGCGGTAGGTGAAGAGTTCCGAACGACCGGGCAGGGTCAGATGGGCGACGTTGTTAAACTGCTTGAGCGCGGTTCGGCGACGATGAGTGAACTGGCTAACGCTTGCATTGAGCACCGACCAGTTGAGATCGAGGACTTTGGCATCAGACACGCCCAGAACATGTTGCGTGATGGCAGCTATCGGCCCACCTGAGGTGAATATCCACACATCACTATTCGGGGCTGTCTCGGCTGCACGCATCAGTCCGGAGACGGAGCGATCTCGGAACTCGGGCCAACTTTCGACATAATCACCTGGGTGTTGTCCGGCGACCCAGCGTTCGACACTCTCGGCGAACACCTTCTGAAAGGCTCGTCGTCCATCGGCTTGTCCTGTCAGGAATCGTTCGAGATATCCAGGTTCGGCAAACTCGGCATGACAGCGGAGCAGCACTTCCTTGTGATCGAACTCGTTGAAGGCACCGTCTTCGATGGGCGTCAGCAATGTATCATCTACGGTCAACCACTTATTCAAGCAGGCATCAGCGGTTTGACGGTGTCGTCTCAAGGTGCCAATGATGACGCGGCCCGGCTTCAGGCCTGTTCCGGCGAGCCATTGGCCCAGCAGTTCGGACTGAGTCACGCCCAACGGCGAGAGCTGGTCGTAATCACGAGAGCCGAACGAGGCCTGGCCATGACGCACCAGATAGAGATTGCTCATGACCGCACCGCCGAGCGTTCGATCATATCGAGGCAGCGTTTCTCCAGGAAGTTGGTGAAGCCGACGAACGTAGCAAACTCGGGGTTCTTGGCATGCCCCTGACGGTAGCGGTAGTAAATCTGCTGCACGATGCCGGCCAGGCGGAACAGGCCAAAGATCAGGTGGAAGTCGATGTTGTCTACCGGGTAGCCGGTCTTCTTGCTGTAGTAGTCAATCACTTCCCGGCGAGTCAGCATGCCGGGCAGATGCGTCGGCTGGCGACGGAAGGCCTGATAGGCCGGGTCATCGTTGGCTTCGATCCAGTAAGCAAGCGTGTTGGCCAGGTCCATCAGCGGGTCGCCAAGGGTGGCCATCTCCCAATCGAGCACACCGACGACATCGAGCATGTTCCTGGGATCGATGACGACATTATCAAAGCGGTAGTCGTTATGGATGACGCAAGTGGTCAGGTCGCGGGCGGGCATCTTGTCTTTAAGCCAGGCCATGACCTTGGCGAAATCGTTGGCATCTTCGGTGCGTGCCTTGTGGTAACGCTCGCACCAGCCATCGACCTGGCGTTTGACATAGCCATCGCCCTTGCCGAGGTGTTCCAGACTGGCAGCACGGTAATCGACTTGATGCAAATCGATCAACTTGTCAATGACATTGATGCATAACTTGCGGGTATCAGCCTCATTGAGTGTTACTTCTTTTGGTAGATCACGGCGAAGAATGATGCCGCTCTGCCGTTCCATGATATAGAAGGGGCAGTCAAGCACTTCGCCCGCTTCACTGGTAGCCAGCACACGGGGGACGTAGGGGTACACCGGTTTCAGCGCCGTCATCACTCGTGCTTCGCGCAGCATGTCGTGAGCACTGCCGGTGCGATGGCCAAAGGGCGGACGACGCAAGATGAGCATTCGGTTGGGGTAGGTCAACTGATAAGTCAGGTTTGACGCACCGCCTCGAAACTGGCCGACTTGCGGCTGACCGATCAGGCTGGCATCTTTGCGTTTGAGGAAAGCATCGACCTTGGCGACATCGAGTTCTTCACCGGCACGAACACTGCTCGGCTGATCAATGACACTCTTCGTAAAAGTCTCACGCCCCTCCGGTGATACCCCCATGCGGCCGGCGTGAGCTTTCAGTTCCAGCTTGGCGATCAGGGCACGATGCACTTCATCGGGACCGTCTGCCAGTCGCAGCAGCCGGGCGTTGGCGAACATCGCCGTCAGCGGGAAGTCTTCTGATACGCCTGCGCCGCCGTGCATCTGGATGGCCTGGTCGATGACCATTTGAGCTAGGTTAGGAGCAACGACTTTGATCTGCGAGATTTCACTCATCGCGCCTTTGACGCCGACCGTATCCATGAGCCAGGCAGCTTTGAGGGTGAGCAATCGGGCTTGTTCGATTCCCATGCGGGCATTGGCGATGATGTCGTAGTTGCCACCGAGATGGGCGAGTTTGTTGCCGAAGGCGGTGCGACTCAAAGATCGCTCACAGAGCAGATGCAGGGCACGCTCAGCAGAGCCGATCACCCGCATGCAGTGGTGAATACGGCCTGGCCCCAGGCGGCCTTGTGCGATTTCAAACCCGCGCCCCGGGCCGGCAATGATATTGGAGAGGGGGACCCGAACATTTGTGAATGTCACTTCGCCGTGACCGAACGGAGCGTGTAGATCGCCAAAGACCGGCAGCATCCTTTCGATCTTCAGGCCTGGAGTATGGAGCGGCACAATGACCTGTGAATGACGAGCGTGTTTAGCGGCATCGGGAAAGGTCAGTCCCATGAAGATGACGAAGCGGCAATGGGGGTGGCCGATGCCGGAACTCCACCACTTCCTGCCGTTAATCACCACCTCATCGCCTTCGATGAAGGCAGTGGCACGCATGTTGGTGGCATCAGAGGAGGCGACCTCGGGTTCTGTCATGCAGAAGGCGGAACGGATGGCGCCATCCAGCAGAGGTTTCAACCATTTCTGCTTCTGCTCATGGGAGCCATACTTGACCAACACTTCCATGTTGCCAGTGTCAGGGGCGCCGCAATTGAAGACTTCCGGGGCGATGGAGGACCAGCCCATGATCTCTGCCAGTGGGGCGTATTCGCTGTTTGTCAGGCCGGCTCCGTATTCTTCATCGGGCAGAAAGAGGTTCCACAAGCCCGCCGCTTTGGCTTTGGCTTTGAGGGCCGTCATCACTGGAGGTTCTACCCAATTGCTGCCGCATGCCTTGACCTGACGATGATACTCTGCCTCAGCCGTGTTCACATGCTCAGCCATGAAAGCCTTGAGGCGCACTATGTATTCCTGGGCTTTGGCTGAGAATGAAAAATCCATCGGGCGTATCCCCAGAGCACAAATTTCCTCTACCGCAAGGGAGAGGCGGTAACTTGAGCAATTCTATATTGGAAGGCACCTCTGAGTTAGCAGATTCGACCTGTTGTAACAACCCATCAAGTTGAGACATATCCCTAAAGTTCAAAAGATGTGTCGTGTTATGGAAGAAAATGTCGAAAAACTTTTGCGTGCGCCCAAAGCCGACATTACGGAAACACACGATTCAGTAACCTAACTGAGTTACGAACTCACCGAGACACGAATGTCATTCAACTTCCAGTCCGACCCGACGCTGCTTCCCACGATCATCGGCAGCTGCATTTTGATGTCAGAGTCATTTATCATTCTTACCAAGTTCACCCGATCGAACAGCGTTGTTTCCGGCGATCGATTTTCACTGTTGAGCATCATGGGGATCACGTTCATCAGTATCTGCCTTGCCGTACCTTTTGTCTTCTTCACCGCGCCGCAGGCTCTGCATTATCAACTCGGTTCAGCCGGGGTGATTTTGGTTTTGATGATCCTGGCTATCGGCATGACCTTGCGCTGGTGGTCAATCCGTACTCTCGGTGCCTTCTTCACGGTGAATGTCTCTGCACATGATGATCATCAGCTCATCAATGGCGGCCCCTACGCTCTGATTCGTCATCCCTCCTACACGGGCCTGCTGCTGGAGATTCTGGCGCTGGCCATTTCTTTTCAACATGTATTCAGCCTGCTGATCATCATGGTGCCGACGATGGGAGCTCTCGTGTACCGCATTCTCATCGAAGAACGTGTGCTGCGGAATAGACTCGGTGATTCCTACCGTATTTACCAGCAGAAGACCTATTCGCTGGTGCCGTTTGTGTTCTAATGTCTGATAGTGTTCTTATTTCAATTCGCTGAGCAAGGCTTTCCACTCTGGAGTCTGGTGCAGCGCACTGAGCGAAGGATTCTTCGCCAATGCTTCACGTCGTTCCTTAGCCGCAAAGTAACCGTAGGAACGAGCTGCCTGGAGCCAACGTAGGGCGGCACTACGATATTGTTCTGAGAGTTGCTGTGCCTCGGCAAGCTTAAGTGATGAATCTTTGGCAATGATCATCACTGAGCGAGCGGCTCCGTTAGCAGCGAGGTAATAGAGCGTGGCGGGAGAGGGTCCCAGTTTCTCGCCTGCCAGGCATTCTTCTATCATCTTGCGGTAGTGTTTCATCATCTCAGTCGTCTGATCCTGCCCGGTACTTCTTTCCTCAACTAGTAGTTGGGTTATGTGACAGAGTCCAGGATAGTTCGGCTCATCGTGGAGGACGGATTGAATATCGACTTTCGCCGATGCCGGCTGGCCAAGCTCTTCCTTTGCCATCGCCCGGCACATCAGCACCGCCTGCCGGTACAATTTCATCTCCTGTTCGGCTCCAGGAACTTCCCCGACATAGTCATGCAGCATCGACAAGATTTCCTCCCAGCTTGCAATCGCCTTATCCAACTGCCTGGCATCCTGACACTGGTACGCCTGAAGGAGCCGAGCGCGGATAAGATCATAGTGGATCGGTATCTCGTTAGGATTTTCTGTGTGACAATCGTTTAATCGTGCCACGGCCAATTGATAGTGGCGTTCAGCTTCCGCAGCTTTCCCGTTCAGATGGAATGCGTAGCCTGCGTCGATATGCAGCGTCCCATAAAATCGAGTGAGCGTGATCGACTGAGGATACTTCCTAATCAAGCGATCTATGGCAGGCAACTCATTGGCGACCAGTTTAGATACCTCATCATAGCGACTTGAAGCCAACAGCAGATCAATCAGATTGATTTGTGTCCGCAGTTTTTCGATCTCAGGCATCACTTGTTTTGGCTCGTCCCTGGTGATCTCCTGCCAAAGCGCTATAGCCTGATGGTAACTCTTCTCGGCCTCGATCAGTTGCCCCATGCCGACCTGGCCATGAGCGATGTTGCCAGTGCTGGCAGCCAGGATATAGCGTGCTTCGTTCAACTCCTGGTGGCTGACCGTGAGTACTTTAGATATCGATTGTGCTTTTTTTGCATATTGATCAGAACGGTGATAGTTTCCCTGGTCGGCCCAGGTCTTGTTCCAGTTCACGTACAACCGGGCCAGGATCAACTGATCTTCAGGAGCTTGTTGATCCAGAAGAAGTTGCTCGATTTCTTTCCAGATCATATCCGCCTGCGAGAAGTGGCGCATGTTTTCCCGGCAGATACCTTCGTACATCAGCACATCTGCAAGCAACCGACGGTCAGCATCGCTACCCGGTCGAAGGTGATGACGTTCGCGCAAGTCAGGCATCACTGATTGCAAAAGAGGCAGAGCCTGAGCCGGCCCTTCGATGTCGTGTTTGAGCTTGGCCAGCAGATAGGTTGACTTGATCCATTTCTCATGGAGCTTGGGATCACTTGGCCGATCCAGGGAGAGTTTCTGCAATTCAGGGATGGCAATCTGGAGCAGTTCCTGTCGCAGGGGCAGCATCCCAGCCTCGCTTAGCAATCGATCTTCACTGACACGCAGACAGAATCGATCAATGGTGAGGAAAGCAGTGTCGATCTTCTCATTGGCGATGATCAGATTCTGTTCCGCCCGTCGCCAGTAGTAAAGGCTGACCAGGGTGCCGGCGACAAAACTGATTAACAGCAGGGCGCCAAGAGCCGAAATTAAGGGGCGGCGTATGATGGCCTTGATTGAACGCTCCAGCCAACTGAGAGGCCTGGCAAGAATCGGCTGACCATCGAGGTAGCGTCGAACGTCATCGGCCAGGTGAGAAGTACTGGCATAGCGTTGAGAAGGTTCCTTCGCCAGACATTTCATGCAGATCGTTTCAACATCGACTGGGATCGAGAGATTCAACCGACGTGGGGGAATTGGTTCGATATCTACGACCTGTCGAATGAGCTCTTCCACCGGACCACGATGAGGCGGAGTACCGGTGATTGCTTCGTACAAGGTCGCACCCAGACCGTAGACATCGCTTCGTTGATCGACGAGTTCGGGATGCTGGATCTGTTCCGGACTCATGTACGCCGGGGTGCCGGCCAGTAGCACCTGTCTGGTCTGATCAGTCTGATTCTCTGAAGCTCGTGCCAGGCCGAAATCGGTGAGTTTGGCTTTCTGGGTATTTTCATCGATGAGGATGTTGGTAGGCTTGATATCCCGGTGGATCAGACCTGCCGCATGAGCTGCGCTTAGCCCCTCCGCGATCTCAATACACCAATTGAGGTACTGCGAAACAGCAACGTCTTGCTGCTTGAAATACTCCTTGAGCGTCTTCCCCGGTACGTATTCCATAGCCAGATAGGGCGGTTCTCCCGGCTCGTTCTGGACAGCATAGATGCCCACCACATGGTCGTGATGGATACTGGCTACCGCCTGGGCCTCACGGATGACACGACTTCTCGAAGACAGATCTCCCGGCGGCGGCCAGAGCACCTTTAGAGCCACCAGACGTTTCAGCATCGTGTCGTAGCCAAGAAGCACTACTCCCATTCCACCACGACCGAGGACTCTCTTGATTCGGTAGGCACCGAGTTGACCCAGGTCGCCTTCCTGCAGCGCAGGCTTGAGAAAGGAAAGAACCTCGTCAGCCCCATACCCTTCGTGAGTTGATTTCAAGAGTTGGGATAACAACCAGGGGGGCGGCGCTTCCGTCGAACTTGTCTTTTTGTCATGACTGAACGAATGAAGAGATTGATCACCGGTCAAGGATTCAAGCCGGGCCTGGCATGCCTGACAGTCTTCAATATGTGACGTGACAATCGTTTGCTGCTCATCGGAAAGAGTCGCAGCCAGCAGGCTTTCCAGAGTTTTATGAGGTGGACAACTCAGCTCTTTCATTGGAATCATCTTGTCCTGTATTCTGTAGAGGAGTCAGGTGGGGGATGTCTTCCGCAAGGTGCAGTATTTCTTCCCTCAATCGTTTCAGGACCCGGGACTTGGCGACATAGACCATGGCCACAGGCATGGAAAGCAGTCTGGCTGTCTCTGCGGCGCTGAGGTTCTCCCTCCAGGTTTGGGTAAACGCCTGCCAGGTATGCTCCTCGAACTCTCCCTGAATACGAGTCAATGTCGTTTGTAGGAGATCGTTGTTAAAGTGATCGGCCCAGTCGGCATCGCCCTGAGCGGCGGGCAGATTGGCCAATAGCTGGGTATCGTCGGTGGTGCCCGGTCGAACCCTCCTGAAGAATCGTGACAGCTTGCTTCTGACAACACTGCCGAGCCAATCGCGGAATCGTCCCCGTTCGGGTTGATACTCGAAGGCAGTGATGGAACGATTAACCTGCAGGAGCACCTCTTGAGCCACCTCCGCCGCATCCGCCTCCTGCAGTTGGTGCTTGCGGCAGTATCGGTAGATCAGCGGAGTATAGACCTCCACGAACAGTACCCACGCACCAGCATCACGAGCATCACGCAGCCTGAGCAACAGGCTGGGGTGCGTATGCAGTAGCGAGGACGGATCGTCTATCACAGAATAACCTTGTTATGGTTTGTTCTTGCACGCCGGGCCAGGAGAATCAGACACACGTTTGTACCGAAGCTCATTCGATCATACTGACTTTCATCTCCAGTCTCAACACAATCCATTCGCTGGCAAATAGCTTCCCATTGTTGTCAGGCATTTGCCTATAACAATGCTAGTTCTCGGTTCCAACACCTTGAGAGATTGCCATGGCCTCTTCCGTTGCCCGTCGCATCGTTCTCGCCGCAAGGCCCAAGGGGAAGCCACAACCTGGTGACTTTCGTTTGGAAGAGATGCCGATTCCCACGCCTGGTGAGGGGCAGGTGTTGTTGGGTGTTCAGTACCTATCGCTGGACCCCTATATGCGGGGACGCATGGATGATCGAAAGTCCTATGTGAGGCCGGTACAGTTGGGCGAGGTAATGGCAGGTGAGAACGTGGCCAAAGTGCTGGCATCGAATAACCCCAAGTTTGCTGTCGGTGAGTTCGTGACTACACAAACGGGCTGGTTGACACATGCCGTCTCGGATGGCACTGGGATGCGGAAGCTCGATCCCAAAGAAGCCCCGGTAACGACTGCCCTTGGTGTGCTGGGGATGCCTGGCTTCACCGCTTATTCAGGGCTGTATATCATCGGCAAACCGAAGGCCGGGGAGACGGTCGTGGTCGCATCCGCCAGCGGACCTGTCGGGGCGCTCGTGGGGCAGCTTGCCAAGATTGTGGGAGCGCGAGCCGTTGGCATTGCCGGCGGGCTGGCGAAATGTGCCTACGTCAAGAATGAACTCAACTTCGATGCCTGTATCGATCATCGTGCCGCCGATATGCCCGCTCAACTGAAAGAAGCATGCCCCAAGGGGATAGATGTCTATTTTGAAAACGTCGGTGGGGCGATTTGGCAAGCGGTGTTGCCTTTGCTCAACAAGTTCGCCCGAGTTCCCGTTTGTGGATTGATCGCCCAATACAACGATGAAAAGGCGCCTGAGAGCAAGGATCGTCTGCCTGCGACCATGCGAGAAATACTCACTCGCAGCCTGACGCTGCGTGGCTTCATAAACTTTGAGTTCTACGATCAGTTCCCCAAGTTCCGGCAGGAAGTAAGCGGCTTGATCGCCGAAGGCAAAGTCAAATATAAGGAAGACATCGTCGAGGGGCTGGAGAAGGCACCCGAAGCGTTCATGGGACTGCTCGAAGGAAAGAACTTCGGCAAGCTCCTGATTAGGGTCAGCACCTAGTGTTTTGTTTACCAGCCCTTAATCATCTCAAAAGAGGTGTCCCAAGTCGGACTTTCTCACAAATCGTGCGTACCATATATACTGTGTTTATCGAATAGTCCGGGAATAACCTGCGACACAAACAGGGCTGAATTCATAACGTATTGGTAAGTACATTCGGCTCCACCCCTGTTTCAAGGCGAAGTGGAGCATCCCTTTTGAGGAAATCGGTTGTCGTACACGATCACCACGATGATTTATGAGTACCGCCGTTTCATCACGGGGGTGATTGCCGTGGCGTTCAGCCTGGTGCTCATGCTCATTCAGGGCGGCCTGCTGATAGGCCTGTTCGCCGTCACTTCATGGCCGGTGGACTACACCAGCGCCGATATCTGGATCGGAGCCCCTTCTGTTATCAGTGTGGACGTAGGCAGCCCTATTCCTGAAGCCTATTTAACTCGATTGAATCAACCCGAAATAGCCCGTACTGAACCTCTGCACCTGGCCTTTTCCTTCTGGACCAAGCCCAGCGGCGGTTCGGAACTGTGCATCGTGATCGGCTCTCGGTTGGAAGAGGGTTCCCTAGGACTCATGAAACAGCTAACCCCTGAGCTACGCACCCTATTACAGGAACCGGGCAGCGTCGTGGTGGATAAGTCTGATCTGAAGCGTCTCGGCGTGGAAAAGGTAGGGGACACCGCACAGATCATGGGCCATCGGGTTCGCATCGTGGGCATGACCAATACGGTCAAGAGCATGGCTGGGCCGCTCATCTTTTGTTCGCTGGATACCGCCCGACCGCTTCTGCATCTGGACAAAGATCACACCATTTACATCCTGGCCAAGTGCCACAAGCCCGAAGACGCCCCCAAGGTGGTGGAGGAACTGAAAAAGTACCCTACCATGGCACCGTTCACTACGAATGAGTTCTCACTACGTACTCGAATGCATTGGCTGACCATGACCAAGGGCGGCATTGCCATTGGCTATGCGGCATCATTGGGGTTGCTGGTTGGCGCTATGATCACCAGTCAAACGCTTTATGCAGCCACGCTGGCTGCGCTGAAAGAGTACGCCGTGCTTTGGGCGCTCGGTATCTCCCGAAAACGGGTGGCTCGGTGCATCATGGAACAGACACTCTGTGTTGGTATTCTTGGCATACTCATTGGTTTGCCGGTATCCTACGGTCTGGCTCAAGGAGCAGAATATCTGGGTGCCCCGGTACAGATCTCCTTGTGGGTGATCTCCATCGGCGTCACGGTCATCATGATCATGACTCTTCTGGCAGGCTTGGCTGCTCTTCGATCACTGCGGCTGATTGAGCCAAGTGTCCTCTTACGTTGAGGTGGTATGAGTTCAGACCAGGACTATCCTGTTTTGCAGGGCCATCAGCTTTTCCGAGCTTTTGGCTCCGGTGCGGAACGTACCGTGGCGCTCGATTCCACTTCGATCAACCTCTATCCGGGGCAGTTCACCCTCCTCATGGGGCCTTCCGGCAGCGGCAAATCGACCCTTCTGGCGATACTCTCGGCTCTGCTGCCTCCCGATTCGGGACAGGTTGTTGTTGATGGACGCGATATCTGGTCGATGTCCGACGCCGAACGAGTGCAGATGCGCAGCGACCACTTTGGTTTTGTCTTCCAGGGGTACAACCTTTTCCCGGCACTCAATGCCCGGCAACAACTCGAAATTGTGCTACGCTGGGGCCAGCATGTGTCGGCTCGGGAAGCTCGCAGTCGATCGATGGCTATCCTGGAACGGCTGGGACTGGGCAAGAAGATGAACCTTCGACCTAACCAGATGTCGGGTGGCGAGAAACAGCGGGTAGCCATTGCCCGTGCCCTGGTGAAGAACCCACGTATCTGTTTCGCCGATGAACCGACCAGCAATCTCGACTGGGCACATGGCGAAAACGTGGTGAGGCTTCTTAAAGAAATGGTGAATGAACTCAATCTCAGTCTGCTGGTGGTGACGCATGACCATCGCTTGGAGCCGTTTGCTGATCGCATTCTGTACTTGGAGGATGGTCATCTACTGGAACGCGAGATGAGTGAACAAGCAGTGGCAGCCTACCAGAGCGGATCAGAGTCGTGGGAACAGGAGAGATAGGAATGGTTGGACTGTCTAGTAGCTATTGTGGACGATTGACCGGCGGGCTTTGCCTGCTGGCGAGCCTGACGGCGTGTCTGCCGGCACGGGCCTGGCAGACGAATGCCACGCAGGCTGCACCCGGCTCATCACACCCCACGGTCATCGTCGCCATGGGTCTGGTCGATGTAGAGCAGGGTATCGCTCGACTGACCAGCCAAATGCCCGGCAGAATCGTTCGCATCGAAGCTAAAGAGAATCAAACGTATGAACCAGGCGCAGTGCTATTAGTCGTAGACGACAGCACCCCCAAACTCAAACTGGCCCAGGCGGAGTTGGCTTTGAAAGTAGTAGAAGGCAAAGTGACTCAGGCCAAAGCAGGTATACAGATTGCGGAGGCGGAAAAGCGTGCCCAGGGTGTAGCCATCGAAGTCGCCAAAGCCAGAGAGCAAACTTACAAACGCCGTCAGGAAGATGCTAAAACTCTCGAGATTCCCGGAGAGACCAAGAAGGCTCTGGAAGACGCCGTCCGTGACACCGCATTCCTGGTCAAGAGTGAAAATGAGAAACTGCTCGTCGTCGAAAGCAAATTGCAGTATGCCCGTACTGAGGAAGCTCAGGCCAAACTACAGGTGCAAGTGTATCAAGAGCAGGTGAACGAAGCGAAAAAAGCAGTGGATGACTGCGTGCTGAAGGCTCCTTACAAAGGCAAAGTCCTTAGAGTGCGTGCCCGGCTGGGTGAACTCACTGCGCCGGTCCATCCTGAGCCGCTCATCGAATATTGTCCCGATGCTCTGCGAATCATTCGAGCCGAGGTGGCCCAGGAGTTTGCGCATTCGGTCAACGTGGGTCAGTCCTGCAAGATCACCGATGACAGCAGGAACAACAGCGGCGCCTGGACCGGTCGCATTCAGCGCATCGGCGACTGGTATTCGCCTCGGCGATCCAATCTGTTCGAGCCGCTGCAAATGAACGATGTCAGGACGTTGGAATGCATCGTCACGGTCGATCCAGGCGGCGAACCGTTGCGCATCGGCCAGCGAATGCGGATCAGCATTGATACAGCATCAATCCCCACCAAACCGGCAGACGTCAAAACGCCGGTCGAAACCACGAAGAAGTAAGTGATCTGGTAAATCACGAAGCACCTGTTGAATAACAGTGGCAGGGGTCAGCGGTACGCCGCTGACCCCTGTTGAATGTGCAAAATCCTGGCTGCTTCGCAGTGGTCACGATGAGTACATCGTGATCACTGCCACGGTTTTCCACGGGCTCCTAAGCGATCTGCATCGCAAATAACGGAGTGGCCCGAGCAAATGCTCCGGCCATTACTTTCCCCTCAGTATTATTGCTTCAACGGCACCCAGATTTCAGTGCCTCCAATCCCGGTCTGCGGATTGAATGCTTCGGTATAGCGTTCAAAGCAGGGCGAGTTATCAACCTTGAGTCCACAGTCGGGCACCCACTTGTTCCAAATGGTCTCGATGGTGTTCGGGATCTGTGTTACAGGCTGCGAATGGGTGAAGACAGCGTAGCGCTGTCCCGGCAGCTTCACCTGAGCGAACCCGGCAGGCAAGCCTTTGGTATCGTTCACTTCGACACCAGTGAGATAGTCGAAGCTGCCATCGGGCTTGCAGTTGTAACAGACACCGTAGGATGACTTGCCCACCTGACCGGCGATCTTGCCGATCATCGGCGCGAAGCGTGTCCATTGGCCAGGGATATTCTTGCGAGTTTCCATGGTGTAGTTGCTCTGGAGCCCGGCTATGAGCCGTTCCTTACTGTTTTCAAATCGGGGTTCGCCAAGCCGCAGCGACTGTGCCCGCAGGCTCGCTTCCTGCTCACGCAGTTCCGGGGTGAACTCAGCGCCGAAGTCGTCGGCCTCAAAATAAGGGCGTATCTCAAGGATGGAATCATCACTCATGGGATTGGGGCAACGCTTGGCCCAATCGATGGCTTCCTGCATCGACTTGACTTTCCAGACCCAGTAGCCGGCGATGAGTTCCCTGGTCTCGGCAAAGGGGCCATTGATCTGGGTGCGATTCGTGCCGGAGAAGGCGATACGCACCCCCTTGGAACTGGGATGCAGCCCGGCGCCGTCCTGCATGATGCCGGCCTTGACCAGCTCTTCGTTGAACTTGCCCATATCGGTAAGCAGTTGCTGACTGGGCATGACACCTGCTTCCGATTCCTTCGTCGCTTTCACCATGACCATGACTTTCATCTTCGACTCTCCATTTGTTTGTTTTCCTCGTTTCAACTACCTGGCGATTGAAGGTCAACACAATCAGCATCGAGAATAGAATTATTTCGGTTGCTCGGCATAGTGATTGCTCCAGGAGAGCAAAGCACGCAGCCTGGCATCACACAGGTAGAGACCACCCCAGAGAAGCATCCCGAATACGACGGGAAAAAGAATGTTGAAGACACTGTGGCCGGCATGCACATGGGTTGCCACCGCGCCACTAAGGTAACCGGTAAGGAGGATGGCACCGATGACCTTCGTCTGCTGTATCAGGTAAAGCAAAGTAGAGATGATGAGCACGATACCGAGTGGGACGATCACGCTCTCTGCGAAGCCCAATTCGACGGTGTCTTTGACGACAAATTCGGGCTTGACCAGCTTCATGACGCCGTCGAACAGAAGAAACAGGCCCGGCAGAGCGCTCAGGACGTAGCCTGTCCAAAGCATCGGCTTTGATGTTGGTTGCATAGATTATTCCTTAGGTTGCTGATGGTGGTTAGAACAATGCTCCCCTCACCCTCAACCCCCTATTCCTCCGGAGGAGAGGAAGAAAGAGAAGCGATGCACCAAGCAGTTGGTATGTCAGCTAGTTCGAGAATCAGTGTTAGTTCGATCGTTCCTTGTCCAGAGCTGACGCCAATTGTTGTTTTACTGAATCGTGTAGCAAGTCGGCGATCTTATCGATGGTGATGTCAGCAGGTGGATTCGCCGCCAGTATTTTTGGGTCAAGAGCATAGTGGCCCTGCTTGGGAAAGACGGTGGTCAGCCGTGATCCCCAGACCTTCTTGATCGCCGTGAGGATACGCAGCTTGTCATCAACCAGGACATAGTGGCGGGCAGGAAACCGTTTCTCGACGTCGGCCAGTTCCTGCTCTTTGTGAATGTAGATGAGCGATTGGCCATGCACCGCCTTGAGCAGGCCACTGCGTTCGATCTTGCGCGGTTGAAACACAACATCACCATCCGAGAGTATCACCGTAGGCCCCAAGGTGTGTAAATATTTGACGACTTCGAGCGCGTGCGGATAGAGCAGTTGAGTAAATGGATACTCGAGCATGAAGTGGGAGACTTGCAGGAAGTGGGGATCGTGAGGATTCTCAACACGGTACTGTTGCAGGGCGCCGAGATAGTCGGCATAGCCAAGTTCAGTTCTCAACTTCTCGAAGATAGCCCAGTAGCGTTCCTGGCGTTCGTTACCGAACGCCTCGGTCAAGTGAGTACGAAGGTCGGAGCCAAAGCGATCATTATCGAGAAGGGTATTATCGACATCAAGCAGGAAGACGACGGAATGCATGCAAACCACCTTGGGTGTGTGACATCTTGTGATGAAAGGAAGGGCGAGGCTCCTGCCGAGCTATCAAACGATAGCGTAAAGCTCGGCAGGAGCCTCGCCCTCCCAGCAGACTATGCCAAAAGGTCTTTCATTACAGTACCCTTCACATCGGTCAGCCGATAGTCCCGTCCCTGCGACTTGAACGTCAGCCGTTCGTGATCGATACCCAAGCAGTGCAGAATCGTGGCATTCAGATCATGCAAATGCACCGGCTTCTCGGCGACGTTGTAGCTGAAGTCATCGGTGCTGCCATGCACATAACCCGGCTTAATGCCGCCGCCCGCCATCCAGAGGCTGAAGCAGCGGCCATGATGATCTCGGCCATAGCTTTCCAACAGCCCACCCTGGCCATAGACGGTACGGCCAAACTCGCCGCCCCAGATGACGAGCGTTTCATCGAGCAAACCACGCTGCTTCAGATCTTGAATGAGAGCAGCCTGGGGTTGATCAACATCGCGGCATTGCAGTGGCATGTTGTCGGGCAGATTGTTGTGCTGATCCCAGCCACGGTGGTAGAGCTGCACGAAGCGTACGCCCCGTTCCACCAGCCGTCGAGCCAGCAGGCAGTTGGCGGCGAAGGTGCCGGGCTTCTTGACATCGGGGCCATACATCTCAAGGGTCGCCTGCTTTTCGTTCTTCATATCGATGAGGTCGGGCACCGAGGTCTGCATCCGGAAAGCGAGTTCGAACTGAGCGATGCGGGAAGCGATTTCAGGATCACCTGATTCAGCCATCTTTTGTTGATTGAGCTTGGCCAGGCTGTCGAGCATGTCGCGCCGCATTCCTCGATCGATGCCGGGTGGATCGCTCAAGTAGAGGACTGCATCTCGCTGACTTCGGAGCTTCACCCCCTGATGACTGGAAGGAAGAAAGCCGCTGCCCCAGAGCCGATCAAGGAGCCCTTGGTTACTATCCTTGCCACTGCCATGCGAGATCATCACCACGAAGGCAGGCAGATCGGCTGCTTCGGTTCCCAGGCCGTAGGCTGCCCACGAACCTAACGAAGGCCGGCCGGGCTGTTGCGAGCCTGTCTGGATGTAGGTAATAGCGGGGTCGTGGTTGATCGCTTCGGTATGCATCGAACGGATCAGGCATATCTCGTCAGCGATCTTGCCGGTGTAGGGTAGCAGTTCGCCCAGTTCCATACCGCACTTGCCATGTCGGGCAAACTTGAACCTGGAGGCGATGACCGGGAAGTTCTTCTGCCCGCTGGTCATACCGGTGAGGCGCTGTCCCATACGGATCGAATCGGGGAGATCAATGCCATGCTTTTCTTTTAGTAGGGGCTTGGGGTCGAACAGTTCTATCTGCGAAGGACCACCCGATTGAAACAGGTAGATCACCCTTTTAGCCATGGGGGCGAAGTGAGGGATACCAGGCAGGCCGCCGACACGAACAGTCTTGTCTTGCCTGGCCAGTGCTGTCGAGCCAAGGAGAGAGGCCAGGGCTGCGGTACCAATCGCACTCGCCGAACTTCCGAAGAAATGTCGGCGAGTCATCATCGAGGCGTAGTCGAAAAGTGGTTGCATGGCCTATTCTTTCGAAATCGTCTCATCCAGATTGAATACCAGGCTGCACAGTGTCGTCCATGCTGCCAGTTCGATCGGGTTCAGCTTGCTGTCTCGTGGTGATGCGCCGAGAGAGAGGAGTTCCTTGGCTTTCTCTGGCGACGCTTTCATTCGATCACGGGATTTGGCCAACAACGAAAGCAGTGTGTTTCGTTCGGCAGCACTCGGTGAACGAGACAAGACCAACCGATAGAGATGATCCAATCGGGCTTCATCCTTGTCGCTTGCATTCATCACTCGCTCAGCCAGCTTGCGTGATGCTTCTAGGTACGTCGGATCGTTCATGAGCACCAGGGCCTGGAGCGGAGTATTCGTTCGGGCACGGCGGATGGTGCAGGTCTCCCGATCCGGCGCATCAAAGGTCATCATCCCCGGCGGTGGACAGGTTCGCTTCCAGAAGGTGTACATACTTCGCCTGTAGAGGTTGTCGCCCACATCCTGCTTGTAAACCGCCCGGCGTTCGACGGAAACATCCTGCCACAAACCATCAGGCTGATAGGGCATAACGCTAGGCCCGCCGATGCGTTCCTTGAGGAGCCCGCTGACAGCTAGGGCATTGTCTCGAATCGTTTCCGCCGAGAGACGGTAGCGAGGGCCACGGGCCAGCAAGCGGTTCTTCGGATCACGCTCCAGCAGTTCCGGTGAAACTCGTGATGATTGCCGATAGGTAGCCGATGTTACCATCCGCTTGATCATGGCTTTGACATTCCATTTACTACTGATCAACTCACAGGCCATCCAATCAAGCAGTACGGGATGGCTGGGCCAGGCACCTTGGGAGCCTAGATCCTCCACCGTTTCGACAATGCCGGTGCCGAAGAGAATGTGCCACCACTGGTTGACAGCGACCCGTGCTGTGAGGGGATGGGTTGGCTCGACGAGCCATTTGGCAAGGCTGAGACGATTGGCTGCTAGGCCAGCAGGTAGTGCAGGAAGGCTTGCGGGCACACCGGGCGAGACCGCTTCTCCCTGCTGATCGTATTGGCCACGCTTCAGAACGAAGGTTTTGCGGGGCGTCGGCATCTCCTGCATGATCATGTTGGCCGGGATAGCGGTCTCCAGTACCTTCAGTAGCTTGTTGGTTCCAACCAGTTCAGCAACTGACTTGCGGGCCTGACCATCAAACATGATGCTGGCTTGGCGATCGATTAATTGTTTGGTCAGCGTCTTCTTCTGGAACAACAGCTTGTCCTTCTCTGCCTGTTGCTCCTTCGTCGGAATCTTGAGAAATGGCTCCGATACACGAGCCTGATTGAAGCCAACGGTTTTCTCAGCGATGTTGTTGAAGAAGGCGAAGAAGCTGTAGTACTCACGCTGCGTGATGGGATCGAACTTGTGATCGTGACACCGGGCGCACTGCATGGAGAGGCCGAGAAATACCGTGCAAGTGGTGTGGACACGATCAGCAACATACTCGACTCGGTATTCTTCTTCGATGATGCCGCCCTCGGTGGTCAGCACATGATTGCGGCTAAAGCCAGTCGCCAGTTTTTGCTCGATCGTGGCATGGGGTAATATATCGCCTGCTAACTGTTCTGTAATGAACTGGTCGTAGGGCTTGTTGTAGTTGAAGGCATTGATGACCCAGTCGCGCCACATCCACTGGGTGCGTTCCTCGTCGTTGTTGTAGCCGTTGGTATCGGCATAGCGGGCGAGATCGAGCCAGTGGGTGGCCAGATGTTCGCCGAATCGCAGGGACTGCAGCAACCGGTCGACGACTTTGTCGTAGGCGTTTGGCGACTCGTCTTTCAGAAAGGCATCGAGTTCGTCCAGCGTCGGAGGCAGGCCGGTCAGATCGAGAGTCACCCGACGAAGCAGAGTTGCTTGGTCAGCTTCCTTGGAAGGTGTCAGGCCTTCTTTCTCCAACCGGGCCAGGATGAAGCGATCAATCGGGTTCTTCGGCCACATGGTCAGCTTCACCTTCGGCAACTCGCCTCGTTCAGGAGCAATCAGCGACCAGTGCTTTTCATACTTGGCCCCTTGCTCGATCCAGCGGCTCAGCAACTCGATCTGCTGCTGGGTCAGCTTCTTGCCTGACTTTTCAGGCGGCATGTGCTCTTCGGGGTTCATCGACATCACCCGTTCGATCAACAAACTCTCGGCATTTTTCCCGGGTACGATGGAGTGCTTCTCGATGGCGCTCTCCCGCACATCCAGCCGCAGCTTGGACTTTCGCTGATGGGCATCAGGGCCATGACAGGCAAAGCAGTTCTCCGACAGGATCGGCCTGATGTCTCGATTGAACTGAATGGCGTTCTTGTTCTTGTCATCAGCGACAAGGCAGGTACATACCAGTAACAGGCCAAACATCAGGATCATGGATATTCTGGCGATGTCTCAACCTCAGTATGAGTAGTACACGTTGGGGAATACGTCAGGCGGGTTCGATAATCAAAGTTACTACACAAAAGTCATTTTGTAGGCCAGACAGGAATGTCTGCCCACCACCCAATCACTTCTGCATGAGTACTTAGAGTAACGAGTCTTGACTCGAAGCAAAAGGGAATTTCTGTGCCAGACGGTGATGTGCCTCCAGGAAAATAGTATGCTCCAACAACAGGCGATACCAGTATAACAGCCCCTGTTGGCGATATTTTCTCATCCCGGTACATTCATGAACCCTCTAACGACTTTGACGCATCCCTGGCTGATCGCTGTCTGGCCCGGCATCGGTCACGTTGCCATGAACGCTGGCTATTATCTCATGTCGAAGCTGGGCATGTCGGTGCTCTCCGAATTGCATACCTCGTCTCTCTTCGACATCGATCATGTCGAAGTGCAGAAGGGAATCCTGCACACTGGTCGCCGTCCCCGCAGCCGGTTCTTCCTGTATTCTGATCCGGAGAAAAAGCGAGACCTGGTGCTGTTCCTGGGCGAGGGTCAGCCGCCACTGGGGAAGTATCAGTACTGTCAGTCGGTCGTTGAGTATGCCCAGAAACTGAAAGTCGAACGTATCTACACTTTCGCGGCAATGGCCACGCAGATGCACCCGGAGCATCCATCCAAAGTGTTCGTCGCCGCTACCAATGAGCAGAACCTGGAAGAGCTGCAAACGCAGGATGTGCATGTGCTGGAAGACGGCCACATCGGCGGGCTGAACGGAGTGCTGCTGGGCGTCGCTGCCGAGAAAGGCCTGCATGGCGCCTGCCTGCTCGGCGAGATGCCCCACATCTTCGCCCAGTTGCCCTTTCCCAAGGCGTCTCAGGCTATCCTCGAAGTCTTCACGGCCTTTACCGGAATCGAGATCGACTTTACCGAGATGACCGAAGAGGCACGGCGGATGGAAGAGCAAATGGGAGATATCCTTTCTCAGATGGAGGAGAAACTGGGACAGGCGTTCACTCCTCCCGACGATGAAGAAAAGCTCCACATGCCGATGACGGCGATAGAGAAGCTCAGTGACGAGGATCGCCAAAAGCTCGATCAGCTCTTCGTGCAAGCCAAGTCGGATCGCAAGAAAGCATTCGAGTTGAAGCAGGAACTGGACCGGTTGTCAGTGTTCAAAGACTATGAAGATCGTTTCCTCGACCTTTTCAAGAAATCATAGCACTCACCTACCCACGCCACTGATAACAGGCCTTATGGAAGCAGATATCGGAGAAGTCCCATGTCAGAGACTCAGTCTAAGTTGACACAACTCCCGGCATGGAAAGCCTTAGATGATCATTATCAACAGATTCGAAAGATCTCTCTCCGCAAGCTCTTCGCCGACGATCCGCAGCGTGGTGAGCGGCTGACGCTGGATGCAGTAGGGCTGTATCTCGATTACTCGAAGAACCGCATCAATGATGAAACGATCAGCCTGCTCCTCAAGCTTGCCGGTGAATGCGGCCTGCGGGCGAAAATCGATGCGATGTTCCGTGGGGATAAGATCAATATTACCGAGAATCGCTCGGTTCTGCACATCGCCCTGCGAGCACCCAAGGGGGCAACCATTCTGCATGATGGCGAGAACGTCGTGCCCGCTGTTCATGCTGTGCTCGACAAGATGGCTGAATTCAGCAACCAGCTACGCAGAGGAGCATGGAAGGGACATACCGGCAAACGCATCCGCAACATCATCAACATCGGTATCGGCGGCTCCGATCTTGGCCCCGTGATGGCCTATGAAGCCCTCAAACACTACAGCGACCGCTCGCTCACGTTCCGGTTCGTTTCCAATGTTGATGGCACCGATTTCGTAGAAGCAACTCAAGATCTCGATCCCGCCGAGACCTTGTTCATCATTTCGTCCAAGACCTTCACCACACTGGAGACGATGACGAATGCCCACAGCGCGCGGAACTGGGCGCTCATGGGACTAGGTGGCGATGCCAAGGCGGTGGCCAAGCACTTCGTCGCAGTTTCTACCAACGCCATCAAGGTGGCTGAATTTGGCATCGATACCGCCAACATGTTTGGCTTCTGGGACTGGGTGGGCGGGCGTTATTCGATGGATTCCGCCATCGGCCTCTCCACGATGCTGGCCATCGGGCCGGAGAACTTCCATGCCATGCTCGCAGGCTTTCACCAGATGGATGAGCATTTCGAGACAGCTCCGTTCAGCAGGAACCTGCCCGTCTTGATGGGGCTGCTCTCGGTCTGGTACAGCGACTTCTTCGGTTCTCAGACCGTCGCTGTCTTGCCCTATGAACAGTATCTGAAGCGGTTCCCTGCCTACCTTCAGCAATTGACGATGGAGAGTAACGGCAAGCATGTCACTCTCGATGGAGCCAGGGTCGATTACGAGACCAGCCCGATCTATTGGGGCGAGCCGGGCACCAATGGTCAGCACTCCTTCTATCAATTGATCCATCAGGGTACACGGCTTATCCCTTGTGATTTCATCGCCTTTGTCCAATCGGTTAACCCGCTGGGGCAGCATCATGATATTCTGCTGGCCAATGCCTTTGCTCAATCGGAAGCACTCGCTTTTGGCAAGACAGCGGAGCAAGTCAAAGCTGAAGGTACTGCCGACTGGCTGGTGCCGCATCGAGTGTTTGAAGGCAATCGGCCTTCCAACACGATCCTAGCTGACAAGCTGACGCCCGAAGCTCTCGGCAAGTTGGTTGCTCTCTACGAGCATTCTGTCTTCGTTCAGGGCGCTATCTGGAACATCGATTCGTTCGATCAGTGGGGCGTGGAACTAGGCAAAGTGCTGGCCCAGCGCATCATTCCGGAGCTGGATACCAGGACGCAACCACCGCTGAAACACGATAGTTCAACGAACGCCTTGATCAATCGGTATCGAAGGCAGAAGGGGAATGCATCGGTTTAGTCCCTTATCGCAACAAAGAGCAAATGCATGTTTGATCCTGAAAGGATCACCTGCAATAGCCCAGGACTTTAGAACTTTTTGCATCATGCGACGTAAGTCCTTAATTGTGCCTGACGTTTGAGCGCGGTCAGGATGAGTTTGGCTTGCACAAATCGATGGACTCGTCGGTGTCCGCGCACCCAGGCGGGGAGGCAGGCTAATCCGCCTCCCCAATTGGTCAGGTGGGCAAAGGTCCGTTCGATGTCATCGCGTCGATGCATCAGTGCCTGACCAAAATTATTGAACGGTGCTTCCAACAACTCCTTCGATCTCAATCGACCCTGCGCATGCTGGCGATGCCCCAGTCCTTTGCCTCTCCCCAAAGGACGTGGCGACACCAGTTGCAGATTGCCGCGCTGATCGCAGATGGTATGCAGTTTGTTGGAATCGTAGTGGCCATCGCCCGTCACATAACCTTGCACCGGCACGGTCTTGAGCATTCGTGCCGCCATCACTCGTTCGTCCTTGTTCATCGGAGCGATACGCCACGCTGCCACCGAGCCATCGAGCCCACAAATCATGTGTAATTTGTAGCCTTTCGCTTTACACTGAGCTGCTTGGCCGTACCCCGCCTGTCGATCCTTGGAGCAACCGCCGATCACCATCGATTTCCCGTCGATGATCCAATTGAGGTGCGGCTGGGTCGGTGCGATCACGCGATCTTCCAGCTGCTTAAGCAACGCCACTACAGGGCGTGAACGCAACCGACGCGACATCGTGGTTTTGGAAGGCAGCGGGCGTTTCCGCAG
Source organism: Gemmatales bacterium (assembly GCA_035430005.1). GTDB lineage: Bacteria > Planctomycetota > Planctomycetia > Gemmatales > HRBIN36 > JAEUIE01. The sequence continues at coordinate 54,532 of DAOMFV010000006.1, forward strand.
ATGCAGTGGCCAATGGATTCGCTGACAAGCCCACGACACGGGCCGGTCGTGGACCGCCGCCCAGTAATAGACTTTGATGATTTCAGCAGAGCTGAATCGGAATCGGGTTGGTTTTACCTTCTTGCAGAGTTCAGCAAGAATGGTCACAATAGTATTCCAGAGTTGGTGCTCCATGATCGGCTCCGAAGGTGGTACTTCAGGTGCCTATTGTGGAGCCCAACTTGTTGTCGCGCAAGACCTTTCAGCTCGATGCGCAAAAAGTTCTGAAGTCCTGGGCTATTGCAGGTCGTCCTTTCAGGACAAAAAAAGGACTGATCGCTCACTTAGAAATGGGTGAGAACGACCTTGCCAAAACACAACCACCACGGGAGCTAGCCATGCAACTGGGAATGATCGGACTGGGACGAATGGGCGCGAACATGGTCAGGCGACTGATCAAGGCGGGGCATGATTGCGTGGTCTTCGACATCTTCCCCAAAGCTGTTCAGGACATGGTGCAGGAGAAGGCCATCGGTTCGACCTCGATTGCCGACATGGTAAGCAAGATGCAGAAGCCCCGGGCACTGTGGCTGATGGTGCCGGCGGCTATCGTGGATAAGAGCATCGCTGAGATTCTGCCGCTCATGGAACCGGGCGACATCCTCATCGATGGCGGCAATTCCTACTACATCGACGACATTCGCCGGGCCAGGGAATTGACAAAGAAGAACATTCACTACGTCGATGTCGGTACCAGCGGCGGCGTCTGGGGCCTGGAGAGGGGCTACTGCATGATGATCGGCGGCGAGAAGGAGGTCGTGACACATCTCGATCCGATCTTTAAGGCACTGGCACCGGGGATAGGAGACATCGATCGCACACCGGGGCGTGAAAAGATGACCGGAACCGCTGAGTCGGGTTACCTGCACTGCGGTCCCAATGGGGCAGGGCACTTCGTCAAGATGGTTCACAACGGCATCGAGTATGGCCTGATGGCTGCCTACGCTGAAGGCTTCAACATCATGCAGCATGCCAACATCGGGAAGTCAACGCATGCGGTAGATGCTGAAACAACTCCGTTGCGTGATCCTGAGCACTATCAGTATGATCTGAACCTGCCCGACATCGCCGAGGTATGGCGACGGGGCAGTGTCGTTGCTTCCTGGCTGCTCGATCTGTCAGCTATCGCCCTTCTCAAGGATCCGACGCTGTCCAAGTTCTCCGGTCGAGTCTCCGATTCGGGTGAAGGCCGCTGGACGATCAAGGCGGCGATTGACGAAGCAGTGCCAGCCCCCGTGTTGACCACTGCTCTTTATGAACGCTTCAGTTCCCGTGGCGAAGCAGCCTTTGCTGACAAGCTGCTCTCGGCGATGCGCTTCGAGTTCGGCGGGCATCACGAGAAGGCCGAAGGAAAATAGACGTTTCCACTGAACTTTCATGCAAGCTGCATCACAATCGATGCAGCTTGTCGTAGAATGCTTGTTTGTCAAAAGGGTTCGACGACCGATGGGTGTTCTGTTTCAAATCACGCAAGCTTACAAGAGTTATGGCGACCAGGTCCTCCTCGAAGATGCTGAAGCCACGATCAACGACAACACCAAGGTCGGGTTCATAGGTAAGAACGGAGCCGGCAAAAGTACGCTGCTCCGCGTCCTCCTCGGCGAAGAGGAACTCGACCGTGGCGAGGTCATCCGCAGTTCGAGCCTGAGGCTCGGCTACCTGAGACAGCACGATCCTTTCCTGCCCGATGAGTCGGCACTCGACTTCCTGATGCGCGACAGCAACCAACCCGACTGGAAGTGCGGCGAAGTGGCGGGCGAGTTCGAGCTTAAGGGCAGTTACCTGCACGGCCCCATCTCCAAGCTCTCTGGCGGCTGGCAGACCCGTGTCAAACTGGCGGCACTGCTCCTGCACGAACCCAATCTGTTGATGCTGGATGAACCGACGAACTTTCTTGATGTTCGCACTCAGATTCTGCTTGAGCATTTCCTTAAAAACCATCGTTCAGCCTGTCTCATCGTTTCGCATGACCGGGCCTTTCTGAACGCCACCTGTACCCACACACTCGATCTTTCCCGAGGCAAGCTGACGGTGTTCCCCGGCAAGGTCGATGCGTTCCTCGAGTTCCAAAAGGAAAAGCGGGAGCACGACATGCGCTCCAATGAAGCGATCATGTCGAAACGTCGGCATCTGGAGGAGTTCATCGCTAAGAACAAGGCGCGGGCTGCCACCGCCACCCTGGCACGTTCCAAGAGCAAGCAGTTGGAACGATTGGAACTGACTGAGATCGAGGGAGCGGAAGCCACCGCCAATATCCGTGCCCCGAAAGTGGAGCCCCGCAAGGGCAATGCCGTCCGGTGTCGAGACCTTGCCATCGGCTATCCGGATCGACAAGTCGCCTCAGACATTCAGCTTGAGATCGAGCATGGTTCACGCGCAGCCATCGTGGGGGATAACGGCCAGGGCAAGACGACCTTTCTACGCACGATCGTCGATTCACTGGCACCCCTTGGTGGGGAAGTGAAGTGGGGGCATGGCTGTCAGATCGGCGTCTACGCTCAGCATGTCTATACCAGTTTGCCGGAGAACCGGACGGTTCTGGATTACCTGCACTCACAGGCAGCGCCGGGGAAGAAGGATCAGGAGATTCTCGATCTGGCTGGAGCACTGCTCTTCAAGGGTGCCGCAGTCAACAAACGCATCCCCGTTCTCTCCGGTGGCGAGCGTGCTCGACTCTGCCTGGCAGGTTTATTGTTAAGCAAGCACAACGTGTTGATTCTTGACGAACCGGGTAATCACCTGGATGTAGATACTGTGGAGGCCTTGGCTGAGGCTCTCGTTGCCTACGAAGGCACGGTCATCTTCACCAGCCACGATCGCCACTTCATGAAACGTGTCGCCAGTTGCATCATCGAGGTGCGGGATGGCAGGGTGGTGAACCACAGCGGGCACTATGATGTATATCTCGACAGGGTGAACAAGGAAATCGAAGCCGGTGAACGGGAACTGGCCAGCCTTCGTGCCACGCTTCCCAGCGAAGTCAAGAACGCGACATATCAGCCATCCAGTGACGGGCCACGCACCGAGAAGGTGATTCGCAAAGAGATGAAGGCGGAAGAGCGGAGTATTGCTCAACTGGATGAGCAAAAGAAGACACTGACGGCGCAGTTTGAATCGACAGACGATGCTGACGAAGCGATTCGACTGGAGAGCGAAATTGCATCGGTGACCGCGCAGTTAAGCGATGCGGAGAATCGATGGAGCGAGTTGTTTGCGGAGGTGGAGGCGATTTAGGGCGAGTGCTTCGTGATGATGTTTTGTCACCACTGTCATCACGAAGGAGCGTGACGACTACACACCAGAGTGTGATGGCAACTCTTACATCACTTTACGTTTAACGTTGTCGACCCATTTCTTGACTTCGGGTTCATCGATCAGGGCTTTGACCCGGTTCATCGTATTTCGAGCAGGGGTTTCGAATGGCTCAAGGACACCTTGCAGGCTGCTTCCGACTGTTCGCAGGGCTGGCATGCTGACAGCCAGTGGATCATTGACATCCTGCAAGTCCCACTCGGTAATGGTTCTGGGCAGCGAGAAGTTGGGTGCGTGCAATTGGGAAACACGAACTTGAAACTCGTCCAATTCCTGACTGATTTCATCAAGCAACTTGCGGCCCTTTTCCTCGACCGGTATTTTGCTCCTCCCAGCACTGGCAGATTGATGAGGCTGAGTCAGCGTGAGCCAAACCATGCCGGCCACGAATAGTGAAGCGGCAATGGCAAACAGGCTGGAAGCACGAATCCATCGCATCCGGCGTTGTTCACGAGAATAGCGAGCCAGCACCTGTTTGCTGAAATCGGCAGGTAGCTCAAAAGTCGGTGACTTGGCAGTGGGTTGCATGTGGAACAGCGCCTGCCAGCTTTGACAGGCCTGACATTCAACCAGGTGGGCTTGCAGGTCGGCAGTCATTGGGCCGGCCGAGCGACTATCGAGAAGTTCGTTCAGTTGTGTGTGAGCCGTTTGACAGTTCATGGGCTTAGTCATGGGGTGGGATGCTCCCCGAATAGACGACTCCACGTTCGCGCAGCCGCTGTACGACAGCCAGCCGGGCACGATGGAGCCAGGTTTTGATGGTTCCGACGGGCTTACGCATCATGCTGCCAATTGTCTCGTAGGGTATTTCCTCAGTGTGAAAGAGAATGAAGACCTCTCGGTACTCCGTTCGCAGTTCATCCACCGCGGCATTGATCTCCTGTTGCAGGTCAGTGGAACGCTCAGCGGTCACTTCCCGACCAGGGTTGCAATCGAGAAGCGGGCTTAAGCTGGGCCGTCTTGCCCGTTTCGCCAGTGCTGTCCGGCAGCGATTAATGGCAATGCTCAAAATCCAGGGCTTGAGTGGCCGCTCCTGATCCCACGTATGCAGGCTCCGGAAGACCCGAATGAACGATTCCTGAGCTAAATCCTCCGCTTCGTGAGGGTCGGACATCAGTCGGCAGCAAACCCGGTAAACATCCTGTTGAAAACGTTCAATCATGTCTTTGAGGGCCATGGGATCGTTGGCCCGGCAAGCTTGCACGAGCAAGCGTTCATTGCGCAAATGTCTCGCTTCCTCCATAGGCTGCTCAACAGAATTCCTCTGTTTTGCGGGCCGAGGGCACGATTTCCGTTCGTGGCGCGACATGCTCACCTGCATCTCCCTAGATACCCGATTCATCGACGAAAGTTTCAACTCAATCATAATTCAAAGGAAACGCTTGAGTCTAGTTTTTATTCACCTTAGAATCACCAGTATTGCCGGATCATGTACTCGTCAGCACTGATGTGAACCATGCCCTTTTTAGTTGTCGTGAAAGGCCCCACCGTCGGGCAGCGTTTTGAACTGAAAAAGGGGACCAATGTCATTGGTCGTAACCCCGAGTGCGATATCGTTCTAAGTGTCAGTGCAGTCAGCAGGGAACATGCCAAGATTATCTGGCGGAATAATCGCTTCTTTCTGGAAGACTTAAAGAGCCGCAACCTGACCATTCTTAATGAGATCAAGGTCGAGGCTGATAAGCCGATGCCGCTGGGTCCGGGTGATAAGGTCAAAATATGTGATTTTCTGTGCGAATATGTCGACGAGAACATACCCGTCGTGCAGAAATCTGAAGAAGAAGAATCTGGCACCGTTGTCTCTTCGGTGCAGGCGGGACCCGGTTCGGTTAACGTGTTGGCAGCACAACCTGCTGAGCGACTCCGCTTACTGCTGGAAGTAACCAACAGTTTGTCCCGTACCGTCGAAGTCGTTGCTCTATTACCGAGAATCCTTGAAGGACTTTTTCAGGTATTCCGTCAGGCGGATCGCGGCTTCTTCATCGTTCAGGATGCGGGCGGCCAATTCGTTCCCAAGGCGATCAAGACCCGCCGAGAGAAGGATGAGTCCTCGGCGCGCTTCAGCAAGACCATTCTGAAGAAGTGCATGGATAATGCTGAAGCACTGCTCATCGAAGATGCCGCCCAGAATGAACAATTTCAATTGGCTGCCAGTATCTCCGATTTCAAGATTCGTTCCATCATGGCAGCACCGCTGATTTCTTCGGATGGTGAAGTCTTTGGCATCATTCAGGTCGATACACAGGATCGCAACCGCAAATTCACTCAGGACGACCTTCAATTGCTGATGGCAGTCGCCAATCAGGCAGCGGTGGCGCTCGATAACGTAAAACTACACGAAAACCTCAACCTGCGACAAAAGATGGCGCGTGAGATCGAACTCGCTGTCGAGGTGCAAAAGTGCTTCCTTCCCAACTGTGTGCCCCAGGAAGCCGGTTACGATTTCTTTGCCCACTACAAAGCTGCCCGTGAAGTCGGAGGCGATTTCTATGGCTTCCTGAAGATGAGCGAAGGACGCTTGGCGCTTTCAGTGGGAGACGTTGCCGGCAAAGGGGTGCCGGCTGCCCTGCTCATGGCTCGTGTCAGCGGCGATGTCAACCTGGCTGTGCTCTCCGAGCCTGATGCTGCCCATGCCGTGATGCGGTTAAATCACCTCTTCCATCAAGCAGGTATCTCAGACCGTTTCGTGGCCTTCCTGCTGTGTATCCTTGACCCGGCCACCGGCGTAGTGACTCTGGTGAATGGGGGGCAGGTGCCACCTCTGCTGCGACGTGCCGATGGCGCCGTGGAAGAATATGCCGCAGATGATAAGAATGGCCTGCCACTGGGAGTCATGGAGGATTTTTCCTATGAAGCGGTAAAGGTCACCCTCAATCCGGGTGACTGCCTGCTGATGTGTACCGACGGTATCACCGATGCCAACAGTCAAAAAAACGAGCAGTTCGGCAAGGAGCGATTGCTATCCGCAATGAAACTGGCCAACAAGGATGCCCCGGCTCTGGGACAAGCGGTGCTTCGATCCGTCGAACAGTTTGCCACCGCGCCGGAGCAGTTTGACGATATGACACTCGTCTGTTTAAGTAGACGAGCTTGATGTTGTGTAGCATAGTTACAGGAGTCAGGAGCCAGAATGAGACGCGAACTTAAGGCGCAGGCTTTCTGAAAAGAGACAGGAACGACGGATGAGCATGGAATCTACACAAGTACGGACTCGGAAGGCGAAGCCGAAGGGGCAGTCGAAGGAGAAAATCTATCAACAGCCTCCCTATCACGTGATCTTGCTTAATGATGATGATCACACCTACGAATATGTCATCCGTATGTTGGGTGAGTTGTTCGGTCACCCCATGAGTAAGGCTTTCCTGATGGCTGAGGAAGTGGATAAGCGAGGCCAGGCGATTGTCGATACCACCACGAAGGAACGGGCTGAGCTGAAGCAGGAGCAGATTCACGCCTATGGGGCTGATCCTCTCTCGAAGAACTCCAAAGGTTCCATGTCGGCCATTATCGAGGCTGCGGAATAAGCGCAACGACAATCGTAGCTGAGTGCGTATAAAGATCGTTAATGACTGTTACCTTCAAATCTTGCACGGCCGAGGGGTTAAGTACACAACTGGCCCACGTAGGTGTCGATCTGACCCTGGCCCGCCGGCTGCAGGCGGCAGTGGTGCGCAGCAATGGCCCGGTGCCAACTCATTTGGACCAGGTCTCCAGGTATAAGCTGGAAGCGGTTCGACTGGCGACGAACATCCCGGTATTGAAGATCGTCGATAAACGCACTTCACCCACCGATGGCTTCACCAAGTATGTCTTTCATGGTGAGGATGACCAAGGTTTCGAGGCGGTTCGCATCCCCCTGGTACATCGTCCCGGCAAGGAGAAGTACATCATCTGCGTCAGCTCGCAGGTGGGATGCGCCATGGGCTGTACCTTCTGTGCTACAGGCCGCATGGGGTTCAAGCGAAACCTGCAGACGTGGGAGATGGTCGATCAGGTAATGCGGATCAAGGCCGAATCAGAGTACCCCATCGGCGGCGTGGTCTTCATGGGGATGGGCGAGCCGTTCTTGAACTATGACCGTGTGATCGCCGCAGCGGGGATCATGTGCGAACCAGTGGGATTAAGCATTTCAGCGAAGGCGATCACGATCTCTACGGTGGGTATCGTACCCATGATTCGGCGCTTTACTGCTGAAGGGCACCCGTATCGATTGATCGTGTCTCTAACGTCGGCAACGTCGGCCAAGCGGAAGCAGTTGTTCCCGGTGGAAGAATTGTTTCCCCTTGATGAATTGATCGCAGCAGTGCGTGAATATCAAGCGAGCAGGGGGGATCGAGCCACATTAGCGTGGACCATGCTGCGTGGGGTGAACACCAACAAAGAAGATGCTCAGCAGTTGGCTGACTTGGTTAAGGGAATGCCCATCCGTCTCGATTTGATTGATGTCAATGATACGACGGGGAAGTTCGAGCCGCCGAACATGGAAGAGTTGTCGCAGTTTCGGGATCATCTGGATGAGTTCCTGGGCCAACCGGTCGTGAGACGTTACAGCGGCGGGGCCGATGTGCATGCGGCGTGCGGGATGCTGGCAGCGGTAACGGGAGCAACAGCTTAGCCATGAGCGAATGATGAATGAGACTCTCTCTAATTAGACTGCATTAAGTTCAATAGACGGCTATAATACAAGCATCTCACCTGCTGTTCTGTAGAGCTTTCCATGCAAAAAATCCTCCTTCTCCTTGGCGTGCTGGCACTGGGTGGCGCCGGCTACTGGTATTGGCAACGGGGCAATGGCACCACGGTCTACTATCGAACGGCAACGCTCGAACGGGGCGATCTTCGGGTGGGCATCAATTCCACTGGCACCCTCGAACCGGAAGAAGTAGTGGATGTTGGCGCTCAAGTAGCCGGGCAAATCATCACCTTGGGGGTAGACCCGCGTGAGAAGAACCGGATCATCGACTATGGTTCGCCGGTGAACGAAGGCACCATCCTGGCACGGATCGAAGATTCCATTTATCAGTCTCAGGTCAATTCAGCCAAGGCACTCTACGACCAATCGCTGGGTCAGGTTACTTCGAGCGAAGCACAGGTACAACAAGCCGAGGCCAACATCAAGCGTGCTGAGGCTGATCTTTTGACGTCCCAGGCGAAGCTCTTTCAAACGGATCGAGACTGGACACGATATCAGAAACTGGCCAAGCAAAGCCCTGGTGCGGTTTCCGACGCAGATTACGACCTGGCGGAATCAGCGTACAAGACAGCCAAAGCCAGCGTCGCCGTCGGCGATGCAGCCATAGCTCAGGCCAAGGCTACGCTGGCTGATGCCAAGGCCAATGTCATCAAAGCCAAGGCAGCCGTCGGCGATGCCAAAGCAAACCTCGACCGAGCTGAGACCAACCTGGGTTATTGCACGATCAAATCGCCGGTCAAGGGTGTCATTATTGATCGCCGTGTCAACGTCGGGCAAACCGTGGTATCCAGTTTGAACGCGCCCAGTCTTTTTCTCATCGCCAAAGATCTGACCAAGATGCAGGTCTGGTCGTCGGTCAATGAAGCGGATGTCGCACAGATCAAGTCAGGGCAGAAAGTGCGGTTCAGCGTCGATGCACATCCGGGCCAGAGCTTCGTGGGAGTTGTAGCACCCGATCAGCCCAGACTAAACGCCAGTATGACCCAGAATGTGGTGACTTACACCGTGGTGGTAAACACCGATAACACCTCCGGGAAACTGCTGCCGTATCTGACGGCCAATGTCGAGTTTGAGGTCAATAACCGCAGCAATGTCCTTCTGATTCCCAACGGTGCTCTGCGCTGGAAACCTAAGCCGGAGTTGATGACTGCCGAAGCTCAAGCCAGCCTGGCTGAAGCGACCCCCGCCAAGCGAAGTCCAGGAAAGACCAAGGGAGAGAAGCCTGTCGAGAAAGAACGCACCGAATCGGGCATTGTCTGGATTCAGGAAGGCGATCTCTTCCGGGCCGTGCCGGTCAAACTGGGCATGACTGACGGCGTCAGATCCGAAGTCATCAGCGGCGACCTGCACGAAGGGGACATTGTGACGATTGGTGAAGTCCGAAAAGACCCAGGAAGCGGCGGCACCACAAACCCCTTTGCTCCTCAGTTCAACAACAACAAGAAGCAATAGGCCTCGCCAACAATAACTTGAATAGAACATGGACCTCATCCGCATCAACAGTGTGACCAAGACCTATCATCTCGGGGAGATTGACGTCCCTGTGTTGAAGGGCGTTTCATTGAAAATCGCGCGCGGAGAACTCGTCGCCTTAATGGGAGCTTCGGGTTCAGGCAAAACGACGCTGATGAATATCCTTGGCTGCCTGGATCGACCTACCTCCGGCGAGTACATCCTCGACGAGGAATCGGTCGGCTCCATGTCCTCCGATGAGCGGGCGCTGATACGCAACAAGAAGATCGGTTTCGTTTTCCAGAGCTTCAATCTTCTTCCCCGCACCAGCGCGCTGGATAACGTGATGATGCCGTTAAACTACACCGCCGTGCAATTGACCGAGCAGGAATGGAAAAAGCGAGCCCAGACGCTGCTGGCCAGAGTAGGGCTGGGTGAGCGTATGGATCATGAACCATCCCAGCTTTCCGGTGGTCAGCAGCAGCGCGTTTCCATCGCACGGGCCCTTGTGAACAACCCGCCGCTCGTCCTGGCTGATGAACCCACCGGAGCGCTCGATTCCAAGACCAGCGAGGAAATCCTGGCACTCTTCCAGCAACTGAACCGGGAGCAGGGCATCACCGTGATCATCGTCACTCATGATGCCAACGTGGCCAGCCACGCTCAGCGGGTCATCCGCATCAAAGACGGGTTGATCGAAGATGATAATGCTCAACTGAGCACACAGGCATCCCGCCTCGTGGAGGTCTCATGAAAGGGTTCTATCGCACATTTCTGATGTCGATCAAAGCGCTCAAGCGCAATGTCATGCGTTCTGCGCTCACCACGCTGGGCATCGTCATTGGCGTGGCTGCGGTCATCGCCATGATGGAGATTGGCAAAGGTTCTTCAACAGCAATGCAGAATACTATCGCCAGTATGGGGGCGAACAATCTGCTGGTTCAACCGGGCACCGCCACCAGCGGCGGCGTGAATTTTGGCAGCGGCAGCGTGGTGACCCTCACCCCCCAGGATGCGGAGGCCATCAAGGACTGCCCCAGTGTGGCGAACGTGGCTCCTGTTGTTCGCGCCCGTACCCAGGTGGTGTATGGCAACCGCAACTGGGTGCCTCTCTATATCTACGGCACCACTCCGCAATTCCTCAAGGTGCGCGATTGGGAAAACCTGGACGATGGAGACATCTTCACCGAATACGATGTTCGCAACGGAAACAAGGTCTGCCTGCTGGGACGAACCCTGGTGCGTGAATTGTTCCAGGGTGAATCGGCCATCGGCAAAGAGGTTCGTGTGCAGAACGTCACGTTCCGCGTGATTGGCGTACTGAGCCTCAAAGGGGCGAACATGATGGGGATGGATCAGGATGATATCCTGCTCGCCCCGTGGACGACGATCAAGTACCGGGTGGCAGGGGTTTCCGCCAGCACCGGCAATCAGAGTGCGGCAGGCGCTGCCGCAGCAGGCTCTTCGACTCAGCCATCGATCAATACTCTAAGCCAACTCTATCCCTCGTCATCAACAACTTCTCAACTGTACCCGGCACAGTCGGCGACTCAGGCGGCGGACCGGCCGCAGCCTGTGAGGTTTACCAATGTCGATCAGATTATGGTGCAGGCTGCATCGACTGAAGAGATACCTTCAGCCATTCGAGAGGTGAATGAGGTACTGCACGAACGGCATCATATTCGACCAGGTCAGCCGGACGATTTCAGTGTGCGAGATATGACAGAGATGACGAAGGCGCTTTCTTCGACTTCGAGCTTGATGTCGGGTCTGTTGCTCTGTGTCGCTCTCATTTCACTGATCGTTGGCGGCGTGGGCATCATGAACATCATGATGGTTTCGGTCACGGAGCGTACCCGTGAGATTGGACTGCGCATGGCAGTTGGGGCCAGGGCGAGAGATATTCTGCGTCAGTTTTTGATGGAAGCTGTGGTGCTGTGCCTGTTGGGCGGAATCGTCGGAATAATAATAGGCCGAGGCGGTTCGATGCTGGTGAACTTGATACTGCGATGGCCGACGGAGCCATCGCTGCTGGCTATTGTCGCCTCGGCAAGCGTTTCGGGTTTGGTGGGGGTGGCGTTCGGTTACTATCCGGCGTGGAAGGCGTCGAAGCTGGATCCGATTGAGGCACTGAGATACGAGTAGCCTGCTTACTTCAACATCTTCGCCACTTCGGGATAGAAGGGCAACACAAAGACATAACACAACGTGGCGACGCTCGCCAGAAACAGGATGATGAAGAGCAGGTTGCCGACCCACACACCGGCAGCACTGTCGGCACCACGACTTGAGGCTTGACGGGGTGCAGGAACGATTTCCGGCTGGCGAGTTGGCTCCGGCGCACGGCGAACAGGCTGTTCGAGGTTGAACGGCACCGTCGGCTGTGTTGATGTGACAGGGACGTTCGCTAATGGATCATTAGCCGGCGTCATGCGTGGCTCCTCGGCAACGTTGTAGATACCAATACTGGGGCCGGTGTTTCCCCTGGGCTTGGTCTCGATTTGAAGTTGCGACCAGGTTGGCGTCTTAGGGTCATCGGCAGGCATAGCAGTTGGGAATGTGCTGTCCGCCAGCATGGTTCGCTTGGGCCTGACAGGCAACGCTCCACCCAATTCCTGTAACAATACTTGAGCCTTCGCTGGCGGGAAGTTCTTGCGCAGCTGACTGACATAGGCAATGAAATTGGGAGCCTGCATCGCGGCGGCGATATTGTTGTAGGGCTTGATCAGGTGGTTGGGATTGAGCTCCAGTAACCGCTGACGTATTTGTTCGGCTGTATTGCCATGACCGGAGCTTTGGGCTGCATCGAGTGCGAGAACGAGGAAACGATCACGCTCCTGGAATTTACCCTGAGAATGGTATGTTTCAGCGATCTGCTGATAGAGTTCGGTAGGATTCATGGAGGAAGCCTTAAATAACGCTGGCAGAATGCTCCAAGATAGTTTACATAATGTTGTTTAAGAGGACGAGGCATACGCCTCTTCCAGTTACTTACCAGGTTATCGACATCAATTATGTCAGCATCAACGCCATCACAAGTAGTCCTTATCACCGGGGCAACCCGCAGCGTCGGGCTGCAACTGGCTCGTGAGTTCGCCCAGCGGAATGCCAAATTGATACTTCTCGATCTGCCTTCGGAATCGTGGGAGGGGATCAGTGAGGAACTGACGAAGCTGGGCGCAAGTGCCGTACACACCGGTATTGCCGATGTCACCAAGCCGCAACAGTTGCAACAGGCAGCGCAGGAAGCGGAGAAGGCCGTCGGACCTGTTGATGTGCTGATTGCCAACGCAGGAGTGGGTTTAGATACACCTGTTGATCCGTTCAGTTTAGAGAGCATTCATAAGCAGGTTTCCGTCAACTATCTGGGCGTGGCCAACTCTATTGCAGCTGTGTTGCCTGGGATGATCGAACGCAAGCGTGGACATTTGGTCGCCATCGCCAGTATGTCTAGCTATCGAGGCCTTCCGGGCATGGCTGGATACTGTTCGAGCAAAGCCGGCGTCGTGGTAATGATGGATAGTTTGCGCGTCGATCTGCGACCGCTGGGCATTACCTGTACAACAGTCAACCCAGGCTGGATTAACACCGGCGTCATCCACACAATCAAGTCGGCTAAGCCTGGTGTTACGTCGCTGCCGGTCGCAGCGAAGAGGATCGCTTCCGGAATTGCGCGGAAGCATGAATATATCTGTTTTCCACTGTGGTTGCGCTCACTTTTCATTCTCAACCGTCTTCAGCCGACCAGAACTGGCGACTGGATGCTCGGAAATCTCTGGAAATGGTTCGGCGGTTAGACCTATCGTGCTGTCTTTTGGACCTGAGCGAAAGTCTATACAGGTCAAGAGGATAGGCACAATGCGATGTTGGCCAACTTATTTTTCCTCGAAGTTATTGACACTATGCCAAGCATCCCTAATTTGAACCTTCCGCCATCGTGTATCGATTGTATCGACGCATGGGCGTAACTTGGGGTGAGAGCGTCCTTTACGTGACGAGAAGCGAGAGACAACGTGGCAGCGGAACGCATTAGAATACGAATGGAAGCATACGATCACTCGGTCCTGGATCAGTCGGCGATGGATATCGTTGACACTGCCAAGCGAACCGAAGCGGTTGTCCACGGCCCCATTCCTCTGCCCACTCGCGTCGAGCGTTACACGGTAAATCGTTCTCCCCACATTGATAAGAAGTCTCGTGAACAGTTCGAAATTCGCACTCATAAGCGATTGATCGACATCATGCAGCCGACCGCCAAGACGATTGATGCTCTGAACAAGCTCAGTTTGCCAGCGGGCGTTGATATTAAGATCAAAGCGTCCGCAGTTGGCTAAAGACTGTGACGATAACGGAACACCTGACGTGTATGCCGGGCGCCTCGACTCGCTCGGCTGTATTCGTCTGCAAGCCTCATGAAAAGGCTACAAGGACATGGCTGATATACTTGCCAAGATGAAACTGGATGTCGTGAACACCAAGGGTGAAACTGTTGGTGCTGTGGAGATCGACCCCGCTGACTTCGGCGGCAAGATCAACAAGCAGCTCCTGCACGACGTCGTGGTGATGCACGAGGCTAACCAACGCGCTGGTACTCATCATACCCTCCGCCGTGGTGAGGTCGCAGGCTCCACCAAGAAGCTCTTCCGCCAGAAGGGCACCGGCAACGCCCGTGTCGGCACCCGTCGCACAAACAAGCGTCGTGGTGGTGGTACCACCAAGGGTCCTAAGCCGCGCGATTACGAGTTCCACATGCCCAAGAAGGCTGTGCGGCTCGCCCGCAAGATGGCTATCCTGAGCAAGTTCCACGATAACGAAGCAGTCATCATCGACACCCTGGCCGGCACTGACGGCAAGACCAAGGCTATGGCGGGCGTCTTGAAGAACCTCAAACTCAACGGGCAAACACTGCTGATCGGTGTCGCCAACGCTGACGACAAGACCTACAAGTCAGCTCGCAACATCAAGGGTGTGGATTTCTATCCGGTCGCTGATTTCAACACCTACACCATCCTCAAGCGGAAACGACTGCTTCTAACCAAAGAGGCGCTGGATGCGCTAAAGAAGCCCGCCGCTGTGAAGGCTGCCAAATAAAGGAAAGCATCTCCGGGGGCTAACGCCCGCCGGCTCTTTGCTTGAAGGGACGAAGGAACATGGCTACGCAGACAACACTCAACACCGTGGCATACGGGCCGGAACTGGAGCCGTACCAGATCATTCTGCGTCCCCTGGTGACCGAAAAGGGCACGCACCAGTCGACCCGTCACAACGCGTACACATTTGAGGTTCACCCCCTTGCAGACAAACTGCAGATCCGCGATGCGATTCAGCAGTTGTTCAAGGTCAAGGTGGTGGCCGTTCGCACGATGAATTGCCTGGGCAAGCACAAGCGGTTCAAAGGCGCCAAGGGCAAGCTGGCGAACTGGAAAAAAGCCATTGTTCAGCTCGATACCGACGACAAGATCGACTTCATCTAAGTGATAACCCGCACTGACCAGAACGACACTGGGGCAGGGCACTGAAGGATGTAAGCAGACATGGGCATCAAAGCATTCAAGCCGTACACGCAAAGCCGCCGACAGATGACTGTCAGCGACTTCGCTGAAATCACGGACAAGCATCGTAAGCCGGAAAAGTCGCTGCTCGCCCCCTACAAACGGCATGGCGGTCGCAACAATCAAGGCTACACAACGAGCCGGTTCCGTGGGGGTGGACACAAACGCCGCTATCGTCTCATTGATTTTAAGCGAATCAAGGATGATATGTGGGCCGAAGTGGTCGCCATCGAATACGATCCGAACCGAAGCTGTCGGATTGCCTTGATCAAGTATACCGATGGCTTGCTCAACTACATCCTGGCCCCCGAAGGCCTCAAGGCCGGTGACAAGATTCAAAGCGGCGAAACGGCTGAGCCTCGAGTTGGCAATTGCCTTCCGCTGCGTCGTGTGCCACAAGGCATGCAGATTCACAATGTCGAGCTCATTCCCGGCCACGGCGGCCAGATTGCCCGCTCGGCAGGCACCGCAACAGTGCTGACAGCACGAGAAGGAACCTGGGCACAGATCACGCTTCCGTCCGGTGAAATGCGTCGTGTTTCGGTCGAGTGCCGTGCCACTATTGGCGAGCTGGGCAATAAAGACCACATGAACATAACGCTGGGTAAAGCAGGCCGCCAGCGATGGCTGGGGCGTCGGCCTCACAATCGCGGCACTTCGATGAATCCTGTCGCTCACCCACTGGGTGGCGGCGAAGGACGATCCAAGGGTGGCCGCCACCCCTGTTCGCCTACAGGAAAGTCGGCCAAGGGTGGCAAGACACGAAACCCCCGGAAGACCTCGAACTCAGCGATCATTCGCCGACGTCCTCCCGGCCCACAATCCATACCGAAATAACCTGGTGGCATAGGATAAGCACATGAGTCGTTCACTGAAGAAAGGCCCCTATGTCGATCTTGGCCTCCTGAATAAGGTTCAGAAGGCCGGAAAAGACAAAGAGCCGATCAAAACCTGGGCACGCGACTGCACGGTAGTGCCTGAGTTTGTAAGCTATACCTTCCTCGTTCATAATGGGCGGATGTTCCAGAAGGTCTTCATCACTGAAGACATGGTGGGACACAAACTGGGAGAGTTCGCACCAACACGAACCTTCAAGGGCCATGGTGGTACGAAGAAGGCTGAGGCAGGAGCAGCAAAGTAGCTGCAGGCGGGGCGTGAGAAGAGAACGCCTACGAAACAACCCGGGGTGGAGCAGTGGTAGCTCGCCAGGCTCATAACCTGGAGGTCGTAGGTTCAAATCCTGCCCCCGGAACTTGGAAACCAACACGGGGTCTGCCCGGCGTCTCGATGGGTTATGACGCGGCAGACTTCTGACATGAACAGGCAGACAGGACATGGCAACAAGACACTACGTTGCTCATCACTATTACGCGGATGTGACGGCTCGCAAGCTGCGACCGTTCGCTAATCTCATCCGTGGCAAGCAGGCTGATGAAGCAATTGAAGCGCTGAAGTATCTGCCCAATCGCGGAGCCAGGCTGATCGAAGCTGTGCTCAAGTCCGCTCTTGGCAACGCTGAGTTCAAGGACGAGCGTGATATGGAAGAACTTTATGTCAGCGAGGCCCGCGTCGACGGCGGCCCGATGTTCAAGCGAATTCAAACCCGTGCCCGCGGCATGGCCTATGGCATCCTCAAACGCCTGGCCCATATCCACGTCACGGTCTCGTCGCCAGATAATGGGGAGGCGAACTAATGGGACAGAAGGTCAAACCTACCGGCTTCCGACTCGGCATCATGGAAGGGTGGCGCAGTCGCTGGTACGCCGGCAAAGGCGAATACTCAGATCTTCTGATGGAAGATTTTAAGGTACGCAACTTCATCAAGAAGAAGTACAAGCGTTCCGGCATCTCCAAGATCGAAATCGAACGCACTCGTGATGAGGTCAAAGTCTATTTGTACACATCCCGCCCAGGCGGCATCATCGGTCGGAAGGGGCAGGAAGTTGAAAAGCTTCAGGCTGATCTCGAAAAGCTTACCGGCCGCCGCATCAATCTCAAGATCGAGAAGCTCGACAATCCTGAGACGATCGCACAGTTGGTAGCTGAGGATATCGCTGAACAGCTCGAGAAACGACAGAGTTTCCGACGCACCATGAAGAAGGCCATGGAGACAACGATGGAAGCGGGTGCCCAAGGCGTCAAGCTTCAGCTCTCCGGCCGGCTTGGTGGTTCGGAAATGGCTCGTCTGGAAAAGTCAGGCGTCGGTCGTGTGCCGCTCTCCACTCTCCGGGCGAAGATCGATTATGGTTTTGCGGAAGCGTTGATCCCGCAGGGCCACATCGGCATAAAGGTATGGATCAACAACGGCGACTTTTTGGAGGACTCGACCCGTGGCCATGATGCCCAAACGCGTCAAGTATCGCAAAAACCAGCGGGGTAAGGTTCGCGGTGACGCCCAGCGTGGCAACTTCGTCGCCTACGGAGAGTATGGACTGCAGTCTCTCGAGAGCGGCTGGTTAAGCGCGGAAGTCATCGAAGCAGGTCGTGTTACCGCGGCGCAGTATGTCCGTGGCGAAGGGCGACTCTACATCCGCGTCTTCCCGCATAAGAGCATTTCCGCCATTCCAGCCGAAACCCGTATGGGCAAGGGCAAGGGTGAACCCGAATACTGGGCAGCCGTCGTCAAGAGCGGCATGGTGATGTTCGAACTGGGCGGTTTACCTGAAGACGCCGCCCGTGCCTGCATGGCTCGCATCGCCTACAAACTGCCTTTCAAGTGCCGGTTCGTTACCCGACGGCCGAGCATCGGAGGATAATTCACATGGCCAGCAAACTGCCTAAAGCTGCAGATCTGCGAGCACAAGACGCCTCGCATCTGACGGAAACACTGCAGGAAACTGTCAAGTCGCTGTTTGACATTCGTTTCCGCACCAGTTCCGGAGATAAGACGAACTCCGCCACTGAGGCCAAACAAATGCGACGACAGATCGCCCGCATCAAAACGATCCAGCATCAGCGCAATCAAAAGACAAGCTAATCAGGTGAGAACATGCGTAAGGTTTTGATGGGTGTCGTCACCAGCGACAAAATGAACAAGACGAGGCGGGTTGAAATCAACCGCCTCGTCCAGCACGAACGCTACAGCAAGTACGTCAAGCGCCGTACCATCTGTTACGTTCATGATGAAAAGAACGAATCACACAAGGGCGACATCGTGGAAATCGAGGAGTCCAAGCCTCTCTCGAAGCTCAAGCGATGGTCACTGGTCAAGATCACTAAGAAGGCGGCTAACGTCGCAGAACTCCCGGTATAGTAACGCCGGAACACGTTTGTAAGGATGGATGTGCCATGGTACAACTCACGACTTACCTCGACGTGGCCGACAACACTGGTGCCAAAGAAGTCATGTGCATCAAAGTGTTAGGCGGTTCACGGCGACGTTATGCAGGCCTGGGCGACATCATTGTGGCGAGCGTGAAGAAGGCGCTCCCCGGTGGTGAAGTCAAACAGGGCGATGTAGTCAAAGGCGTTGTGGTTCGTTGCAAGAAGCCATACCGTCGAGACGACGGCACCTATGTCCGATTTGATCGGAACGCTCTGGTGCTTATCGATGCTGAGAAAAATCCTCGCGGGACGCGCATCTTCGGTGCAGTGGCCCGTGAGTTACGAGACAAGAACTTCATGAAGATCATCAGCCTGGCTGCTGAGGTGGTGTAACGAATATGAACATCCGCAAAGGTGATCAGGTAGTCATCCGAACCGGCGACGACAACACTCGTGGCACCACCAAAGTGCTGCGTGTGCTTCGGGTGATTCCGAGCGCCAACAAGGTCGTTGTGGAAGGGGCCAACCAGGCCATCAAGCACGTCAAGCCCAGTCGACGTAATCGTCAGGGCGGCCGCTTAAGCAAAGATATGCCGATGGCAGCATCAAATGTGATGCTCTATTGCACGGATTGCCGAGGGGGCGTTCGTGTCGGGGCCAAGACCAAGGCCGACGGCACCAAAGTTCGCGTATGCAAGAAGTGCAACGCTGAAATGGGCCTCATTCGCAAGGCCAAGAAGGCCGTAGCAAAGGCGTAACTAATACCAGCACACACTCGCTCAGCCGACTCCGACCGGCTGGCACTACAGGGTGAAAGAACATGGCACGCTTGTTTGACAAGTACAAGAAAGAAATCGTCCCGTCGCTTCAGAAGAAGTTCGACCGGAAGAACATCAACAGCATTCCCAAGATCGAAAAGATCACCATCAATATGGGCGTGGGCAAGGCTATTGAAGACAAGAACCGCCTCGAAGTCTCGCAGCAACAGCTCACAATGATCGCCGGCCAAAAGGCTGTCATTACCAAAGCCAAGAAGGCCATCAGCGCCTTCCGTCTGCGGGAAGGCCTTGCCATTGGCTGCAAGGTGACTCTGCGAGGAAGTAAGATGTATGAGTTCCTTGATCGACTCATCAACGTCGCCCTCCCTCGAATCCGCGACTTCCGCGGCGTAAATCCCAAGAGCTTCGACGGCAACGGCAACTACAACCTGGGCATTGCCGAACAACTGGTCTTCCCCGAAATTGAAGCCGACAAGGTCAATTTCACGCAGGGTATGGACATTGCCTTCACCACCACCGCTACGAGCGATGACGAAGCTCGCGAGTTGCTGCGCGGTTTCGGCATGCCTTTCCGTACTGACGACAACAAATAACGACAAGAGATTGAGGCACACATGGCAGTCACCGCTAAACGAGCCAGACAGAAACGCGAGTTGAAGAAACTCGACGAGCAGAAGAAAAATCCTGACAAGAAAGTGCTGCTTCCCCGTGAGCGCATTCGTATCCGCCTTCGCTGCAAGATGTGTGGCCGCCCCCGCGGCGTGTACCGTAAGTTCGGCATCTGCCGCATCTGCATCAGGAAGTTTGGCAGCGATGGCTTGATCCCTGGCCTGAAAAAGGCGAGTTGGTAAGCGAGCCTTGCCGACAGCATGTGGTTTTGATAGAAACATAAGTCCAGGCATACGACTGGGCCTGTCCCAGAGCGTGCGAGGAACCCAAGCGATGATGACTGATCCGATAGCGGATTTTTGCACCCGTATCCGTAATGCGTGCCGCATTGAACGAGCTGTAGTTGATATCCCAGCCAATGGCGTAAAGATCGGCTTGGCTGAAGCCCTCAAGCAAGAGGGTTTCATCTATGAATATCACGTCGGCCATATGAAAAAGGACGAGGCGGGCGTCGAGCAATTCGCCGAAACCTCCGATGCCACATTGCCGAAGCGAATCATCCGCGTCTACCTGAAGTACGGCAACACGGGCGAACGAGTCATTCAAAAGATCCGCCGCATCAGCACACCCGGATGCCGCGTCTATCGCAGTTACAAGGATCTTCGTCCCGTACTGGATGGACTGGGTATTGCACTGCTAAGCACAAACAAAGGTGTCAAGAGCGACCGCCAGGCACGAAAAGAAAAGCTGGGCGGGGAAGTGCTCTGCGAAGTGTGGTAAGTCAATATTCAAAGCAGTACCCACTGCTCTCTGTCAGGATTCAAGCACATGTCACGTATAGGTCGCAAACCGATTCCCGTACCAGCAGGCGTTAAAGTCGCCTTGCAGGGGCAGAAGGTCAACGTCGAGGGGCCCAAGGGCAAACTCAGCATCGAGATTCGCCCGGAAATCGCTGTCACGTATGACGACAAAGCCAAAATGATCAACTTCACTCAGCGAACCGATACCGAAAGCACTGAGCGCATGGTGAAGTCGCTCTACGGTTTGTCCCGCACGCTGGTCAACAACATGGTTGAAGGCGTGACCAAGGGCTACGAAAAGAAACTGAAGATCGAAGGTATTGGCTACCAGGCCCGTCTCGACAAGAAGAAACTGGTGCTGACCGTGGGCTTCGCTAATGCTCTGGAAGTGCCGGTGCCGGATGGAATTACCGTCACGTGCCCCGACCCGACCTCGATCAACGTCACCGGCATCGACAAGCAGAAGGTGGGCCACTTTGCCGCCTCGGTTCGTGCGATGCGCAAGCCTGAACCTTACAAGGGCAAAGGCATCCGCTTCGAAAATGAAGTCGTCCGCCGCAAGGAAGGCAAAACAATGGGCAGCACCGGAGCTTAATCCTGGTTCTGGTCTTGAATACATAACGTATAGGGAAGTGAGCCAATGGATCGTCTCGTTCAAAAAGCCAAGCGTGCCGTGCGCCGCAAGCATCATGTGCGCAACACTTTGCGTGCAAGAGGCACCAAGGCTCGTCCTCGTTTGACGGTACATCGCAGCCATCAGCACATCTACGTTCAGATCATTGATGATCAGAACGGCAAGACGCTCGTTGCCGCCAGCACCAACGACAAGGATGGACGACTGAAGTACGGCGGCAACAAGCAGGCAGCCGAAACCATCGGTACCCGCATCGCCGAAAAGGCCAAGGCTGCCGGCATCTCCAAAATCGCGTTTGATCGTGGCCCGTACCGCTATCACGGTCGTATCCAGGTGCTGGCTGACGCCGCACGCAAAGCAGGACTCGAATTCTAACCGGGGCAAAGCATGTCGAGCGATTCGAAACAGGGTGGGCTGGAAGACAAAGTCATTAAGATTCGTCGCTGTGCGTCCGTGGTTAAGGGCGGGCGAAGATTCAGCTTCAATGCTCTGGTCGTCGTTGGCGATCGCCGTGGCCAGGTCGGCTTCGGCTACGGTAAAGCCAACGAAGTACCTCCCGCTGTCGAGAAGGCCGTTAAGGACGCTTCCCGTAGCCTGAAGAAGGTTATTCTCAAAGGTGAAACCATCCCGCACCGTGTGATCGGGCGGGCCGGCTCCACCCGAGTCGTGATGGTTCCCGCTGGCCCGGGTACTGGCGTGAAGGCCGGTTCAGGTGTCCGTGAAGTGCTGGAACTCTCCGGCGTTCGCAACATTCTTACCAAGGTACATGGCAGCACAAACGCTCAGACTCTGGTCAAGGCAACTATCAATGGGCTGCTGCAGCTTCGCACCAAGGAAATGATCGAAGCGTTGCGTGGCGTGAAAGTCTAACTCGCAGCTTTACGCTGTGCTAATGAAGGCGATAGAACATGGATCTGACAACAGTACATATCGGTGTCAACAAGCGACGCCCCAAGACACGGGTCGGCCGTGGCATCGGTTCAGGCCATGGCAAAACCTCCAGCCGTGGTTACAAAGGGCAGGGCAGCCGGGCAGGCACCCGCAGTTACTCCAGCCTTAACGCCGGCGGTCAGATGCCCTTGGCCCGACGTATCCCCAAGCGTGGTTTCAGTAACGAAACCTGGCGCTACACTTACATCGAAGTCAACGTTGGCGATCTTGACGCCTTGTTTGCCGCCGGTGCCAATATCGATCATGACTCTTTGCGTACCGCCGGTCTTGCCAAAGGCCAGGGCGATGGCATCCGCATCCTGGGCATGGGCAAGGTGACCAAGAAGTTCAACTTGAAGGTGCATGGCATCTCCGAGCCGGCCAAGAAAAAGATCGAAGACGCGGGCGGCAAGGTCGAGATCATCGCCCCGCCAAAGAAGCCGGTCAAGAACAAGATGAAGCCCCGGCCCGCCAAGACGATTTGATTCAAGGCCGGCCTCTCGATACCATGTTAAGAGGCTGCCACAGGAATTGATGCAGCCGTCAACCGAAGTTGGCGGCTGTTCGCCTTAAGAGGATAGGTGTTCGCGGGTGTCGGCTCGTCCTCTCAATTGATCACAAGGATCTGCCATTGAATACGCTTTATACCATCTTCTTCCGCATTCCCGAACTGCAGCAGAAGATTCTGATCACGCTGATCTTCCTGGCGGTCTATCGCATCGGATATCACATTCCGTTGCCGATGGTGGATCAGAAACAGATCGCCCAGCAGTTCGGCGGCTCCGGCGGCGGCCTCGGCCAACTTCTGCAGTTCGCTTCGGTCTTCTCAGGTTCACAACTGAGCCAAGGGACGATCTTTGGCCTGGGCATCATGCCCTACATTTCCGCGTCCATTATCTTCCAGTTGCTGGCCACTTTCTATCCTCCTCTCGAAAAGCTGCAGAAGGAAGGGGAAAGCGGCCGCAAGAAGATCAATGAATACACACGCTATGCCACAGTGCCTATCTGCCTGGTCCAAAGTTACATCTACGTCAACAGTTTCATCCTCGCCAGACATACGTCTGGAGTGTTGTATCTTCCCGGATGGGACAACTTCTTCGACATCATGACAGCAGTGCTCATTATGACCTGCGGGACAATGTTCCTGATGTGGATCGGCGAGCAGATTGATGAATATGGAATCGGAAACGGCATCAGCTTGATCATCATGGCGGGTATTGTGTCCCGATTACCGGAGGCTTTCAAGCGGCTCTTCTTCATCGAGAATGGAGCGAAGTTCAACTATTCCCTTTTCCCGATCGACGGCGCC
>DAOMFV010000007.1:0-76852 GCA_035430005.1 Gemmatales bacterium
TTTCTATTTGAATGTCGATGAAACCGCTTCTGGCCAGGCGTTGACTGAATTCATCAGGTTTTACCAACACCATCGTATCGCCGATATGGGCCAAGCCGAACAGTGGCGACCATAGACTATCCGAACCAAGAAAATAACCTTCGGGTCGAAGTACGCGAAACGATTCCCTCAGCATTTCGTCCTGCAGCGTCGTTGAGGGAATATGATGCAGCATCGTAAAGGAAAAAACGGAAGTAAAACGATCCGTAACGAATGGCATCTTAGTGGCATCCCCTTCCACCACTTCGATTCCGCTGAGTCTTTCATTTACCCTCAGCGATTCGGCAAGTCTTGGATCAATTTCCAGAACAGTCAGTTTCTCTAATTGCTTAGCGAGGATGGCAGTCGTTAGGCCCGGACCAGGCCCCACTTCCAACGCATCCTCGCCGCTATGAGTATCACGCAGTACCCAAGGCAGAAGTTCTTCCTCAACATAACGTTGCCACCATCCAGAACGACAGACCTTACGATGAATCCAATTCATGGTGAACCCTCGTTCTGCATGACTCGCAATTCGTTACTCTTTTACTGTAACGTGAAAGCCTTCCTTATTTAGAGATTCAACTAAGGCAGCAGCATCGAAGTTGCCTTTGACAGTGCAAGTGGTGACGCCAGGCTTACAGTCATCTCCCGTTACCCCATCAACATTCTTCAGAGCGACACGAAAAGACTTCACGCAACCGGGGCAGGTATTGTGAAAGCCAGTCACCGTAAGTGCTGTTACTTTTCCTTTCTTTACGCCGCTATCGGCTTTGAATGAAATGGCATTATCATTGACTTGGCCATAGAAGCCGTCTTGTGCCAAAGCATCGATTGCCTTCTGAGCAACAGCAGCGTTTGGAGCGGTAAACGTAGCAGTTCTTGATTTCTTAGTTACTTGAACGTCAGCCAGACCATCAACCTTCTTCAGGATGTTTTCCACTTCTTCAGCACAACCGCTGCAACACATATGAAGTTGTTTGACTTCGATCTTGGACTCGGCTCTTGCTTGAGCAGACCAAGTGAGAACGAACGTCAGACAAGCCAACACGATAAGACGGTTCAACATCTTTATCTCCTTGAGAATGGGTTACGTGAAAAAACCTCGTCACATTGCATTCTAGAGACGAGGCCAGTGTTGATTATCACTAGGACTATGTTGCACTATTTTCCATTGCAACACGATTTCCCTACTCCACAGGATTTGCCAGAGCATGGTAGCCCAGGTGAACAGCACGAGTCGTCGGAGCAACATTCGTTTGGTTGGGGTGCTGGGTTTGCAATCTTGGGTGAAGTCTTTGTTACTCTCGTTTGAACGACCGGACGATCAGGCCTCTGCGTACTCTTGGGAATCGTTGGTTTTGCTTCAATAGCTATGTAGCCAAACAAGGCCGAAGCACACGCTACTGTTACGTATAGAAGTCGCATTAGTCGATCTCCCTATTCACACATTGAACGAACTACGGCAAAAAACTTAACGAGAAGAAGCAATCTCAGCAAGACCAAACCAAGTTGTTACTGAGGTAAGCACAAAATAAGCTAAAGGCAGGAAATAGAAAAAATGTGTCAAGCATGAGCCCGGATATCCGCTTAAGTTTATGCTTTTCAAAGGCCGATGAGTCCTAATGAGCGCTCAGTCGTTGAAGACTGCAGTTGTCTCAGTCATCTAACAGGCTATAATTCGTACAGCAAGAAGGGTCGTGAATTGTTCCGTGCAGCCCTATCACTGTATTTGATCCTGGTGGCCATCCTGGGCCCCGGATTATGCTGCTGCGCTGTGGGACCTTTTTTGAAGAGCAATTGCGAGGAAAAAACAGCTGCATCTACTCCAAAAACAACGTGTTGCCATCACCATGGCAAAAAACATGGAGAACAGACATCGTCTTCAAACAAGCAGCACGATCACCAAAGAAAACCCTTCTGTCCATGCAACCAACATCAAGATGTGCCTGTAGCGCCTACACTCAATGCAAATTCGCTGTCGCTTTTAGATCTTTCACAGGAATTGCAGAATAGCCTGTTTTTGCAAAGTTTTGTTGCCTCGAATATCTCATTCTCCGTGTCACAGCAGAACTGCACCCACCTGCTACATCTTGTGCAGCTTTCCGCCCAGGACTCCCTGCGCGCACCTTTCGTATTGCTTTGTTAAGCATCCCCTCCTTCCCCAATAGCAACAACTAAGGCGACTTCGTCGTCTAGCACATCTGTTGCTTGAACACTCGACCACAATCGATTCACTCGCGAAAGTTCTCTTCGCAGCTAGAAGATGGAATGTAAATCCATCATGTGCTGCCATTCTCAGGAGCTAGTGCAATGAACGCATGGAAGCTGTTGTTGCGGACTATTTCGATAGTCCTGCTGTGGATTACGCTTGGATTGGGTTTTACAGGATGCCAATCCTCCGGTTCATCGGGAAGCGACGGACATGCCGGACACACTCACTAATTCAGTTTCTCTAACAAAGGGAATGTCAATCATGTCTGTTCTCAAGATGCACTACACCCTTGCTGGGCTTTGGTTAGCTTTGTCACTCGGCTCGACGGGTTGCTGCTCATCTGGTTCATGTTGCAATCGAGTTGCATTGAATCAACCTGCCAACATGGCCCCAGCAATTTCATCCACTGTGACTATGCCAGCCGCCCCGCAGCAATTGACGCAAAAGAACTGCCCCGTGACGGGCGACGCTCTCGGTTCCATGGGTGCACCCATTGCAGTGAGAGTAAACAACGACGCCGTCTACGTGTGCTGTCAGGGCTGCGTGAAAACGGTGCAACAAAACCCTGATGTGTATCTCGCCAAAGTTCTTACGGAACGGAACACACAGCAGTAACACCAAACTTAAGCCATCACCTGCTCGCCATCGGTTTGTCCTGCAGGTGAGGCTATTCATGAAGGAGATAGAGATGTCAGCTATACAATCGATCCCAGCAGTGGCCTTAGTAGCTTCACTGTTTCTGCTTGGAAGCACCGTCCAAGCGGATGGCGCCAAAAGTTCGGATAAGAATGTCACGACCATCAAGGTCGGCGATATGACTTGCGGAGGCTGCGCCAAGAAGGTGCAACAAACGCTTGCCAAACTGACCGGCGTCCAAAAGGTTGAGTCCGATGTAACTACTCATACGGTCAAAGTGTTCCCGAAAGAGAACGCCAAAGTTTCTTCCAAGGAACTATGGGAAGCAGTCGAAAAGGCCGGCTACACTCCTTCGGAACTGGATGGGCCTGCTGGTTCCTTCAAGGAAAAGCCCAAATCCTAATTCTGAATTAACAACGATTAGCACTGGCCTTGCCATGGGCTTGGCCAGTGTATGCCGTCCAGCAACAACCAACAAAAGTTCAATGAACGAGTCAGATCATGAAGCAACTACAACTTATCCTGCGTTGGTCAGCATCATTCGTCATGATAGGCGGATTGCTCATCGGCGGTTGGTTAACACGAGACACTTGGAAAAGCTGGTTGTTGCGTGAGAAAGCAAATCCAGAAGCATCAGCTGTGGAAGATCATGCTCATGCGAGCTCTGAGCGTTTGAAACTCAGTAATCAAGCAAAAGATAATCTTGGTCTGAAAATGGGTGCCATTCAACTAACGACCTACTGGCGGACCGCACAGATGCCAGGAACTATTGTTGAAAGACCGGGGCTTAGCAATCGAGGGGTTTCAACAACACTTTCAGGACTTGTGACAAAGATCTTCATTCTCCCCGGGCAACTGGTTCGACCAGGCGAAGAGCTTTTTCGTTTCCGCTTGGTCAGCGAATACTTGCAGAACACCCAAGCCAAACTTTATAAGACCGCACGCGACTTGCAGATCAATGGAGACGAACAGCAACGTCTCAAAGCCGTTTCAGATAGTCAGGCATTATTTAAGGGCAAACTTCTTGACTTGGGTTACGAAGAGCGGCGTTTGCTGGCTGCTCAGGATACCTATCGTCAGGATTTGCTGACGCGGGGACTTTCAGCCGAGGATGTCCAACAAGTGATTGCTGGTAAGTTTCTCACCGAATTTGCAGTAAGAGCTCCCAGCATGAAGGAAGATAACAACAAGATCGTTTATGAAGTAGAGGAACTAAAAGTTCAATTGGGCGAACTCGTGCAGGCAGGACAAACTGTTGCATACTTAGCCAATCATCAGGCTCTCGATGTAGAAGGCAAAGCGTTTGAGCAAGAGTCGCCTTTGTTGCAACGTGCTGCCAAGGAAAACTGGCCGGTGCAAATGATCCTCCTCGAAAGTGCGCCTGGCTGGTCCACTTCGTCCCCACAACTTTTCATCCGCTTCATCGCCAGTCATATTGATCCGACAACACGCATGCTTTCATTTTATTTGCCGATCGATAATCCGGTGCGGGACATTCCAGCCGCAAATGACACCACACGCCGAGTGTGGATGTATCGACCCGGTCAACGAGTCAGACTAGGTGTTCCAATCGAGCGGCATGACAATGTTTTCGTCGTACCTCGTGAAGCAGTTGTGCATGAAGGGCCTGAGGCCTATGTCTTCCGTCAAAATGGAAATCTGTTGGAACGTAAGGCAGTCTACGTTCGCTACGAGGATCAAGACTCAGCTGTGATTGCCAACGATGGCAGCATCACACCCGGAAACGTCATCGCCATGAATGTAGCAGTGCAGTTGAATCGCGCGATGAAAGCCAAAGCGGAAGGTGATGCCGGCAATCAGGGACATGACCATAGTGGTCATTCACACTAGGAGAAGACGTTCGTGAATGCACTGATTCGATTTGCCCTGAAGTACCGAATGCTGATCGTTTTCCTCAGCATCGCAGCATTTGTCTATGGCGGATTCGTCACGGCCACATTGCCAATTGATGTATTTCCGGATCTGGATCGACCACGTGTCACCATCATGACAGAAGCGGCGGGATTAGCCCCCGAAGAGGTTGAGACACTGGTCACTTTCCCCATAGAGTCTGCACTCTTAGGTGCAACTGGCGTCCAGGCGGTCCGCAGTCAATCGGCAGTGGGTCTGTCTGTTGTCTACGCCGAGTTTGATTGGAGCACCAACATATACCTGGCTCGGCAAACTGTGCAGGAAAGACTCAGTAGTGTTGCTGAAAGTCTTCCTCCGGGCGTCAAGCCGCAGATGGCCCCTATCAGTTCGATTATGGGGCAGATCATGCATATCGGACTACTTCGCAAAAACAGCGGTGGCGATATCGCTCAAGCCATGGAACTGCGAACGATTGCCGACTGGATCATTCGACCACGCTTGCTGAAAATTCCCGGAGTTGCTCAGGTTGTCGTCATGGGAGGTGGCCGCAAGCAGTATCAGGTTCTTCTTGACCCCAATCTGCTGGTAGAACAAGGCGTCACAATCAAAGAAGTTGAGGACGCCATCCGAAACAACAATCTCAACGCCAGCGGCGGATACCTCATCAATTCAGAGGGTGAACAGACAATTCGTGTCCTTGGTCGTCTTGGGCCCAAGCCTGAGAGAGTGTTAGATGAGATCAACAGCATTCCGATCAAATATGTTGGTGGTCGATCAGTGCAAATTCGCCATGTCGGGAATGCGGTTGAAGCTCCACAACTTAAACGTGGTGATTCGAGTGTGAACGGAACTCCTGCCGTCATTCTGACCATTACCAAACAACCACACGTTGATACCAGGCAACTCACAGATGAAGTCAAAGCAGCTCTTAAGGAACTGGAACCCAGCCTTCCCAAGAGTATCGAAATCAACACCGACCTTTTTCAATTGAAACGCTTCATCGACACAGGAGTTTACAATGTTGGCGAGGCGTTAGTTATCGGTGCTGCGCTGGTGCTGGTCATACTCTTTCTCTTTCTTCTCAACATTAGAACTACCTTTATATCACTGACAGCCATCCCGCTGTCTCTGGTGATGACAGGCCTGTCATTTAAGCTTATCAGCTGGCTCTCGGGAACGCCGCTGAGCATCAATGTCATGACGCTGGGAGGAATAGCGGTTGCGTTAGGAGAACTCGTCGATGATTCTATCGTGGATGTGGAGAATATTTTCAGACGGCTCAAGGAAAATGCCAAACTTGCATCTCCTAGACCAACGCTCAAGGTGATTTACGAAGCCAGTGTCGAAATCCGAAGTGCCATCGTCTATGGAACTGCCGTCGTCATTATGGTCTTCATTCCCTTGTTTGCTCTTTCAGGTATCGAAGGAAGATTGTTCGCTCCACTGGGAGTAGCGTATATCGTTTCGATTCTCTCTTCGCTTGTTGTTTCGCTGACCGTTACTCCAGTTCTCTCCTACTACCTATTATCCGGAACAACATCCACACATGTTGAGAAGGACAGCCCACTGCTTCGACTTCTGAAGTGGTTGGCAGGGTATGTCATACGATTCAGCATGAGTTGGGCTGGAACACTACTTGTTCTCACCTGGATATTGGTTGGATTTTCAGCATATCTCCTGACTCATCTTGGTGCAGATTTTCTGCCGCCTTTTGATGAAGGCAGCGTGCAAGTGAATCTCACTCTTCCGCCCGGTTCATCGCTTAAAGATTCCAATGAAGTAAGCCGAATAGCAGACGGGTTGTTTCGTAGTAAGCAGAAATCGGCAAACAACCCACAAGGCGAGATACTGCAATTCAGTCGTCGAACTGGACGTGCTGAACTCGATGAGCATGCCGAACCCGTCGGGAACACCGAATACATCCTCACCGTAAATCAAGATATCAAGCAGGATCGGGAAAGCGTCATCAAGAAGATTCTTGATGACTTGAAAGATGGACTGCCCGGTGTTCAGGTGGAAGTGGAACAGCCTCTGGCACATTTGATCAGTCACATGCTATCCGGCGTGACGGCTCAAATAGCAATCAAGGTGTATGGTGATGATCTTGATGCCCTTCGCCAAGTGGCCGAACGGATCAAAGCCAACATCGGTAGTGTGGCAGGAATTTCCTCATTAGCTATCGAGGCACAACGTCAGATCAACGAAGTGCATATTCGCTTGAAGCCGGAGCAGTTAACCTACTATGGGCTGGATCGTGCCTATGTAGCGGAGTTCATTGGCACAGCATTGCGCGGTGAATCACTCAGCCAGGTATTGGAAGGTCAGCGTCGGTTTGACTTGGTAGTCTGGGTCGATGAAGCTTCTCGAAACAATCCTAGTGGGATCGGCAAACTCCGACTGGAACTGCCAGGCGGACGTGGCCAAGTTCCCTTGGCGGAACTGGCAACGATTGAAACTGGAGCAGGTCCGAACACGATCAACCGAGAGAATGCAAAGCGACGTATCGTTATTCGGGCCAATGCTCTGGGGCGTGACCTGGCAAGTGTGGTAGGAGATATTCAGACACGTATTGGAGCACTTCAGAAGAGTGGTTCCTGGCCCACTGGCTACTTTGTTGAATATGCCGGTCAGTTTGAAAGCCAACAACGAGCTACCAATCTTATTGCTCTACTTGCTGGCGTTTCGTTGGTTGGAATGTTCGTCGTGCTCTACATGCTCTATCCGTCACCCCGTATCGTGCTGCAAATCCTAAATGCCCTACCTGCAGCATTCATAGGAGGAGTGTTGGCACTGGCCATCACAGGTCAAACTCTAACCGTCGCAAGCATGGTGGGATTCATCTCACTGGGAGGAATTGCCGCACGTAATGGCATCCTGCTGGTTTCGCACTATTTCCATCTGATGAAGTATGAGCATGAGCCGTTCTCTGAAAAGATGGTCGTCCGTGGAAGTCTGGAGCGTCTGGCACCAGTTCTCATGACCGCATTGACAGCTGGAATAGGCCTGTTGCCGCTTGTCTTAGAAGGACAGAAACCTGGACGTGAAATTCTCTATCCCGTGGCAACCGTCATTTTGGGCGGCTTGATCACATCCACCCTCAGTGAGTATTTACTGCATCCGGGCCTCTTCTGGCGCTTTAGTGGTAAAGACGCCGACCGTATCGTTCATGAAATGGAAACCGAACTGGAATCTGTTTCTCCATCGTCCAACTGATTCAACTGTTACGAAGGAGCTAGAAATGAAAACCATTCGATCACTGCTGATGACATCAGCCTTGCTGTTTGCGTTCGTAGCAATGCCGACGGGTTGTCAGAAAGCTCAGCAAGATGCGAGCTCCACAGCTGACAAAAAGACCAAGGCCAAGGATGATCATGGTCACGACCATGCTCATGCTCATGCGGAAGAAGGACCGCATGGCGGTGTTCTCGCCGAGTGGGGCGAGCACGAGTACCATGCCGAGTTCACTGTTGACCACAAAACGAAAAGTCTAGCCATCTACATTCTTGACGGCGAAGCCAAGAAGGCCCCCAAAGTAGATATTTCCAAGGTTACCAAAGTAAGTGTGACCCTCACTAATGTCACACCACCCCTCACCTTGGAACTAAAGCACGATCCAGCCAAGTCAGATACGAAGGGAATCGCTTTTGTTGCTACCCATGACAGCTTGGGCAAGGAGGTGGAGTTCAAGGGAAACATCAATGGCATGGTTGATGGTTCACCTTATTCAGGCGAGTTCAAGGAAGAGAGTCACGACCATGACAAGAACAAGAAAAAGGCTGGCCATGAAGTTGAAGAGCATCCCGGTGGTGTTCATGTGTCGTTTGCTCAAGGTAAATACTATGCTGAAGCCGTTCTACATAAGGGCGGCACTGTGCATTTATTCTTGTTCGGGAAAGACCTATCTAAAGTAGTTGAAGCAGAGATGCAAAAAGTAACTGCCTACGTGCGCCGAATTGGGGATAAGGAGTTTACGAGTTTTGAGTTAAAGCCGGAGCCACTTGCAGGTGATGAAAAAGGATACACGTCACGCTTCACGGGCGAAGTTCCAAAGGAACTTTGGAACCAGGAGTTGGAGATAACAATCCCTGCCTTGAAGTTGGGA
The DNA here is from genome assembly GCA_035430005.1 of Gemmatales bacterium. GTDB lineage: Bacteria > Planctomycetota > Planctomycetia > Gemmatales > HRBIN36 > JAEUIE01. Next base: position 8,844 of record DAOMFV010000007.1, read on the forward strand.
GGTGAGCGATATCATTTGGCATTTCAAACGACGGATAAACCGGCTGTTGGGCATGGAAGCGAGGTCACCATGCCATCAAGTAAAACCGAAATGGATGAAGAACGGAAATTGTATCTCACTGCAGCTGGCCTCTATACGGCAGAAGACATTAAAGCTAATGGCAACACGACTGGTTCGGAAAAGTTTAAAGGCTTTAAGGCGAGTCATGACATCAAGCCAAAGACTGGCGACAGGATTTGCCCGGTCACCCTCACCAAAGCCAACCCTGAATGCACATGGATTATCGGTGGCAAAAAGTACGAGTTCTGCTGTCCACCATGTGTTGAAGAGTTCGTAAAGCTGGCTAAGGAAGACCCCAAAGCCATCAAAGCACCCGAGGATTACGTCAAGAAATAGCTCTTTGATCGCCATTGGCTTATTAAGCCTCACGCATTCTCTGGAATCGCTCAACCTTCTCAAACGGGAGACACCATGAAAGTCTACTTATGCTTAGCAGCGATTACGATGTTCGTCGGCTGCCAATCACAGAATGTTCAGAAACCGAGCATGCCAGCCAAGCAGGCTGCTCATCAACACGGCGGTGAATCTAGTGACCACTCTCATGGCAACCAAAATGAACACAAGATGGATAATCAGTTTACTCTATCCATCTCGCCTCGCGAGATTACAGCAGGAACTCCAACCAAATTCTCGATCATGGTGCATGATAAACAGGGATCCATGTTGAAAGACCTTGAAACAACACATGAAAAACTGGTTCATCTCATCTTCATTGACAAGAACATGGCCACGTTTTCCCATTTGCATCCAGAAGTCGCTGCTGATGGAATGATGACCGTTTCACACACGTTCGCATCGGGCGGCGAGTTCTACGTATACGCTGATATCAAGCCGCGTGGTAAAGAAATGGAAACGGTTCGGAGCACTGTTAGTGTAAAAGGAGATGCCTCCCCGCCAGCATCTCTGACGTCAGCAATGCCCGTTGTTGTAACTGGTAACGGATGGACAAGCAAAGTCACTGTGGATCCAACTCGTGTGGGCGAATCCACTGTGAGTTTTGAGTTCAAGAATACTGAAGGGAAGCCACTCTTAGACATGCAACCGTATCTCGGTGCCATGGGGCATTTAGTCATCGTCAATACCAAGGACGGAGACTACGCTCACGCGCATCCAGACGAAAAACCATTGCCTCCTGGAGAAGTCAGATTCATGGCTCATTTCGCAAAGCCAGGAGTCTACAAGGGCTGGGGGCAATTCAAACGAAACGACAAGGTTTTTGATGTGCCTTTCGTAATTCACGTCAACTGAGGTCTTAACGCCTGAAGCTCAAGATTTCAGATGGTCGATACTGATGAGGGGGATAAGGATGACCACGTTTATTTGCAGGGAATGGAGAATCTGGGCAGGCTCACTGCTATTCCTGGCCTCGATAGTCAGCGGATGTGCTTCGCACCCCTCTGATTGCATACTTGCCGTGAATCCCCCCTCGTCAGCTCTACTGGGCCCGATCGAGACGAATCAAGTAAATCTCACAACGCCATCTGAGACCTTGCAAGGTCCACTTACAATCCAACGTGCGTTGGAAGTATCTCTTCAACGTCATCCTGACCTAGCTGCTGCAGCAGCAGCGATAGCGGTAGCACAAGGTAATGTTGTCCAAGCCGGACTCTATCCCAACCCTGTTGCCGGCTTTATCGGCGACCAGATTGGTAGTCGTGGTGGTCCTGGTGGCCAGCAAGGTCCTTTTATATCGCAAGAGGTCGTGACTGGGGGTAAATTGCAAGCATCGCAGTCGGCTGCTTCTGAAGCGTTGACTGCTACCCAATGGCAGGCCATTACAAAGAGATTCGAACTTGAAACTAAGGTCCGATCGGCTTTCTACGAAGTGCTGACGGCCCAGCGTGAAGTAAGTGAAAATGAAACCATCGTCAAGATTGCCTCAGAGAACTACGATGCTTCACAAAAAATTGAAAAAGCTGGACGAGGTAGTCAGCCCGACGTGCTGCGAGCGCGAGTAGAACTCGAGTCTAATCAGAACAGGTTGATTGCTGCGAAGAAGCGTCTGGAGGCATCATGGCCGTTGTTGGCCAACACGATGGGGATGTCAGGAGTGGCATTCGTTCCTTTGGAAGGTGATCTCGAATCGACTAAACCGAATTACCAGGTAGGTACACTTCAAGAAACTGTCCTCAGCAACAATTCTGAATTGATGCAGTGGCAGGCAAGTATCGGCGAAGCAGAAAAATTGGCCACTCGAGCCCGGTTGGAAAATGTTCCCAATGTCGATCTAAAAGTACATCCACTCTATGACTACACGGAAAGCATCGGGCAGATTTCGTTTGAAGTTGGAATGCGAATGCCGATCTGGAACAAAAACCAGGGCAACATCCAGGCTGCTGAAGCTGAACTCATCAGACGCAACAATGAATTGCAAACCACAAAACTAAAGTTGAGTGATCGAGTTATCACGGCTCATCAGCGATTCATCACGGCACGTGAACAAGCGGTAAAGTTCGAGAAAGATTTGTTACCCCAGGCAAAGGAAGCTTTGCGTTTGACCAAAGCAGCTTTTGAAAGCGGCGATGCCAAGTATGACTACACTGCGCTTCTCGATGCCCAAAGAACCTTGGCGCAGGCACGGCTTAGTTATGTGCAAACTTTAGGTGAGCTGTGGAGAGCCGTAGCTGAGATTGAAGGGCTACTGCAGCGACCATGAAGTCAGGCCTAATGAGCATCGTCGGTAATCATCTCTGATCCAAATTCCCTTAATGTTAGATAGACTCGATATGGAGATTAGAACCGCCTAAGATGTCGAGTCAGTCTAAGGTAAAAGATGCCACATGTGACAAAAGGAATACTTGCAGCTATACTCTTCACCAATGCTCATGAGAATCCTGCTGTCCATTGCTGTCATGGCCAATGCAATCCTTGGTCAGTTTTGCATGATGAACATCGCCATGGCGCAGATGCCTGCGACGCCCGAACAAGGCATGGAGATGAATGAGACGCCAATGGTCCCGATGTCATCTATTCATTGCATCGACTGCCCTCAACATACTCAGAAGAAACAGCCACAGCAAACCTCCTGTGCAGGTCATTGTTTTTCGAAATCTACCAATATCCATCCGACGAATCTTCTATCCGGATTGCAGGAAGGGATTGCCGCTCTTCCCATTCCGACAGCGATGCGAACAACATACGCGGGTACAGAGCCTCAGCGATCTCTAAACAAATCTCCCCCTTCGCTCCGTTTCACGGACACCATAGTGCTGAGACTGTAAAATGGATTTCCGCTTGCCGAATCTTGGCAGCGTTTATATTCGTTTTTTATTTCTCTCACATGTCCCAACAATCTCCATCAACTCGTCGTGCCACTGTCTGCATCAGAGGAATGACTTGTGCCAGCTGCGAACTGCTTTTGGAACGAAGCTTAACAGCTGTTCCAGGAGTTCAGCGCGTGGATATCAACCACAAGACGGGGAAGGCGCACATCACGGCTGATGCCAATCGGCTGCCAAGTCTCGAATGCATTGCTTCCATTGTTAAGAAGGCAGGATATTCGCTGGCCGATGATGGCACATCCACAGCTTCGTCCATTGATCCCGACAAGCGCAAATGGATGGAGATCGGCGGTGCGCTCATCATCATCTTTGCGGTCTATAAACTCCTGCAGACATTCGATCTCGTCTCGCTCGCCCCGTCTACCTCTGGCGCATTGTCCTTCGGCGGAATCTTCGTGATCGGCCTTGTGGCCGGAACCAGCAGCTGTCTTGCCGTCACCGGCGGCCTGCTGCTCGCGATGGCTGCCAAGTACAACGAGACGCACCAGTCACAGTCGAGCGCCCAGAAGATGCGTCCGTTACTCATGTTTAACGTCGGGCGTCTTGCCTCGTACTTCGTCCTTGGCGGAGTCGTGGGCGTGATCGGCCAGTCCGTGACGCTTTCTACCAAGATGTCTGGCTACATGAGCATCGCCGTGGCAGTCATCATGTTCTATCTTGCCCTTACGATCCTCCAGATCATTCCGAAGGGGAGTTTTCCCATTCGACCACCTAAGAAACTGTCACGCTGGGTCGCAGGCCTATCGGAAAGTGAGCACCCTGCTGCGCCTTTTGCTCTGGGAGCGATGACCTTCTTCCTGCCCTGCGGATTCACGCAGTCTCTGCAACTTGTTGCATTAGCGTCGGGAAGCTTCATGACGGGCGCACTCGCCATGTCCACGTTCGCGCTCGGCACGCTGCCGTCGCTTGTCGGCATCAGCGCGATCTCCTCGACTGCCACCGGCAGCTTCTCGCGCCTCTTCCTTAGATTTTCGGGCACGCTCGTCTTCATTCTCGCGATCGTGAATCTCAATAGCGGCTTTGCGCTCACGGGCATCAATCTCGCTTCGGCGTTTGCCGGCGGCAATGGTCAGCAGCAAGCAGCCGCGCCTCTCCCGCCTGTAAACGGAGGAGTGCAGAAAATCGCCATGAAGGTGACTTCTGCAGGCTACGTGCCGAACAACCTCACCATCAAATCGGGCGTTCCCGTGGAATGGCATGTGGACGGAACGGCGGCTCTCGGCTGCACGAGCCAGCTCGTCATTCCTGATCTCAATATCACGCAGGCTCTCGCCCAAGGCGATAATGTCATCAATTTCACCGCTCCCAATCCCGGTCAGCTGGCGTTCAGCTGCTCCATGGGCATGGTGCGCGGCACATTCACCGTTTTGTAAATACCTATTTCTTATCTACTCATTTATGTCTTCTCTCAAATGGCAAGAATCTCCCCAGAAGCAATCCAATCAATCTGCCGAAGCCGTTGCTTCCGTCTCTAATCCTTGGTTCGCAATTGCCGTAGGGCTCATGGGCTTGATTGCCGGATTCTCGGCTGCCAAGTTTGTGCCAGGCGGCTCTTTTGCTGGCGGAAGCCAAGCTCAGGCTGTTGCGCAAGCGCCCATTGCCCCCACTCCGACTCCAGCGGCACCCACACCACAGGTTCCTGCGACACCACCCACAGCAATTGATGCGAAAAATGATCGCATTCTCGGTGATCTCAGCAAAGCAAAAGTGGCCCTCATTGAATATTCTGATTTTGAATGTCCTTTCTGTAAGCGTCATTTCCCCACAATGCAGCAGGTGGTATCAACCTATGGCGAGAACGTCGCGTTGGTCTATCGTGATTTCCCACTGAGCTTCCATCAAAATGCCCAGAAGGAAGCTGAAGCGGGTCGGTGTGTCTTTGAATTGGGCGGAAATACCGCGTTTTGGAAGTATCACGATTATGTCTTCACCAATACGACCAGCAACGGCACTGGCTTAGCGCTGGATCAGCTACCCGTTGCGGCAAAACAGGCCGGCGTTGATACGGCAAAGTTCCAAGAGTGTCTCGATAGTGGCAAGTACACCAAGGCAGTCAATGATCAGGAAGCCGAAGGCCAGAACGCAGGCGTAAATGGAACACCGGGTAACTTCATCGTCGATCTGAAAACGAACAGGAGTGTGATGATTTCCGGTGCTGTGCCGTTCAGTTCATTCAAATCCGCTATTGATGCCATGCTCAAATAATTCATTACCGCATATCCTATGATTACCACCTTTTCCATTCCCGGCATTCATTGTGCTTCCTGCGCAGCCCTAATCAAGGACGTTAGTTCTGAATTTCCCTCCATTAAGAGTGCCAGCGTTAATATCGAAAGCAAAAGTGTCGCTATCGAGCATGACGAAACATTCGATCTGCAGAAATGGAAGGAGAAAATCGAAGCGATTGATGAAAATTACAAGATTCAAGCCGTTTCCTAAAACTTGCTTATGACTTCCCATACGACTCTCTTTATTACCGGCATGCACTGTGCCAGTTGTAGTGCGCTCATTACCCGCAAGCTCAAAAAGACACCCGGCGTCGAGGAGGCGAGCGTGAATCTCTCGTCCGCGAAGGCTCAGATCCGTTTCGATTCCGCCCGCATCGACGAGCATGGCCTTATGAACGCAGTCAAGGCGGCGGGTTACGGGGCCGAACCGCATCATCACGGCCAGCACGAGATAGAGCTGGATCGCAAGCGGCGGGAAGATGAAATCTCAGGGTATCGCACGAAGTTCCTCTCAGGACTCGTCCTGAGCCTCCCCATGCTCGTCTTCATGGTTGTGTCGTTCTTCCCGAATATGGCTTTGCACCAGGCGCTCATGCCCTTCATGGGCATAGTGTCGCTTCTTCTCGCAACGCCGGTCCAGTTCTGGCTCGGAGCAGGATTCTTCAAAGGATTCTGGTCGAGCCTGCGCATGTTTACCTTCAGCATGGACAGCCTGATCGCCATTGGGACGGCCACCGCCTATGTCTACAGCCTACTTCACCTCGCCCTTTTCATCGTGACGCATGGAACGGTCTTCGGCGATGTACGGGACCTGTACTTCGAAGTCGCTGCGTTCCTGATCACGTTCGTCTTGCTTGGGAAATGGATGGAGGCGCGGGCCAAAGGGAAGACGTCGGAAGCCATTCAGAAGCTCATGGGGTTGCAGGCCAAAACCGCACGGGTGCTGCGCGGCGGCCAAACGATGGATGTGCCGATTGAGGAAGTGGTGGCGGGAGACATTGTCGTCGTGAGGCCCGGCGAAAAGATTCCCGTCGATGGCACGGTCATCAAGGGGCTCACGTCCATTGATGAATCCATGCTCACCGGCGAAAGCCTTCCCGTTGAAAAAAAGGACGGAGACCATGTGTTCGGAGCAACCATGAACGGAAACGGCAGCATTGAATTCAAGGCCGAGAAGGTGGGGTCCGAAACGGCGCTCGCGAGGATCATCCGTTTCGTGGAGGAGGCGCAGGGGTCCAAGGCTCCTATTCAGGATTTCGCGGACTGGGTGTCTTCTTGGTTTGTTCCCGCCGTGATCATCATCGCGATTGCCACGCTCACCGGCTGGCTGCTCGCGGGCGCGACGGCGACGTTCGCCCTGCTTGCCGCCGTGTCCGTTCTCGTCATCGCCTGCCCCTGCGCCCTCGGACTCGCGACGCCCACGGGGATCATGGTGGCGACGGGCAAAGGCGCGGAGCACGGCATTCTCATCCGTGGCGGCGAACCCCTGGAATCCGCGAACAGCATCGACGCCATTGTCTTCGACAAGACGGGAACGCTCACCAAAGGGAAACCGGAAGTGACGGACGTGATCGCCTTCGGCGTCACGGAAGAGAAGCTGCTCAGCATCGCGGCAAGCCTGGAACAGGGTTCGGAGCATTCCCTCGCCGAAAGTATCGTGAACCATGCCAAAGGCAAGAATCTCACCCTGAGCAGAACCGAGGGTTTCAAAGCGATCCCGGGGCAAGGCGTGGAAGGTTCCGTCGATGGGACCAAATACTATCTCGGCAATCGCAAACTGATGGAGCGGGAAAAGATCAAGATTATGGAGAACGAGTCGCAGCTCCAAATGCTGGAAGAATCGGGGAAGACGGCGATGCTCCTTGCCGATGCGCACACACTCCTTGGCATCATCGCCGTCGCGGACACCGTGAAAGACTCCTCGAAGGAGGCCGTTGCACGGTTACGCGGCATGGGGATTGAGGTCTACATGATAACGGGGGACAATACACGCACTGCTTTGGCGATTGGTAGGAGCGTCGGCATCGAGCATGTCTTCGCGGAAGTGATGCCCGAGCAGAAAGCGAGTGAGGTGAAGAAATTGCAAGAGCAGGGGAAGAATGTGGCGATGGTGGGAGACGGCATCAATGACAGTCCTGCGCTCGCACAGGCGAATCTCGGCATCGCGATGGGCAGCGGTACCGATATCGCCATTGAGACAGGCGGCATCGTGCTCGTGAAGAACGATCTGCGTGACGTCGCGACAGCCATCAAGCTGAGCAGGGAGACGGTACGCAAGATCAGGCAAAACCTGTTCTTCGCGCTCTTCTACAACATCATCGGCATCCCCATCGCCGCGCGCCTCTTCATCCACTGGGGCATCGAGCTGCGACCCGAACTCGCCGGGCTGGCGATGGCCTTCAGCTCCGTCTCGGTCGTCACGAACTCCCTCCTGCTGAAGAGCTTCGATCCCCAGCGCAGGAACTGGATTTCCGACATCGCGCCGGGGGTGATGATCATTGGTTTCAGCGTCTTATTTTTCTTATTTTCCAAAGTCAGCTTCTGATTTCTATTTTCTCTCACACTCTTATGAACAAGAAACTCTGTTCACTTCTCCTCGGCACGTTAGTGCTTGCCGCTTGTACGCCCAATGGTGGAAAAATGAATCATTCGACCGGTGGCATGAATATGGGCGGCATGAACATGGATAACGGCATAGCAACAAGCGAGGGGATGATGGCTGGCGATCATGCAATGATGATGCAACCGGGCAAGCAGCAGCTCACTGTGCAGGAAGAAAATGGCAGCTCGCCGACGGATCTGGCATTCTCGATTCGCAAAGATGGACAAGTATTCACAGACTTCGGTATCAGTCATACTAAGAAGATGCACTTTATTATTGTGCGTGACGACTTACAGTATTTCAGTCACGTACATCCAACAATGGATGCAAGAGGCATCTGGCATGAAACATTCACACCGGAAGCAGGAGGCAACTACTGGCTCTATGCGGACTTTGTCGACAGCGCGGATGGCTCCTACTCCCCTCGTTACGGTCAAACATTCACCGCCGACAAAGGCCAGTACGGTCTCGTCAAAGACTTCACGATGGAGAAAACCGTGGATGGGTACCACATCACCATGCAACCGAACGTTACAGGAACATCAGCGAAATTTGCGTACACCATAACCGATGGCGCTGGTAAGCCCGCGGAACTGGAAGACTACCTTGGTGCGAAAGGACATAGTATTCTGTTCACGAGCAAAGGTGACTTCACGCATGCACACGCAGAAAGCTTCCCGCCTGTCTTTGCAGCCAAGGTTGCTGACAACACGTTTTATCGCATGTACACGCAGTTTCAAATCAATGGAAAAGTAATTACTGTTCCCTTTGATTGGCAATCATAATTTCTCCCTCATTTCCTATGCATAAATCAGAGACAATCTTCTGGAGTTTCGTCCTCTTATCCGGCGTCTATCTTGCTGTCACATTCACGCTTGGCTCAAAAGCAAACGCTCAGGCAAGCGTGAGCGCAGCCGTCTCCGTCCCACTACCAGGAGCCCCCATGAAGGGAACGGGCTGCATGGCGAACGGCGGCGGTTGCGGCTGCGGGGGCATGATGATGAAGCAATAACTTGATCTGTAAATCGTGCGAACTTTCTCTGTAGAATGCAATGATCGGGGTCTAGGCAGGGAATACGCATGCCAAACGATTTATTGGAAGATTCACAGCTTCCTTTTGAGGATGTAAAAAGACTGATTGAAAATTATCGGCTTGAACTGTGGCATCGATGGTTTCGGTTTCACAGTCTCGGAAGCTTCCAACTTCAGCTCAGAGATATTCAAAATAACATTAATGGAACAGACGGTTTTCATTTTCCAACGCACATTACCTACTTTTTCATTGATGAATGGGATTTGGAGAAGACGAACATCTTACCGTTCGCCACGAATGAAGCGCGTTTGCGACATGAACGCATAACAGAAACATATCCTTTATCTGGCTGGCAGAAGGTTATTATTGAAGAGTTATGCCATGAGTTTCAGCATGACGTTCTGCACAACAAGGCCGATGACTATGGCAACTTTCTCTTCGACCATTACGGTCCTCTCAACACCCCTCACCAACGGCATACAGCAGCCTTCACCACAGCAGTGGCAAAGTTTGCGTTGATGTTTAATTACGACATTCACATACTCATTCGTTCGATGTGGACACACCTACAGAAGTCATCTCCCCCAGTCCAAGATCATTGGAAGTCGTACGTATCAGGCCATAATATCTCTCAACTAGATATCGAACTGCCAGCTAGGATTCGATGGGAAAATGGTGATCAACACGATGGCCATGATCTCGAAGACTGGCTACTTACTGAACAAGAACTGAAGGCCCGCTTAAATGTGCCAGTACCATGAGGGCATCCCCTTCATATTTCAAGGCAGCTCTTGCAAGTCACTCTTTCAATGACAGAAATAAGAAGCCCGTGATGAGCTCATCACGGGCTAGAAATGTTGGGTTAGTTTATTAGTTAAGATTCTGCTGATCGAACTGACGTTGAAGTTGCCGGAAGTAGCGTCGTACGATTTTCAAAACGCTGGCTCGATGTTTCACTCCAAGGACAGACGTAAGTGATTCAAGGGTGATGTCTTCCTGGTTGGCCAGTCTAATGAGGAGGGGGTAATCATCAAGCTTACGGATAAATATTTCTTCCTTCGACGGTGAACGATCCAGAGTTGACTGCTCATCATCGCACTGACTCATCTCAGGCCTTGCGGGGATGTTATTAAAGAACTGGTCATCACAGTTAGTAAGTGGCATGATTGTCTCCGGGTGAAATGAACTAACACATGAAAGCTGATCTCAAAGTCACCGAAATTGGGAACTTGAGTTATTAGACGTTGCCAATTAATTGAGCCCGATAACCAGGAATGCTGCGGCGCATCTCCTGTTCCACATTGAACTCTTCCAACGAAAAGAGTTGCGTGAAAGCCATTTGGCCATTTGCATTAGCGAAATCCAACGCACTACTGAAATCATCAAAAAGTTCGACAACGTCGAGTACATACTCTTGTGGAAATGGGCTTATCCACCCGCCCAAGTATCTGGGCATTTTGGGATCGGTCAACCGGAAAGCGACATCACAAAGGTATCCGAGGCACTCGCGGTGTGTCGGGGTTCTAGCAAAGCGACTTTCATAGCCAGCAACCCCTACTGCGTACTTGTAGATTCTTCCGATATCAGTTGCAGAGAATGGTTCTAGCGTAAAGCCGCTCGCTCCGCTCTCAAAGGCAGTCCTGATTTCGTGAGCAAGCTGTATCAGTCTTAGGCGTCTAGCAGGCACTACCGAATCTAACTTCGTTGTTGAGGCGTGATCGTCGCTAGACTGACCTACCTGCCTCGTCACTTCTGTCTTAATCATGTCAATGACTCCCAAATCACAATCTCTTCGCATGGCAGGTCCAAGCACACATCGTGTTTGAACTCGCGAAGCGAAGCCAGTTCAACACATGAGCCGTTCGATGATTTGCGCATGCGCAACTCATTTTCGGGGTATGGACAACACTTGATTGTTGGGGTAATATGCAATTGCATGGAAATGCGTACACCAGATGGCGGCCAAGAAAAGCAATCTCTTGATTTTCGAAGAATGCTGGAACTGATGTCGGCGTGCCTAGGAGGCGATGATTCTGATGAAACAAGGGATGAACTCAGAAAGCTAGTCGCATTGCCACATGTGAAGGCCAAAATGCAATTGATAGGTCAACTTCTGGGGCCTGCCCTCCCTAAGACTAATCGAGCTAAGCATTTTGTTGATCAAGTCACAGCCGATACCATAAGGTGTGCAGCTCGGGCGATACAGACGGAAGCTTCGAATGAAACGCAAAGATCATGATGAAATCGCATATGAGGCATGGCGATTGACGCAATCGCACAAGATAATAATTCGTAATTCGTTGGTAGCGTTGGGTGTAAGGATTGATATCATTAGTCGCACCGTACACCGGCTCCATGCAAAGAAAATCCTGGATTACTATTTGATTGAAGTACTACGGATACTACAGAACAAGGGCGTGAGAAATCCGGCACACCATGAACGGATCATCGGTGTGGATTCGGCAAACTTAAAGAAATGGTGGACTCGGAAAGACGATGATGAGACAAGTGAGCCAGATAGCATTCCTAATCTAAAGACATTCCTGTTCACCCTTGCAGCACTGAATCTACCACAATCAGATGAAACATTTCCTTCAGGTTTCGAAATCAACTTACAAGCATGGAAGTATTGTTTTACGGCATCCGACAATATCGTTCATCCCGACAAGCCAGACGTTGCCAGCATCGTTGATGTGATCTGTGTGTTGCTGGCGATGAAGACCCAATCAATCCGATCATATTTTGAAGAAGGAAATCTCGAGCAGCTCTCAGTCTGCGCTATTGAAGTTCATGAAGTGTTTAGCGACCTTTACGAAGATGCCTGGCTTCCTGAAATTAAAATGCCCTCCCTCCAGCAGGTACGAGTTTCGTTGAGCCGCTGGATGATGAGTGGCATGGCTGCATGTATCTCTACAAAATCAGACCTATTCCACTACGAGCCGGAAATTAAACATGGCTACTAGCTTTCTAGAAGCGTTTAGTCGGGTCTTAAGTGGAACATTAGACGTCGAGTCTAAGGCCATATTGCAGCAAACATGGAGTCAACAAAGGGAAGCATTTCAATTGCTTTCTAGTTTGCTTACACAAGAAGATCCATCGTGGCCTCATCCATTAGGCATCGCTCAAAAGCGAGTGGCCACACGTTCTGTAGACTTTACTCTAAAAGAATACGAGAAACGTCTCCTGATACTGGAAAACCTCTTTTCTCATCCGGAAGGCTGCTTGATTCCGGCAGAGACCTACATTGAACTTTTAGAAGAAGGCGAACGTATTTTTGCCAGTGAGGCTATGTACGAAAAAGCACGTTCGCTGGGTGATCGTGCCATGAAGGTTAGACGGCAGCTTCTGAGCTCCCGTGACCTAGAGCTTCAGAGGCGTGCCGAGGCACTTTTGCACACTTACATTCAAACTGATCTGCTATACTTAGCCGCATGACATCTGCTAAATAAACCTGGTGAGGGCTGTCCCATGGCGAGTTGCTTCTTGGCCTACAGTTCTGGATATAAGGAAATTGTGCAGCCAATACACAGATTACTTAAATCGCTTGAGTTTGAAGTAGAATCTGAGATTGCAACAGATGACGAAGCCCAGTTGCCAACTGACAAAATAACCCGATCAGATTGTGTGTTAGCGCTTTACGGGCCAGAGAAAAGGCCGGAAGCAAATCAAGCAGTGACTCAGGCCGCGTCACGAGTGAAGAAGGAAATTCAGTTTGCAAAAGCGATGAATAAGCCTTTGGCACTTGTTCGACACCTGACCACAAGTCTTGAGACAAGTTTGGAGTCTGATCACCCAGATTCTCCAACTTTTGATTTTTGGAATCCCGCCAGTTTCATGGAAAATGTTCCCCAGATAGTGAAGACGATTCTTGATTTGAAACGTCGAGTTGACTTGCCGCCTGGAGCAGCACCGTATCACTATCGTAAGTCATCTTGTCGAAGCATTTTGCGATCCTTGGACAGACCGCTGGAAGTGGTCGTGTTTCATGAAGTCGTAGCTCGCCAACCATGCTCGTTATTTCATCATCAGTTAGATACAGGGGGAGATCTTACCGCTCAGCTGTTAAACTTCGATCCAGCCAAGACTGAATTGCATGCTTCGGTAAATGGAGAGCCACGAGAAATCGAACTTGTCCCACTCAAACAGACGGAACGTGAGTTTGAATACAACATCAGACTCAAAAAACCGCTCTCCTCCGGCGAAGTGCTTAGCTATTATCGTAAGTTCTATTTTAAGAATCATCTGCCCTTAACCCGTGCAGAGATGGACGAGAGATCTGTCCTGACTGGCTATCCAAAAATCTTCAAGAAGTTCGGGGCTTATTACTACGGAGACGTCTGGGACGTGCTGTATGAAATGGAAAACATTTCCCTGGGGTACGAATTTCCCTTATCGGTAAAGGTTGGCAACATTAAAGCTTGTGTAATAGAGTTCTTGTCTCGTGCTGAGAACAAGCAGGAAAGTGCCAGATGCAATAACCCTAACTACTTATCGGTGAAGGACGATCTTGAGAACAATCGCCGCGACATCCGATTAACTGTTCCAAAGCCGATCATCAACCATAGCTATATGTTGCTTTATGAGCCTGAAGAAGCGTAGCTGTTCGCAACCTCCACCGTGACTGTTTCAGTCACAAAGTAAAACCCACCAGGAGTACTGGTGGGTGAACTGCCACATATTGGCTGTTACTTCTTGGGCTGTTTCTTCGCCTTCGCAGTAGTCGATTTTCGGCCAGTCTCGACCTTCTTCTTTCCGTTACGTGGCTCGCGATCCCCGTGATGACCGCTGCCGTTCGTCATCACTGGTCCGTTCCGTACGCTCATGGCTCTACCTCCTTTGTGCTGCATTTACATTACCGTAACGTAAATGCTGTAGATGTATTTTATGCAACGAGCATCATTCCAGTCAAAGACATTCTTTGAAGGAATCGAAAAATGGTGCATCCGGTGCTCACGGCATTCGCAACGAGATTGCGAACGATGCGGCAGAAAAGAGGTGTGTCTCAAGAAAAACTAGCAGAACTAGCCGGGTTACATCGCACCTATGTAAGCTTGGTTGAACGGGGAACATGCAATATTTCGTTGCTCAATATTCACAAGCTCGCGTCGGCATTAGAAATCGATATGAAGAAGCTCATGCCTTAGCATCATTCCATTGTCTGAGTTGTTGTTCTGGATTGCGGCTTCTTCCATTCGAGGACTCGCCCCTTTCGCTGGTAATATTTGTTTAGAGTGTCTCTCGATCCCAAGAACAAAAGCAGACATGCGATGATGGCCAGCACATCTACGAAGGTCCACAGCTTTGGTCCAAACCCAATTTGGAAGTGTCGCACGAGTTCCCACCACACTAAGGCGATGAGAGTGTTGCCGTAAAACTGGTAATACCGGTATTGATAGTTCACAAGCATGTCGAACGCTGCAGCATTTGCCTGCAACTTTGCGAAGTCCCACGCGTCAGCAACCACTCCCGTGTGGTGATGAATCGTATCGATCACCAGCCATCGAACAGTGCTCGTCATGAGACCCATGCCGACTGAGGCCAGAGTAACGAGCAAGAAACCGGCTATCGTCGGTTGAGCAAGTGACGGATCCATCAATTGATGGATGGGGCTGATTACGTAGCCCAGACCATGAAGTGCCAACAATCCGGGAAGGATGTATGCGATGATTAAGCCGAAATCATTGATCGGCGTTTCTCTTGAATGCATGTGCGGAGAATAGCATTCCGAGCAACTAAAAGCAGTACTTCAGATGTGGCGATTGAAACCATCGTTACACATGAATGATCGCCGTTCGTCCCTTGCGGCAGCGCAGTTCATGAGCAATTCTTTGCAAGAATTCAAATTGGACTTGATTTTCTGATCGACTCTGACGATAAAATGCCCAGTGCGTGTGTACTAGGATCGCTGATGTTACGTTTTGCGCTGGTACTGCTGATTGCCTTAACGTCGCTTGTGCCCCAGGGGCTTTGCACGTGCCGGGCAATTTGCGCTTCTCTAGCTCCGCAAAACAAGATGATTCACGACGACCAAGACGAGTCCGATCATTGTGGTTGTTCCTCGCATGAGGATGCCTCGACCGTTAGCGATATCCATGTTAACCACGATTGCGAGCATAGTAGTCCCTGTGGGAAAAAGGGGGAACATCATCACAATGGTTGTCTTTCCATCATTCAGATGGCTGAACCTGTTACCATTTCCTTTACGTTTGACCTTGCTCTTCTGCACGACGTTGTTGGCGATTTGCTGATTCAAAGCTCCGATACTCACCCACCCGCTACGAGTGAACACTCTTCGATTGTTGGTAGCAGTCCCCTCTTCGTTTTGAATTGTAGTTATCTCATTTAATCATGCCGTTTCAGTAAGCGACACGTTGAAGGCAACGTGATCGTTCGTTTCGTTTTCTGAGTATTGAACTCAGAGCCAATCATCTTCGTGTGCCATCGCTTCGTAGTCAGCGACTGCATTGATATTCACATACGCTTGAATGAAGGTCCCAATCATGCGCTTCCGTGCGTTCATTACACGCGCTGTTGCCATCGTCGTCATCCTAGTTGCACTAGGAGCCAGCGCCTATTTCACGAGGGCGTCGTGGCTGACATGGCTCAACAAAATCATGCCTGTCTCCACTGCCGCGTCGAATGACGCGAAAGAAAAACATGATGAACATGACCACAGTCATGATGATGGCAATCGTGTAAAGCTCAGCGAGCAAGCTCAGAAAAACTTAAAGCTCGTTGTTGAACCAGTTGTTCCAGAAACGTATTCCCGAACGATCATTATTCCTGGCATGGTGGTGGACCGACCTGGTCTCAGTGACCGTGCAGTAATCAGCCCCGTTGCAGGAGTCATTACCGCAGTCAACATACAGCCTGGAGATACTCTCAAGCCTGGTGACAGCATGTTCAAAGTGAGGCTACTTAGTGAAGTGTTTCAACAAAGCCAATCTGAACTGTTCAAGGCCAGCCGAGACTTACAGCTCAACAAGGAAAACATCAGCAGACTTCGGTCGGTCGGTGATGCCATCCCCCAAGGCCGCGTGATTGAACTTGAAAATCAGGAACGCCGCCTGCAAGCCTCTATCACCGCCTATCGGCAAGAGCTACTTACCCGAGGACTGAGTCAAGAACAACTCGACTCTATTGCTGCAGGCAAGTTCATCACGGAGATGGCCATCCCGACACCACCTCTTACAGATGCAAATGCAGTTTCGACGACACCTGGTTTACCAATGCCTCCGGATCCCACGCCACCCATGTACGAAGTCAAAGAAGTACGTGTACAAGTCGGCGAACAAGTTCAGGCAGGTCAGGCACTGTGCATACTGGCTAACCATCGTGTGTTGTATATCGAAGGCCGTGCCTTTAAGCAGGAATCAGGATTACTTGAAAAAGCTGCCCAGCAAAGCTGGCCAGTCAAAGCAGAGTTCGCCGAGGAGTCTAATGGCTGGCCTGCTGCCGAAAGCAACCTTCAAATAAGACATCTTGCAAACACTGTTGACCCCGTTAGCCGCACGTTTGCTTTCTTCATCCCGATTGCCAATCAGTCGAGGCTCTTCGGGAAAGACGGAAAATCTTACATGGTCTGGCGTTTTCGTCCGGGGCAACGGGCACGCTTGCACGTACCGGTTGAGCAATTCGAGGACGTCTTCGTCTTACCTGCCTCAGCCATTGTCCGGGAAGGTGCTGAAGTATTTACGTTCCGGCAGAACGGCGACAATTTTGAACGACGACCAGTGCATTTGCTACTTGAAGATCGCGACACGGTGTTGATTGCAAATGATGGCAGCCTTGGAGCGGGCCAGTTTATTGTTCGTGATGGCGCAGCAGCTTTGAACCGCGCCTTAAAGGCCAAGGCAGCCAGCGGTGGCGGTGGTCATGAAGGCCACGACCACGCTCACTAAGGGACCACCATGCTTAACGCTGTCATTCGCTTTTCGCTTCGCTATCGGCCACTGGTTGTCATCGCCAGTTTGGCACTGCTCCTTTACGGAGGCTATCTGGCCTCGCGTATGCCGATCGACGTTTTCCCTGATCTTGATCGGCCGCGAGTGGTCATCATGACGGAAGCTCTGGGCCTTGCACCGGAAGAAGTTGAGTCGTTAGTGACATTTCCGCTGGAATCAGCCCTTCTTGGCGCTACTGGTGTCCAAGATGTACGAAGCCAATCGGGCATGGGGCTATCCGTCGTTTATGTCGAGTTTGGATGGGAAGTAGACATCCGCGTCGCACGCCAAACCGTGCAGGAAAGGCTCAGCACATTATCCGGTTTGCTTCCAAGCGGTGTGAGTCCGCAGATGGCACCAATCTCATCGATCATGGGACAGATCATGCTTGTCGGTCTGTACCGACGCCCTGGGCCAGGTGGCGGTGAACTGGCGATGATTGGCGATACCGGTCTCTGGGTAGAACGTCTGAGCGAACTCACTGATCCGCAACCCGTCATTAAAGTTTGGCGTATTCCTGACCGGTCGTCGGAAGCAACGTGGCAGGAAGTCAAACCGGTAAAGGCGACCTGGTCTTCACCAACCTCCGCACCGGATGCGGATAGGCAAGTTCATATCACTGCTGAAGATCGCTCAGGAAACGCTGTCTTTCGATCAGTAGTGAAACAGAATCTGGAACTGAGAACGTTGGCCGATTGGGTTATTCGTCCACGGCTTCTCAAAACCACTGGAGTAGCACAAGTAGTGGTTATGGGAGGGGGTCGTAAACAATATCAAGTGTTGGCTGATCCCACCGCACTTCAGGAATATGGCGTTTCGCTGCAGGAGGTAGAAAAATCTCTCAGGGACAACAACCTGAATGCCTCGGGAGGGTTTGCCACCCGAGGGGGAACGGAGAACTCCATTCGAGTGATTGCTCGTCTAGGCCCTTCTCCAGAAAAAGTGATGGACCACATCAAACAGATTCCGGTAAAGATCACGCCTCATCGTACCATTCTGCTCGATCAGGTGGCTCGTGTCACCGAAGGTCCGCAACTCAAACGTGGCGATGCCAGTGTCAATGGATTGCCCGGCGTCGTCATGACAATCACGAAGCAGCCTAACGTCGATACCAGGGACTTGTCTGACCGGCTGATTGTTGCGCTTCGAGAAACGGACCCTTCGCTGCCCATCGACGTTGGCATAGATACCGGTTTGTATCAGCTACGCGGCTTTATTGATCGTGGCATCTATAACGTGGGCGAAGCGTTGGTCATCGGAGCAGTGCTTGTTCTGATCATTCTGTTCCTGTTCTTGATGAATTTTCGAACGACATTCATTTCTCTAACGGCCATTCCTCTTTCGCTGGTCATGACCGTACTCGTCTTTCGATTCGTCAGCTGGATCACGGGCACTCCCCTTTCGATTAACGTCATGACGCTGGGAGGAATTGCAGTCGCCCTAGGTGAACTCGTCGATGATGCCATTGTGGATGTCGAGAACATCTTCCGCCGATTGCGCGAGAATTCGCATATGCCGAATCCTCGGTCTCCGCTCCGTGTGGTCCTTGAAGCAAGCATGGAGGTTCGGTCAGCGATCGTCTTTGGCACAGCCACTGTCATTCTGGTGTTTTTGCCGCTCTTCGCACTGTCAGGCATTGAGGGGCGACTGTTCACGCCGCTTGGTATTGCTTACATCGTTTCCATTCTTGCTTCGCTTCTGGTGTCACTCACAGTCACCCCCGTGCTTTCGTACTACCTCTTGGCACATTCAAAAGCCGCAGCCGGCCATGGTGATGGACCTCTCCTGCGAGTTCTTAAATGGGCGGCAGGGTATCTCGTGCGGTTCAGTATGAATTTCGCGGGCACCTTGTTGGCCTTAACGTGGATTGGCGTTGCACTCGCCGCCTGGTTACTCATGCAGCAAGGAGCGAACTTCTTACCGGCCTTCGACGAAGGCACGGTGCAGATTGGCATTACATTGCCGTCAGGTGCTTCCCTTGATGCCACAAACGAAACCGCCTCAATTGTGGATGCCAAATTGCGGTCGCTTCAGAAGTCGAAAACCAACCCGAAGGGCGAATTGCTGAGTTTTGTCCGACGATCAGGCCGAGCTGAGTTGGATGAACATGCTGAGCCACCCAATGTCAGTGAATATCTGGTAAATGTGAATCCAGATGCAGGCCGGCATCGGGATGAGGTCATTAAGGAACTCCTGACGCAACTAAAAGAGGAAGTTCCAGGAGTTGATGTCGAAGTAGAGCAGCCTTTGGCACACCTGATCAGCCACATGCTTTCGGGTGTTACAGCTCAAATAGCCATCAAGATTTATGGGGATGATCTCGACACTCTCGAGGTTCTAGCCAATCGCATCAAGTCGGTAACGGGCAGCATTCCTGGTATTACCCCGCCTGTCATCGAGCCACTTCGAAAAGTGGATGAACTCCACATTCGTGTGAAACCACAAATGCTTTCGTTCTATGGGCTGGATCGAGCGTACGTAGCGAAGTTTGTGGAGACGGCATTGCAAGGCGAAGTCGTTTCACAAGTACTGGAAGGTCAACGTCGGTTTGATCTCCTTGTTCGACTCGAAGAACAGTACCGAACCGATTACGCCAATCTTGAGCGACTTCGGATTGATCTACCTGATGGCAAAGGCCAGGTCATGCTGGGAGAACTTGCAGACATTGGAACCGGTTCAGGAGCCAACCAAGTAAAACGGGACAATGTTCGTCGTCGTATTGTTATTCGCTGCAATGCACTCGGTCGCGATCTGGCGAGCGTGGTGAATGACATTCAGACACGTATTCGTGACCAAGTACCCATGCCTGAAGGATACTTTGTCGAGTATGGGGGCCAGTTTGAAAGTCAGCGACGGGCCACCACGTTGATCTTTGCCTTAGCCGGAGCTTCGGTAGTTGGCATTTTCGTCGTGCTGTACATGCTTTACCCCTCAACCCGTGTTGCATTACAGATTCTCAATGCCATCCCGACAGCGTTTATCGGCGGTGTCTTGGCTCTTGTCATCACGAAACAAACACTAACGGTAGCCAGCTTAGTGGGCTTCATATCACTCGGTGGCATCGCCGTACGCAACGGCATTCTCTTGGTGACCCACTACTTCCATCTGATGCAGCACGAGGGAGAGAAGTTCTCCGAACACCTAGTCATGCGTGGTAGTTTGGAGCGGCTGGCGCCCGTGTTGATGACTGCCCTGACAGCAGGCATTGGCCTTGTGCCGTTGGTCATTGCTGGCCAAGAACCAGGGCGCGAAATCCTCTATCCGGTGGCCACAGTTATCCTTGGCGGTCTGATTACTTCTACTTTCTGCGAGTTCCTGATTCATCCCGGTCTTTTCTGGCGTTTCACCGGAGCAGATGCTGAGCGACTGGTGCGCTCACTCAGCAAGGCGGATGAACTGGAAGATGACTCCAACGAAACAAGCGGGCACCCGTAGGCCCGAGTGTAGGGGGGAAATCACGGCCCCTTCAATCCGTGAGGTGTGGGGACTCATCCCCGTCGGAACAGGAGATGACGATGAGCAAGTTGTTTGGTTCACTACTCGCACTGGCCTTCGCAAGTCTGATTGGCACTGGATACGCCAGTGCCCAGGACAAGCATGAGCACCCGGCTACAGGTCCCCATAAAGGGGCTCTAGCAGAATGGGGTGAAGAAGAATACCACGTGGAAGTGACCTTTGATCACAAAAACAAGACTGCGGTCATTTACATCTTGGATGGGTCCGCCAAAAAAGCGAAGCCCATTGCAGCAAAAGAAATTGTTCTGACCATTAAAGGCAAGCCACCTGTCACCCTCAAGGTTCCAGCTGCCCCCGAAAAGGATGACCCTCAGGGTTCCAGTTCTCGCTTCGCCGGGAAACACGACCTCTTTGGCAAGCATCAGGACTTTGAAGGAACTGTTAGTGGGAAAGTGGGAAACAAACCCTATTCCGGCGACTTCAAAGCCAAGCATGATCATGACCACTAATGGAAGTCAGTGGCAGGATTGGCTCATGACCAGTTCTGCCACACTCCCTTATCTGCTAACCCCTGACGTAGCGACAAAGACATGAACCGAGAAGCAACAGCCAACTTGCTACCGTCTGTAACTCGTTACACCGAGGTCACTCGGAAGTGCACCCATGACTCCACGGAAGGAGTACTGAAGATGTTTAGCACGGCTTTTTGGCGTAGGCAGTTATCAACGACTGCTCTTTTTGTCATTTTCGTTCCAGTGTCGATGGTGTCTGCGCAACCGCCAAACACTCGTCCACAGGCCAATTCAACAATCGAAGCTCCTGTCTCGCCATCGGGGTATACACTCGATGCCTTAATCACTCTGGGAATGGCCAGGAACCCTCGGCTATCTCAAGCCACCTTGGCAATTGATGCAGCACAGGGAAGAGCCCTGCAAGCTGGACTCTATCCCAATCCGAGTATGAGCTTCAATTTTGACGAGTTGGGAGATCGCACAGGGCCGCAAGGCGTGAATACACTTCCCCTCGTTTCACAAGAAATTGTGACATACGGGAAACTCCGTCTGAGCCAAGCGGCGGCAATGAAGGAGGTTGATCAAACCACTCTCATGCTGACGCAACAGCGATACGAATTGCTATCGCGAATCCGGGCAGCATACTTTGAGGTGCTAGTACTCCAAGAGCGCATCGTCATCCTGCGACAGTTGGTTGCCATTGCTGCCGCCTCTGTCGAGACTGCGAATAAGCAGTTACGAGGAGCAGAAGCTTCGCGACTGGACGTCATTCAGTTTGAAGTAGAAAAAGAGCGATTGGATACCGAACTTACTTCTGCTCAAAAGGAACTTCCCGCTGCTTACCGACGACTTGCTGCAACAGTAGGAGATGCCAACCTGCCGTTGCCGACCATAACCGGTTCACTTGACTTGCCGTTGCCTGTCTATGAGCTTGAACCGCTTGTCCGATTCGTCGTGGAGCATCATCCCGAACGTCATGCGGCTCTTGCCGGGATCACGAAGTCGCAACTGCAACTGGAACGCGAAAAGGTCGAGCCTTATCCCAATATCACTGTAGGTGCGGGGTATGTGCGGCAAAACCAAAATCGTTCCAATGACTGGACTGTTAACTTGAGCGTCCCCCTTCCCGTTTGGAACCGCAACCAAGGTCGGATTGCATCGGCTACTGCGGCTGTTGGGAGTGCTCAATTGGAAGTCGAACGTGTGGAAAATGACCTGGTTGATCGCGCTTCCACTGCCTTTCGAGAGTTCGCTGCAGCGCGGCAGAAAGCAGAACGATACAGGACCGGCATTCTCCCGCGAGCCAAAGAATCTTACCGCATCGTAGAGCTAGGCTATAAGAACGGGGCCTTTGATTACCTACGCGTGCTGGATGCCCAGCGTACGTTATCGCAAGCCAATCTTGAGCAGATACGCGCATTGGGAGACGCATGGAAAGCAGCAAGTGCACTTTCGGGGCTGACACTCGAAGATGAATGGCCACGAGTGGTGAATCGAAAACTGGAGGAGCCGGAAGGGACTAAACCGCCAGCCGTAAAGTGAATCCTTTACCTTTCTTGGACGTGAGGTAGATCCATCCCCGCTAATGACTTGAGATGAGATGGAACAAAAACGCAAGGAGCCGGTCATGACAAGGAATCGTCTTTTGCTCGCGTGCTGCATTTTGTTGGCATGCTTGTCCCTTTACCTTTGGTATGACGCCCACCAATTGCAGCAAGTTCCAGAGAATCAACCCAGTACATCACATCAGCAAGACCAAGATGCCCTGCAGGTCTCGGAAAAAAAGGCACGACTTGGGTCCTTAGCCTTAAACCGAAGAGACTTTAAGGATGCTGAAGCACTTCTGCTGGAAGCTCAGTCAATCATCAGGCAACACCGCGGCGAGAATAACGATAACTTTGCTTGGGTAACCAAGCTGCTCGGACGCCTCTATCTATGGACAGACCGCTATGATCAAGCAGAAAGTGCCATCAAGACCGCTTTAGAGGTACACACCGTGTTACACGGTGCTGAACATCCTACGACGATTAACACACTGAATGATCTGGGCGGGTTTTATGTTCAGAAGGGCGATTGGGATAAGGCACGCCCCATCCTGGAAAGCATCCGTTCAACCTACAAACTCCATCTCGGCGAAGATCATTTGATCTATGCAGGAAGTCTCAACAACTTAGGGTGGCTCGAACTCCAGATCGGTCACTACGACGAAGCCGAGCCCTTCATCCGACAAGCGATGGCTATCTATCGCAAACGTGTCGGCGAAGAGAATCCACTAACAGCCGATTGTTATGAAAAGCTGGCGAGGATCCGAACAGCAAAAGGCAGGTACGATGATGCAGAAGCTCTGTTTCAGCGCGCGTTAGCCATCGTAGAGAAGACTGCAGATCCGAATGATTCCTGCATTGCCCAATGTCTTGAGGGCTACGCCGTGCTGCTGCGTAAGGTCGGGAATAACACCAAAGCTCAATCGCTGGAGTCTCGACTAAAAGCCATGAGACCTAACAAGGTCATTCAAGCAGACTACCGCCCGGACGCTAAATGACATGGACATAGTGATTGACGATAGCTCGTCCCTTGAGGTGAACTAGCAACATGAGTACCCCCGCAACCAACTCGGCTCGTTTTCAAGTGCAAGGCCTCGACTGTGCCGAGGAGATCACTCTCCTCAATGCGGAAGTCGGCCCGCTTGTCGGTGGACAACAGCATCTCAGCTTTGATTTGCTCAATCAACAAATGACCGTCAACCGGAATGATGGCAAGCCTGTCGACTCAGCAGCCATTATTGCTGCAATCACCCGGATTGGCATGAAGGCACAAGAGGTATCGAGTCCCTCATTTTCGGCGAAACCATCAAATCATGATGAGCACCGTCGCAAGATCACTTATCTGACCATTGCCTGCGGTGTGCTGGCATTGATGGGCCTGGCTTTTCATCTTGTTCAAGGCGGAGGTTTGCGATCTGTCTTTGCGGAAGGCCTTGAAGCCACTGTGCCAGTGCCGGTTATGGCTCGCATCCTCTACGCCTTATCCATTGTTGTGGGTGTGTGGAGCTTTTTACCCAAGGCTTGGCTCGCGCTTCGGCGTATTCGACCTGACATGAATCTCCTCATGGTCATCGCCGTACTTGGAGCGATTGCTATCGGTGAGTGGCTGGAAGGTGCAACCGTCGCTTTTCTCTTCATGCTTTCGCTGGCATTAGAAGCCTGGAGCATTGCTCGAGCTCGCAACGCCGTCGCACGTTTACTTGATATTGCCGCACCTACGGTCACGCTTCTATCAGCCGATGGCAAGGAGACTACTGTGCAACCAGACCAAGTCTCCGTCGGCAATCTTTTCCTCGTTCGACCTGGTCAACGCTTTCCGCTCGATGGAGTAATTAAGAATGGAGAGAGTGAAGTTGATCAATCCCCTCTCACGGGCGAGAGTGTTCCAGTTCCGAAAAAGGTAGGAGACACCGTCTATGCGGGTACGGTGAATGGTTCAGGAACGCTGAAGGTGGAGTGTACCAAGGGATCAGGCGATACTGCTTTAGCCCATATCATCCGTCTTGTCGGCGACGCCCAGACCAAGCGAGCCCCTTCAGAACAATGGGTTGAAACCTTTGCACGATACTACACACCCTGCGTCATTCTTCTCTCAGTTCTCCTACTACTTGGAGGACCCCTCCTGTTTGGAGGTGACTTTGCCTCATGGCTCTACCGTGCATTGGTTCTACTCGTGATTGCTTGCCCGTGTGCATTAGTAATCTCGACTCCCGTGACTATCGTTGCCGCATTAGCCGCAGCAGCACGCCACGGCATTTTGATCAAGGGAGGACAGTTCGTCGAAGCACCAGCACACCTTCAAGCGGTTGCCATGGATAAGACGGGAACGATTACGGAAGGCACGCCCCAAGTCGTTCGCGTCGTTCCATTCGACAGTCACACTGAAACGGAACTTCTAGAACGTGCAGCTGCGATGGAAGCACATAGCACGCACCCCTTGGCCAAGGCCATTGTGGCATACGCCCGAACATTGAATGTTTCCATCGTGCCGGCGGATCAAGTCCAAGCCATCCCCGGCAAAGGAGCAACCGGCTTTTATGCTGGCAAACAATTTTGGATAGGATCACATCGCTATTTGGAAGATCGAAAAGAAGAAACGCCTGCA
Organism: Gemmatales bacterium; assembly: GCA_035430005.1. Lineage (GTDB taxonomy): Bacteria > Planctomycetota > Planctomycetia > Gemmatales > HRBIN36 > JAEUIE01. Next base: position 34,108 of record DAOMFV010000007.1, read on the forward strand.
GTGCATGCAAAGCTCCTAGAGATCTCGGCCGAAGGGCAATCGGTAGTGATTATTGGCAATAATGCCCATGTTTGCGGCTTCATTGTTCTTGCCGACCGTGTTCGGTCCTCGACTCCAGCTGCACTTCAGGAGCTGAAACAATTAGGGATTCGACATCTAGTGATGCTCACTGGTGACAATCAAACGACAGCGGAACGCATTGCCTCGGCATTGCCGCTGGATGGTTTCCGCAGTGAACTACTGCCTGCGGATAAAGTCACTGCGTTGGATGAACTGGTAAAAGAATATCATCAAGTTGCCATGGTGGGCGATGGGATCAATGATGCACCATCACTCGCCCGAGCAACGATCGGCATCGCCATGGGAGGTATCGGCAGCGACGCTGCAATCGAGACTGCGGACGTGGCCTTCATGACCGATGACCTGTCACGACTCCCCTGGCTCATTCGTCACTCGCGTCGTTCACTGGCCATCATCAAACAGAACATTGTCTTCGCACTCGCGGTGAAGGCAATCTTTGTCATTCTCACGCTTGTAGGATTTGCATCACTGTGGCTGGCCATCGCGGCAGATACCGGTGCTTCACTTCTCGTGATAGCCAACGGTCTAAGATTGCTAAAGGCGCGCTGACCACACGTCATGGGTCTGGTGTGTGAGCCTGCTTTCTCAATTCGTACTAGGGTCATCTACCCATTTGCATTTCAACGGCCATATCGAACGATGAGCAAGACTGAGACGTGAACTGTTCGAAACCTCGGAAGTCACGAATCAAATCCATGTACTTGCCTAATGCCTTGCCGAGGCTTTTTTCCGCAGTTAGGAGACTCGCCCGCTTCCGCCAACTCTGAATGGTCTTGAGAGACACTTTGACTCTGAATTCTGCATGGAACTGTGCCATCTTATTTTGGAACAGAAGATGTTCTGGAGAATTGAGAGTGAACCCTTCTTCGGGGCAGATTTTGCCGAATTCATTCCAGTATTGGATATTGTAGATTTCCTGATCCAGAGTTTTCTTCGGATTCTGACCTGATGCGATGTACTCGATGGTTTCCAGCATATCGTCAAGCCTATCCGTGATCGCCTTAGATAACGCATCCTGCAATCGAACACCAAGCGGCCTCCTGCATGACGTTAGCGAAGTAGAAATAGCTTGAATGTACTCTGGAGAGCCGGGAAACAATCCAGCAGTCCCAGCCATATGCTTATCCAGGCAGGCATGCTTCTTCCCCCATTGAATGGTGACTGACCGCTGAAAGAATCGCTCAAAGAGAGCAAGTGCAATGGAATGATATTCAAATGCAATAGGGAGCAACACTTCCCCCTGCATCACTCCGGTATGATACGACTCATTTCTAATGGCGTGCGCGGCATGGCAGTAGGATGCTTGATCTTCGGTGATAACGCCTCGATGCTTATGTAACTCAATCTTTGGGCCAAGCTTCTGGCCAAGAGCTGCCTCCTTCTTTGACCGGTCTACTGGCGCTAGGGTGTCAAAATCAAAATTGTTGTATTTTGAAAACAAATGCACACAGGCATTGTGGCAAAGGAGTTCCACAATGTTGTCCGTGAGGATCAACGCGAGCCGATACGAGGTTGTGTCGCTTGAGTTCAACAACGTGGCGGCAACATCAAGTTGCTCCACATACACTTCGAGAGTTTGCATAGTTCCTGCTCAGGGGCGATATGTAAGAATGACATAGCCCCGAGAAAACGGTTCGCCAAGCTTAGTATGGATTTCAGCACATCGGACTTGGATAATGGATACGAAAACCCTCTCTTGCTTCCATCCATGCGAGTCCAAATGACTAGACGCTGATGGGACTGACAAAGTGCGTAGTGATGAAATCGTCGTACTTGGCTTCTTAACAGCTGATTTGGCATTCAGAGTGTTTTCTGAACACACAACTTGCCCATCGCACTGGAATCAATGGGGTCGCCCACGTATTGTTCTTGCCTACATGGAACAGAACGTACCTAAGCAACGGCCTCCCCGAATGGCGTATGCAGGATTGGATTTCATCAAAGCGGCATTTTGCCCCTTAGAATTCAACGCGATGAAACTGCAGGAGCATCCGGGCTTCGTGTTCTTGAAAAACGACGAAGCTCTCGCTGATCTGGAGGTTGGTCACAACCTCAATTATCCTCGTCAATTCCCTTACACCGACATTCATGGAAACCGTAAGAATGGAACGCAGATTATTACGGCACCCTTTGGGCTGGCCCCCAAAGACTTCGATATGTTTCTAGGACTCTACACCTACTTAAAGAAACAACCCGAGTTGCCATCTGATGGGCAACTCCATGTCACAATCGATTTTCTGGCTCGGCAGTTGCAGTTGCCCGTTACCTGCCAAAAGGACTATCTGCGGGTACGAAGCCGTTTATTTAGGTTCTCGTATGTGAAATACACGAATACAGCACTTTGGAATGTGCAGACGAAAAGCTACGACATCGTGAACTTCGGATTCTACAACTTGGCCGCACTTTCCCGTTTCACCCAGTCACGCCGGCCTATCAGTTTGCAATGGGATCCAACGTTCCTGAACATGATTGGTAAGTCGGCCTTCCTATCCTTCGACTTCGAACTGTACCGAACACTGTCTCCTGTCCTTCGCCGCTTCTACTTGATTGCCAATCGCGATGGTTGGAACCAACTCAACTCATCCATTTACCAAGCCGATGCATTCGCCATCCATCAAATCGGGTACCGCGACGATGCCCAGCTTGGAAGACTCCGACTTCAGAAGTTGAAGAGAATGCTTGCTGAGGCTGAAGACCTCGGGCTCATCCGGCCTTCGGCATCATTCAATGGGTATTTTCAGAAAGCTGCATCCGGCCCGCATGCTGGCCAACTCCTTCTACGCTGGAGCAGAGGTCCGGCTCTCCGCACGAAGCAAGCTAAGGAGGCGACGACACTCACCACGAGCCTTGATGCAGATGCTCTCTATGCTCAGTGCATAGAACTGACGGATGAGAATATGCAACCGATGAACGCACTTACCTTCCGGCGACTCGTGTCTGAACACGGACGCGATAAGATGCAGAAGCACATCGCGATCATCCTTGCTCAGAAGGAACATCAACCTAAGTCTTTCAAGAAAAGTGAGGTGGCGGCGTATGTGAATCGACTTCAGAATGATCATCCGGCTCCCGACTGGTACGTCGCACTTCAGAAAGAAGAACGACTGGCTGTACATAGTAAAGTGGAGCCTAATCAATTCTCGTCAGAGCTCTACGGGACTCTGTTCCACAAGTGAAAACTAGTGGGCGTGGCGATACAGGTAATCCGTCATTTTTCGTGGGTGTTGCGATACGACTTTTGGTGGGTCTGCCGATACACCAGATGCCCGTTATTTGGTGGGTGTGGCGATACATGTAAGTGCACACCTATGGTGGGTGTGGCGATACACTCCTTCAGTGTACTTTGGCTTCAAGATGCTACTTTCTCATGCTCTATGCCTACGAGCGCTCATGAACTCATGGCATAAGGAGTCAACGAGCGTTTTGCCGCATATTCATAAGACCGGTCTACGTTTCTAACAACGGTTAGAGAACTGTTTACTCTAGTCATGTACTACCGTCGTTATTGGAGAAACGGATGAAATAGGCAGAGGGACGACTGCCGCTTACAGCGATTCATGTTCACTCTTGGCGCAGTGCCATCAGGCGAGGTACTGTGACCACCGATGCCTGGCACGACACCACGCACCGGCCCTGTGCGACTCGCCTTCTGGTATGGCAAAGGCGGAGTTGGAAAATCCACGACGACTATCCTCCTCGCACTCTCCCTCGCTCGTCATGGCGACCAGGTGCTTGTGATCGACCTTGATCCCGAGTGCGGGACTTCACGTGATTTCGTCGGAAAAAAACTTCTCGGTGTCCAAGACAACTTGAAGTCGTTCCTGGAGAGTGACCTCCTCACTCCCCCGCCCATCATTGCCACTGGCATCGAAGGACTCGCCGTGACGCCGTGCCCTCCCGACGAACAACGGTTCTTCCGGTACTTCCCTGAACATTCATCGAAACTCGCCGACAGTCTCTCGCTCATTGGCCCCGACCTCGATTACATTCTCATGGATGTACCAAACCAGTTCGACAACATTGTGGAACTTGGCCTCATCGCGGCAGAGCATGTGGTGCTACCCGTAGAACTCACCGCAGATTGTGTCGAGCGTCTGCCGACCGTGCTGCGAATTATCACCGAAGCCAAGGCAGTGAATCCGAACCTGAAGATTCTTGGGGCACTCGCACTGGCAGCAACACCCAGTAATGGACACAAGCAGCCACTCTCCGCTAAGGAACGACTCATTTACGACGAGTACGATGCTGCTTTCCAGAAGCATGGCATCAAGTTTTTTAAGACGTTGATGTATCGCTCCGCCACGACCGTGGAAGAGGCCCGCAGTAGTGCGGACCTCCGGTATCTACATTGGACGGCCCGTCGACGTTTCAACAGCCTCTTAAATGAAATCAAACTCCGTATCACTTCTCCCCTTTCCTATGGCACAGTCAGGAACCCTCAGTCTCGCAGCAAGGCGACGGAAGCAGTCGCTTGAGCGTAAGGAACAAACTGCGGCTGAAGTGATTACCGGCCCAGTTCCCGAAGCACGCTCCCTCTCCTTCACCGGAAACATCTTGCAACAGGCCATGCCGCAAAAACTCCAGGAGTCTGGACGTGTGGCTTTTGAGACGACAGGCCAGCCCCGTGTCGCTCTGTATGATCCAACTCTACTGGCTCCCAACCCGCAACGCGGGAGGCTGGTAGACCGTGGACTTGAAGAACTTGCCAAGAGCCTAGATGCCCATGGACAGCAAGAACCCATTGTTGCCAGAGTTATTACCGAAGCTGATCGCAAACGATGGCCGGAAGCGTTCACCGAAGAACAACTGCTCGTCATCCTCTCCGGACATCGTCTCTTCTTCGCTCAACCCAAGAGCCGTCTTACACAATTGAAAGTGGAGTTATTGCTTCCCAAGCAAGGAGAAGACACTGCCGACTACGTTCGTCGTGCCTTGCAACGTGCAGCAATCAAGATCATGCACAGCCAGGCCTACACCATCCTTGATAAGGTGCATCAGTACTTGATTTGGCGTGATGAATACCAGCTAGGCGAACCGAAAGATGGCGAAGTTGCTGCCTACTTTGAAGTGAGCCGCACGGAAGCCCAACGATTGAAGGTGGTTTCAACACTAGACGAGAAAGTGTCGCAAGACATTCTCAATTCTGATCGTCGTCCTGCAGATGAAATCATCTATTTGATTGCCAATCGACCACCCGAAGAACAACGCAGTGCATTCGAGCGATACGGGAATCTGACCGTTTCCGCAGCTCGTGAACTCGCCAAGGAGGAGACGAAGCAAGAGAAATTGGAAGCACCTATACAAGGTGCGGGCAGACCCAGGAATTACTCAGCATCCATTCGCATTGATGGTTCTCCCATCATGTCGATCAGCACCAGCCTATCCTCGCAACAGTGGAAGAAGAGGGGTGGTGCCAAAGCGTTCTGGGAAGCAATCCGCAAGATCAGCCACAGCAAAGAATTACAAGAACGTCTGAAAGACGACTTGGATTGATTGCCCGACGTCGGGCACCCCTTTAACTTGGCTCTAGGAGCCAAGCCTTGACTGCCTTCCCCGAATAATTGTCCGATGGTACCTGGCTCTACGACATCACGGGCAGCACACACTCGTTTCCTTGCAGGTCAGCCGCACAATTCGGATGCTGAACAGTCCCTTTTAGGAGCACTGTTCATTGACCCGGAGCGTTTACTTGATGTCATCACGCTCGTCACGGCAGATGACTTCTATGATCCCATTCATCGTCGCATCTACGCAACACTCTGCACCTTACATGAGTCTCACCGGAAGATTGACTTCGTCACCGTCGCTGATGCTTTACGAGGTGACCCAGCACTTGAAGCGATTGGAGGTTCAGCGTACTTGGCTACTCTGAGCAACAGCGTCCCAACAAGCAGCCATGCCACCGAATATGCAGGCATCATCCGTGACAAAGCCCTGCACCGCAAACTCCTGAATGTGGGGGAACGCATTCAGGCCTTGGGGAAAGACGAAGGTGTGAGCGGTGAAGACGCTCTGGGCATGGCAGAAAATCTGCTCCTCCAAACCTCACGGCATAGCTCCGTCGATAAGCCCCAGCACATCGCCGAGGTGGGGGCCGAAAGCTATGAACGCTATACCCATGTCTTCAACGCCAAAGACAAGACTGCACTTTTTGGGTTAACGACCGGGTTCCAGCGGCTTGATGATATGCTGACCGGACTTCCAGCCGGCCACCTTATGATTGTCGCCGCACGTCCGAGCATGGGGAAGTCGGCATTCGCACTCGATATTGCACGTCATGTAGCAAGCAGCCAGCAGATGAATGTCGCCATCTTCTCCTTGGAGATGAGCAAGCAGGAGATCATGGATCGCGTGATCGCCGGGTACTTGGGCGTACAGACATGGAAGCTCAAGAAGGGAGAACTGACCCAACAAGACTTTGAAAGAATGGGGACGCTCTTTGATCAACTCAAGAAACATCCAATCTATATCGATGACGATGCAGATACCACTCTCCAAAACTTGCGAAGCAAGGCGCGTCGCCTTCAAATGGAACACGGCCTGGACTTGCTCATCATTGACTACTTGCAACTCATCGAAGTCACCGACAAAGCTGCTGGCGAGAATCGTACACAGCAAGTAAGCCACATCAGTAGACAACTGAAGAACTTGGCCCGTGAACTGCAAGCTCCCATCATCGCTCTATCCCAATTGTCACGAACTGTTGAGCAGCGGTCGCCGCCGATTCCAGTGTTGTCTGATTTGCGTGAATCGGGTTCCATTGAGCAGGACGCGGATAGCGTACTCATGCTCTACCGTCAGAGCATGTATGACGAAGACTGTGATAATCCAACACTGACTGATGTCTACCTACGGAAAAACAGGCACGGCCCCACAGGGAGGATTGAGCTTCAGTTCAACGCTGCAAAGATGAGCTTTGCCGCGTGACAGAGGTACCAATGATGCGGGTGCTGTAGTCGTTGGGGTTGTGCCACCTGGTACCTCATCGTCTCGCCACCGCCAGCTGGAGGGCTGGCGGGAGTTCCGGCGGCCAGGAGGCCAGCACGGAACCGCTTCCGCAAGCGGTACACCGCCCTATGAGGGCACGCCACTCGCGGCGCTATTCGCCCGCGAGAGCCCGTCCTCCACACGCCACCCCTCGATCACCTCGGGGATACTGGCGGCTCGGCCGGGCTCTCGCGGCCTTTCCTGCATGATGATCATCAAAAGGAAGGCCGCTCGTGGCGTGCCGCACTCCTCCCGCGTCCGGACCACCCGGACGCGGCCACTCTGCGAAGCAGCACACCGCTGTATCAGTTCTCTCTTTGTCGCTCGACCATATCATAAGATCTGACCAATTGAGGAATGTGCCACATTTTCACCGACATTTTTGGTACTGAAAAATGAACCTGAATGACAATATTCTTCATCAGCCGAATCAACTTCCCGCTCCTCCTGTTCAGGCTCCCCCTCTTGGTCTTGACCTGTCCCTTTCGGGTGGGGGCATTCGAGCCACTCTCTACCATCTTGGCGTTTTTGTGCACCTTGCCAACACCGGCAGACTGCCCAACGTCAAAACCATAGTCTCTGTATCGGGGGGGAGCATCACTTCGGCACATTTTGGAAAGTATTGGCGTCGAGCCGTTGAATCCCACGAGGGATTTATTGAGGTGGCAAGTACTCTTGTTCGATTCACTCGGACCAACGTCCGCGATACCGTGCTAGTTCCTTGGATACGCTCCCGTCTCTTCTTTCGTTGGCGTAACAGGAAATTGTCCAGAACCGCACGGCTGGAAGCTGCCTATCAAAAGCACTTTGGCGAGACCACATTGGGGGACATACAAGGCCCTGACTTTCCACAACTTGCCATAGTCGCGACGGATCCCATTCAAAATGAACGTGTTGCTTTCACACAAAGTGACATTATTCAATTTCGCATCGACGATCCTGACAGAGCACCAACGCACATCGATGGTACAGGTGCCAGATTGTCGGTAGCAGTTGCAGCATCATCTTGTTTCCCACTAGTGTTCCCAGCCCTCACACTCAACGCTAATGATTTGGGTTTGGTGTTTCGTGAAGCCAGAGAAACCATGCTACTCAAGGATGGTGGCCTTGCTGGGAACATCGGCGTCAACATTCTGCTGGAAATGCGTCGTCTACAAAACAATCCGGAACGAGCTACCCTTGTCAGCAGTGCGGAGAGGCCACTGATCAGGCGACCCTCCGATACGATGTACAATGACGCCAATGTAAATTTCGGTGCACTCAGTGCAGATGAAATTGCACGAGCTCGTGAAGTGCTTGGCCAAAACTTTGTTTGTACACAATTCGCAGAGCGGAATCGCAATCCTTTCGGTTTACAGCATCTAACTGAAACTGCCCTGTTTCAATACCGCACCGATCTTGACTCGCCAACATGGCAAGAAGCGCACGCATTGTTGCTTCATGGTGCCGCTTCAGCCCAGCGAGAATATGGAGAAACTGCCGAAGACATGAGTCGTGTTAATCAACAGACGATTCGCTCAATACTCAGCAAAGCTGGGTGCGCCCAAGCACTGGCAATCCCCACCAGTGCAGATATTTCGTCCTGTGGCACGTGTCCAAAAGCTCATGTCATCAGAACACTCATTCTGACTATTTTCACCTTCATTGTAGGGTTGTTGATTTTCATATCCTTGGCGCTTCGATGGTGGTACTACCATCCTCCTTACCCGCTGAACGATATCCATGCCCACATTGCAATGATCAAGAGAACTACTCTTGACCACACCGAAGAACCATACAAACGCGAAATGGAGGGGAAGATAGTAACTTGGCCGGCCAAGGTTGATTACATCGATATGGACGGCAAAAAAGGTCGGCTGTCGGTTTTACACGAAGGAGCCAAGTACGACTTATTCGTTAAGTTCGCTAACCCATCAGTCATCCTCGCCATCAATCAAACTGTCACCGTTAGTGGACGAGTGACCGAATCAACGAGTAGCGGGACATATCTTGAGGAGGTGGTTGTTGTAAAGTAAGCCTTGGTTTACCGCTTCAAACTGGTCCCCAGTTCTAAAAGTGCATTCTTTATAGCGGCTTCTTTGGCATCAGCAGGAGTGGGATACAACTTCTCAGCTAAATCGCGGATGGCATCGCCAGCACGGTCATTCTTCAGATCGCCGCTAGCATAGACACTCTTATATTCGTACGTCCCCATCTGAGAATACGACGTTCCGCTGCGGGACCCGCCAAACAGTCGTCCTAGTGGTCCACGAGCACATGGGTCATCGCAACAGACAATCGTTGAGCCTGAGGTACAGGGAGAACTCCTCCTGCAGCCACCGCTGGCTTCGGCTGTAGAAAGGCTAACTCCAGCTACCAACATCGTGGCAATTGCCTTCAGCGGAAATGTCATCGTAAGCTCCTGCAACGAACCAATACTAGAGGTCAGCTAACATACTTGTAACAATTTCATTTATTGCCTGCAAACAGCTTTGTCACAATCACTCCCATCTCAATGGCGACTTCACTGAAATGCCCTTCCTGATCACTATAACCGTTACAACCGATTTCGGTTTGTTTCTATTTTCAAATGCCGCATTCAGTGATTGCTGAATGCGGCATTGATAAACCTGATCACTTCAAAAAACCATCAATGACCGTCTTGAATTGCTCAAAGGGCAATGCTCCCGACAGTAGTTTGTTCTCTTGAGTCTTGCGATTCACGATCACATTACCTGGCGTGCCACTGATACCGGCAGCGGTGCCTCCTGCCATCATGGTCTTCACATGGTCGGCATACTTACCACTATCAAGGCAAGTTTGAAACTGGTCCGCATTCAGTCCGATTGCTTTAGCAGCAACTGGTAGTTCAGTTAACGGAAAACCAGTTCCATTGCTGGTCGTCTTGTCAAAAATGATATCCGCAAATCTCCAGAAGGCGTCGTTGCCACCCTGTTCTGCTGCACAGTCGACAGCTTCCTCTTCTTTTTGGGCATTTGCATGGAAGTTCAATGGATAATGACGGTAGATCCAAAGCACATCCTTGGAATACGTTTCCATGATTTGCTTCATCGTTGAATGGTGACGTTTGCAAAACGGACATTCGAAATCCGAATATTCGATGACCGCAACCGAAGCATTCGGATTCCCGCGTATGTGATCTGTCTTCACATCAATAGGAGGCAAGTTCTGTACGGATTCAGGCTCTTTCGGTTGCTGTGGGAGTGGAGTGGGCGTCGTCCCCGGAGCTTGGTTGGCTTGATTGGGGATGCCTGGAGTAGCCGGTATTTGAGTCGCAAAAATATATCCCAGGATGAGACCCATCAGGCCCACCGAGACAGCAAACCAGTTGATACTTGATTTCCTATGATGGGCATGGAGATCGTCTGGAGGTATCGATTTTGAAGACATGAAAATAGGAGGGACGAAATAAAGAAATGATCATGCGTTCTAGAGTTGCAGCACCACTGTGTGTCTCAAATGATTGTCTGATATGCCTCGTTGATCGAGATGGAGATGGTGTATCTGCTTCTCTTGGAACCAAGCTAACTCCCATAGTTGATGCACGAAGGTGCAATGCTCCCTGACGGGGAATGGCACTGACAATATTCGTTCAATGTTGGCATTTCCGCAAACACTAGAAATCAACGCAAGTGTGACGGAGCTGTTCGCAACGAATTTCGACGCAAGGTCACAGGCGTGACATCCTGTAGATGTAGCCACCGAAGCCGTGACAGTTCTATGTACCACACCTACTATCTGTGTCCGCTGTTTTTCTCCGCTCGATAAAGCAGCAACACTCCTTTGAGAAAGATGAGGCAAATCGATGCCCACAACAATACGAAGCACGAGTACGACGATTGCGAACAACTTCATCGCTCAGAGTATGACAGTTGCTCTTTCAGAAGCCAAACAGTGCTTGCAACTAAATCCGGACTTGCGAATAAAGGTGTTGCCACTCAACTCTGTTTAGGCTTCGGGCTGACGAATCACAAACTGATTTTTGCTGACTCTCTCGATCCGAAGTCGGACCGGAGCCAAGCTGGCCAGTAGGGGTAACAACCGACGAATGCCACTGTCACCAAGTTCATCATTGTTGAACAACAGATTGATCATTCCGTTGCCGTACTACTGTGCGGCATTTCAGAGCAATAATTAAGGCAGTTACGGCTTTTCATTTTCACCGGCATGTCGGGCAATCCACTCGCTGATCGTATCGAGTGTTGCAGGGTCGAACGTCGTTTCAATCTTTCCGTATTCTTGAAGGAGGCCTGTCTTCGTTGGTTGAAAAAGGTGGTTCAATCCAGGCAGTTCCTTGATGGTCACATCCTTGTTTCCTCCTGCTCTGATCGCTTTCTCGATTTCTGAAAGGTTCTCCACGGCAGGCACCTGTAGGTCCTTATCGCCATTCAGAGCAAGAACGGGGCACTTCACCTTTCTCAGGGAGGGGCGTGGATCGTAGCTCAAGAAATACATGTACCAAGGACTTGTGATCAGCTTCATTTGAGAACGAAGAGCGGTCTTCATTGGTTCCGATAAGTCCTTCTCCAGAGCGAAGATTGATGTTTTTCGCGTATCTTCATTCACGTCTTTGACGATGGCAAAGAGCTTTTGTTGGATGGTCTTTTGACTGGCTATTGCCAAATCGTTGACCCCCATAGCCCTGGCGATCAACTCTCCCTGACGAATGATCAGCGCGTCTCCTGGAATGCCAGAGCCGGCAAGAAGTACGATAAACGCAACGTCAGACGTTTCCGTGGCAACTATTGGAGCAATGATCCCACCTTCGCTGTGTCCAATCAGTCCGATCTTGCCAACGTCTTTGCGTGCCCTGAGATAGGCAACAGCACCCCTAGTATCGTCTGCAAAGTCTTTGGTGGTTGCCGATTCGTAGACGCCACTGGATTTTGCAGTCCCCCGGTCGTCGTAGCGCAATACAGCAATTCCCTTGCGAGTGAGATGATCGGACAGAACGAGAAAGGGCTTATGACCCATGACGGATTCATCACGATCTTGAGGACCGGAGCCGGAGATCAGGATCACGGCAGCAAAAGGGCCTGGTCCGGTTGGTTTTGTGAATGTCCCTGCCAATGTCACACCATTTGCTTTGCTGGGAAATGTGAGTTCCTCTTCCACGTAGGGGAAGGGCTTTACCGGAGTCTGCGGACGCACTAAGACAACCGGCGTGTTCTGGCGATGGAGGTCCAAGGGCAACTTGGTCCCTTTCTCCAATTCCCCCTTAATGGTATTTCCATCCGGCTGAAGTTTGCCGATATACACAGCATGCATATCTGGCATTTTGAGCGTGAGAGTGTTGCCAACAAAGGTGACCGTCTGAATGGGAATATCCTTCGTCCCTTGATCGATGCTATCCCCTGTTGCGGTTAGTGTGCCGTCGTCTTTGAGCTTGATCCGGTATCCGAGCCTCATATCCAATGCACCTAACTTGAGTGTGCCAAGCCAGTATCCTTCGATGCTCTTAGTCGTGACCGCTTTCGGTTCATCCGCTTGAACAGCAGACGGGCAGTAGCTCAGGATCAGGAACAGGGTGGCCACAATTGCCCTATGCGACTGTCGTATCGAAGGTCCCGTACTCTTGATTCTGACGTTGAACATGGGATTGACTCCACGGTAGGAAAGAGAATCGATTGTGAGTAAACCATCAAGAAGTTTGGATTCTTGCATATCGGCCACAGTCGGAATCGGTTGCGTGCATGATGCGCTGCAACCCCCAACCAATCACAGCGGCCAGCAGGATTATCTCAAAACCTACTGCATAAAGTGGGGGGAAGGTTTTGAGAGCCAAACGCAGGAGCAAAAGACCAAGCACGATGATGGCGGCCTTCCCATACCAGTCAAAGGAGGTCCGTCGGGCGAATTGTACTCGGGGTTGAAACATCACGGTCTTAGCTTGTGCTTTCCAAGCTGAGTCATTCGAGGCGAGTTGGTCGAATGTTTGTCGAAGTACCTGATCGCGAGCCAGAGCATCGCGTACTTCTTCGAGCCGTTGGGGAGTTAGTTCACCATCCAAGTAGGCGGAAAGTTCAGCAGGGTCGATGGGGAGCATGGCTATTCCTTCCTGTATATCGTCGACAGAGCTTGTCGTGCTGCATGCAAGCGTGACATCACCGTTCCAACCGGAATTTCGAGTGACTCCGCCATATCTTGGTACGAGCAGCCACCAAAATACCGCAGTTCTAGAATCTCTCGCAGAAGTGGAGTCAATTGAGCGAGTGCTTCTCGCAGTGTCTCTGCTGATTGGGCAGTTCGAACTGCTACCTGGTGTGCCTCATCTACAAGAACGGTTCGGTGTCTGGATCGTCGTTGCTGCAGTAGGTCAAGGCAGCAGTTACGAATTATCGCAAACCACCAGCCCTTGAACGGTCGGCAACGGTCATAGCCATCGAAAGCACGGTAGGCTTTCAAGAGCGATTCTTGAACAGCGTCCTCTGCGTCTGTGTGGTTCCCCACAATGGAGAACGCATAGCCACCAGCCTGGCTCAGTAGCGGTTCTGCGCGCTTCTGAAAGTCACAATGACCAGCATCATGTGTATGACTCATGATTCTTCTCTTCACTAGGAGAGTTGCATGAGGTGATGAACGAGGTCCACAAGTTGCTTCCAGAACACAATGAGTACGAATGTGATGGTGATCAAGAAGACCGTACCAATTCCGATTGCTGCAGTAGCAAGTCGGCGTCCTGCCGAGCCTGGCTTGGCGCCATGTCGAGCAAGTATGCCGAGAGCAATGGCGAGAAGTGCTTTTTCTGCACCAAGGAGGCTGAGGAATGCAACCAGACTGACTGCTAAAGCTGCTATCGCCAGTCCAGCTCTTCGACCGGCGGCAAACGCCTGTGCAAGTTGATTATCCACCGACGTTTGTTCCGATGAAACACTTGTTTGTGACATGATGTTTCCTCCCTTTTAGCATTCGTTTCGATCTCAATACGGATTACAGCTGGGTTTTATTCGGTGACTTAGAGATTGTTTTCCAATTTTCCTTGGATTAAGTGGCTTGATAGGAAATCACGCCTCAGTAGTTATCCACTTATGACCTAGTCCCAATTTCTGGAACTGTGGCTCTCCGGAACCTCGGGATACTGGCGGCTCGGCCGGGCTCTCGCGGCCATGGAATCGGATAGATTCATAAGGATGGCCGCTTGTGGCGTGCCGCACTCCTCCCACGTCCGGACCACTCGGACGTGTTGACTCCTGCGGAGCAAGTTGTGTTAGTAGCAGTTACAGTGCATTTTGGGAATCCGCAATCAGTTCTTTTGCAAACTCGGATATCTGTAGTTTTTGCACATCCAGACTCTTCAATTGTGTAAGAGCAATGTCTAAATCATCTCTTGTCCGTAGTTGATTTTGAATCTGCTCAGCAACCTGTAGAGGAATACCGTACTCATCTAATGCCGCCACAACTGGTGAACGGAATAATGATTCGGCCTGTGAAGCAAAGGCAGAATAATCCCCGTATGGGAATCCTAGGCGTGATAGCACTTCCTGTTGAATAGCTGATACTGCTGACAACAGCCGTGGTAGTTCAAACCCAGCCCAATTGCGTTCGAATTGCAGCACTCTCTCAACAGCTTCGTCGGGTGTTTTTGCTGCATATTGTCCTGGCTTAAGTTCTTCGCGCACCCTTGTCGTAGTACTTCTCAGTTTGAAAAGCTGCCAAATCTTGAATGCAAGCTGCTTGCCTGAGAATACCCCTTGTTTCTTATTACTGTCGACCAGGTACTCCCATAACAACTCACACACGAACTGCAACTGGCCTATTTCACGAGGAAAACCTCTCCACGCTAACCTGGGTGACATCGAAGCAGCATTCGCTTGTATGTGCCTAGCCAATCTTACTTGGGATTCTGGGTCAATCGTCTTATTTTTTCTGAGCAACTCAAGAGAGAGTACTTTTTGTTCACTGTACTTTTTAACTCTTTCTTTAGAACGATCTGAAAGATCAACTGGATCTAACTGTATTAGCAGAGATTCAGGTGTTTCTAGATCTTGAGTGAACAGTGGAAAGTCGACAAATGGCAAATGTTCCTCAGGCTGTTTCCCAAATAAGTATACTCTCCCTACAAAATGCTGGAACATCCTCCCGGACCGCCCCTTGATGTTATTGAAAGTAAAATAGTCCAGTTGTCTCTTCCCAATTGAATTGTCCCAAATTGCTACGTTCTTTGCTTTGGTGTTTACGCCTTCAATCAACGTGGAAGTGCAGATCAAGAATTTGATCCTCTCTTCATTGAATGCTCGTACCACAAACTGTGCTAATGACCTTGGCAGCCTTCCATGATGTATTCCGATTCCTTGAAGCAGGCCCAATCCCAAAATCCAATCAGGATGGTAATTCTTTGCAATCCATTCCGAAGGATCTTTCATTGAGGGCGATTCAACGCCGAGGCCCTGCTCCAGCATTGCCCTTGCGACCGTGTTAACTTTGGCAGGCGAACTACAATAAACCAATGTAGGCTCGTTAACGGTCCGAAGAACACCTAATAGACGCTCAATGTCCTTCCCGCGGCCTGGGACCTGTACGGTATCAACTGCCACAGTTGCAAACCTGGTTACAAAGAAAACGCAGCGATATGCATCTTCCAGTCCCGATGGCAGTTTTTGAATGTTTGGTCCAAGTAAATAAAACTGGCCCTTATCCTTCAGCAAGCGATAAAATGCTTCGTTTAGTGCAACCGTTCGCGATTCATCCTCCTCCAGTGCGCCGATCTTGTAAAATTCGTCAATCACAAAAAAATCTACTTTGGGCAACTTGTCATAGGCCACTGCTCGTTCTGCCGTAAAGACAAAAATGTTCTTGGCGGCTGGCGGTTGCGACAGGTGAGTTATGATCTTGTAAGTCTCTGAAAAACTGGACAGTCTCCTTCGCGTCTCATCAATCAATGCAAGCGTTGGAACGATCACCACTATGTTGGAATATTTCCCAGTGGCGATTATGGCATCAATCACTCTGCTCTTACCAAAGCTTGTAGGAGCACTCAGAATCACGCTCTCACCGCCAAGTAATCGTCTATAGACTTCAGCCTGCTCGCGATGAAATACAATCTGATCCCCGAGGTTCAAGGGCCTATGAAACTCGTAGGCTAATTGCTCACGGGTAGTCATAGAGTCAGGATCTGCATAGGGGAACAAACCTGACGCTCGCGCCATGGAATCAAGAATGGGTGTTATTTCACCGAAATGCTCACGCCATTCCAATGCTCGTAATAAGAGGTCACGTCCTTGTTGCTGGGTTTCTTCATCATTTAAGATAACGGATATTGAACGGAGTAAATGAAATGGCTCCTTATTCACTCTATCGGGTGATTGCAGTTGCTCCCTGATCTGTGCTTCGCTTAAAGTCCCTGCCATGCTTTTAGCTTTCTGTCTAATGCCGCCACAAGGGTTGGCTTATGATTTAATGGCATGAGAAATAAGTGAACGCGTACTTCCAGGGGAATTGTTTTTTTTGTGAGCGATTTCTTGAACGCGTCATGCAGTCCAACAAGTTCATCGTTAAATGACGATTCGAACTCAGGGCTGCATTCTGAGTAGCTGTTTACGCTCGCGCTATCGTAGGTCAGAAGTACAGGGATGCATGCGCGCTTAAAAATAACATCTAGTGAAGTTTCTTTGGAGATTAACTGCCTGAGCGCAGGTGCATGTGGCCATCGATCATCAATCTTATTTGCAATAAGTATGAACTCAGATCGAAGATAATCAGTAGACAAGTGAGATTGTATCTCTGCAGTAACATCACTTATTGCCTTTGACGCATTGTCATAGAACTTGGCCTCCCCCAACCATAATTCCATGTCGCCTGGTGGACCAACTACATGGACGGCATCGAATCCTTTCACTGTGTCATTGACTGCAGACTTGTAATAGATCTTCGAAATAGCCGGCAATGAGTCATGTACCTGACGAATCGCGGCATGAAGAAACAGCTCGCCAAATTCACCTCGTTTGCTGAACCTATCCGTTTGGTAGACTGTCTGCGCAGCTTTCCGAATCAACTCAACCGCGTTTGCACTGTTTAACCCGGTCCATTCTTTGGGGGTAAGTGCGAATTCAGGTAGCCATTGCACTATGTGGTCCGCGAGTGCCTCATTGCGCCAGATTTTGTTTTCATAACCAACGCATAGTCCACACAATGATGGTAACCAGTCCGGCTTATGGCAACGAACAGTCAGAAAAGCAGTAGGTTTTGGAAACGCATGAGTGGAAGACATTCTAAATTAGGCAACTGAACCCATCGCCTTCTTGTCCTTTATTGCAGCGTAGAATAGCCCCATTGCTATTATTGAGAGTATGTAGCCGAAACCAACCTAAACAAGTCGATTTCATCTTTTATGATGTCTTCCGGCTGCCTACCCTTGAATTGTCCTTGGTACATATCCCGTGACCAGACCAATTTCACCGGCGCATACCTGGCTAATTTTGGCAGTGACTGCTTCATTCCACTCTCACCTGGTTCATCTGTATCGAGCATGAGGCTGATGATCCCATTCCCGTACTGGCGTGTAAGATTTGCCAATCGTTGAGCTTGAGTGTCAGTTACGACATTTGAACATAGTCCAAGAGAGGGAACATCCAGTGTTGAGAGATTGATCACATCGGTAGGGCCTTCAACTACGACGAGTCCATGTTGCCTCATGAACTCGTGACTTGCCTCATCGTTCAAGCGATTTTGCCCCCAAAGTTCCAGACCACGTTGAAAGCCTTTCACAAAGTGAAACTTCTCTGGCTCTTTTGTCTGCTTGTCTCCGGCAATCCAGATGGCCTGTTTCTCTTCATAGAGTGGATCACGACCGAACCAGCACAGGACTTCGCCATGTTCGTCGAGATAGGGATAGACGATGTGGCCACGCAGCGTGCCACCGCTTTTGTCCTCACCGGTGTCACGAGGGAGATAGCCCATGCGGAAAGACCGGCACACCTCAAGAGAGAGAAACGGGCGGCGACGGAAGTAGGCCGAGACTTTCGGCGGCATATCCTTGGGATCGATAACAAACTTGGCATCGAGTGTTGTGAGCGTGCGGGCACGTTCGTTGGGCGAATCTTTGAGCGGGATGTTGCGTGGTGGTTCCGGTGGTGCAGGTGGAGCTTGCGGTGAAGCGGGGAGGCTTGACTCCTCCGTAGCCCGGCCTTCTACCATCTCCTGGAGGTCCTTGGCAATGGCTTTGAAGCGCTCGCCTCGCGGCCTGCCGCTCATGTTCTCGCCCGGTTTGACGAGATCCAGGAGAGACACCAGGTTTCCCGATCGATGGCATTCATATTGATGGCAATGCCACTGCTTGGCTGGATGCCCTTCTTGAATGGCAAGTGCCCGGTCGCCTGTGTCGCAGGTTTTGCCGCAGTTGAGAAAACATGCGGTGCGTGTTTCATTTCCGATGCGTTTGAGTTCGGGAAGAGTCATGCCGTAATAGCTTGCGACCTGCGTCAGTGTAATCTGCGGCATGAGTTCATCGACGTTGATGTAGCGAGAGTTCTCTGGAGTCATGCAAGTGAAGAATGCTCGCCGTAATGGTAGCGTGAAGGTACACAACCTCCAATTGCTATGGCACCGCTTGTCACGGAACGCGACCTCGACATCCTCGCTGCACTTGAACGGTTCCCGATGACGGCTCAACAGTTGCTGAAGCTTAGTCGTTCCTTTGCCTGCCCATTCACCGACGAACGTCGTGTCCGAGAGCGACTCTTAGCCCTGGTGAAGGCGAAGCGCATCCGGCAGTTTCGCTACGCCATCGCAGGCCCGGGGTCACCTGCCTATTACCTACTCAATGCCGAAGGCCACCAATTACTACGGGGCCCGGATGCATTGCCGCCCAGTAAACGTGCATTCAGCGAGCTATCGGTCAGCCGCCAGGCTCACGCCTTTTACCTCGCAGAATTCCTCGTGCACTTCATGGTTCAATCCCAGGCCCAGGGGCATACGCTGGTGGAGTACGAACGAGAACACCGTTGTGTTTTGCGATGCGGAGAGGATGCGATTCACCCCGACGCCGGCTTTCAGCTACGGCTAAGCTCAGGTGCCTATTTCCGGTACTACGTGGAGATCGACAACTCGACGGAGCGTGTGCGGTCAAGTGCTGTTCCGGATACCTGGGAACGAAAGGTACGACTCTACGAACGCTATGCAGAATCCTGCGAGGAGAGATTCCGAGTTCTCGTTGTGACGACCAAGAGTGAAGACCGGCTCCATCACATTCTTCGCACATCTAATCAACTACTCGCCAACAAGCAGAAAAGCCTAGTGAGCGGGACCTATCTTCCCGCCTTCCTGAGCAATGAACTGGGGCTAGAGGCACCGTGCTTTCTAGATCATCATGAGAGACAAGTGCCTCTGATCTTACCGATTCGATACCCACTCCAATCTAGTAATTCGAACTTTGTCCCACAAAAGCCACTCACGCTTGCGTGAAGGCAGATGTGCAAGGGGTCGTTATTCCCGAAGGGCTTTTTCAAGACGAGTGACTCGCAGGGGGAGCTTTTCGATCTCGATTGCATCCAGTCGCTCATCAATAGCATCGAGCTGCGTAAGAAGTCTACGCTCCATCGCACGCATCTCTGAACCCAAGTCAGAAATCTGACCACTGAGCCCCGTGTGTACTTCAGTTACTCTGTCGTTAAGCACGGTTATTTTGCCACTGAGTCTCTGTTCCATGGAAGACATGTGTTCCAGCACGGTGTTGAGTGTGATGTCGTCAGCCATCGGCGGTGATGATACTTTGCTGGTTGTAACCCATGCAAGTCTAACGATCAGAATTGGCAGCAAGCCCAAGTGCTTGGACAGAAGAAGGCCGTTCTGCCAACTGCGCATTCAGAGCCAAGCGGCTACGCTACCCACCTTGCCGTGGCCCTCGTCCCTGCCGGATGAGTGTCGGCAACGTCCACACTCTCCTCTCCCCCCATCGTCAGCACGCACGGCCTCTACTCTGCAATGCACGATGGCGTTGCATTGCTATGTTGAGCGTTTCGGGAAGTATCCCTCGCTGAGGGGACCGGAATACGTCCGTGCACCCCGTGGCCTTAGCAAGCCCCGCCCGAGATACAGGCAGAATCAACGGGCGGGGAAACAACTTCGATAGGTAACAGAGTGAGACGACAAAGGTTCAGAGCCAGGTAGTCAGGATCGACGCGGCATTGGCTAGGATGACGATATGCCCACCTACCAGGTACGAACACCGAGGGGCCAAACGCGAAGTCCACAATATATGGAGCAATTGCTGTCGAGCCTTCACCAGGTTGGTCACTGGAGAACGCCGCTTGAGCTCCGCGTGGGATGTCGAGGGAGTGAGACACGCCTTCAGGCGGAAATGCCCGAAGTGCTTCAGCCGATATTTAAGAGCCAGCTCTTTGCCGCTTACCCCGACTGTCAAATCACCGAGGACGATGCACGCGATCCCACGAGCGATGACACGGTGCTCTCAGCCGAAGCCCACCTGGCGGCGGACCTCTTCACCATCAAGAGGTACTCCGAGTTTGAAGATACCCTCAACAGGACAACGGCCGACCCCCTGGCATCGCTCTTGCTCACCCTGAATGAATTGTGCAAGTGGGGCCTGCAACCTTGTTTCCGTATCCTCATTCGACCGGCGAGCCATGCGGTTCTTGATCGGTGCGAGCGCATCTATCATCGATCGGTAACGGTCTTCGCCGCCTTCACCCCGCGGTGGTTTGGTCGGGCCGTCCAGTGGGCGTGTTCCAATAACTATGTGGAACGTGTGCTGTCCCGCGTTCTCGCCATCGCCTTCCCTTATTCCAAGGCGGATCATGCCAGCGTTACTGCCAAGCTTCTCCACAATAGAGATGATGCTTGGGTTGCAGCCAGGGAGAAACTCGAGCAACAACTGTATGAGACGAGGCTCTTTCTTGAGGTGAAAGCCCCGAGGGATAAGAAAGGTCAAGCGAAGGAGGCCTTGCGTGCTCTTGGCGGCACGCTCGGCCTATTCCAGCGTTTTCCCTTTGCTCAGTTCTTCCTCGGGCCGGTTCGCCGGCGACGCCACGGAACAACCTGGATGGGAAAACGAGGGTTTATTCTTTCTGCTGAGGAGGTAGCTACCTTGTGGCACCCACCTAGCCAATCGGTGCATGCACCGGCATTCCAGGGCGTGGAGTGGCGTGAAATGGAACCGCCCTTGCAGTTGCCCTCCCCCCGAGAGCCCGATGCCGCCCTTCTGGGTAAGTCGTGTTTCCGTGGTCAGCACAAATCTGTCGCCATTCGCCCCAGCGACCGCTTGCGGCATGTGGCGCTCCTGGGAAAGACTGGCATGGGAAAAACTACGCTGTTACGCCATCTCGTCGAATCCGATCTCAAAATGGGAAAGGGACTTTGCCTCATCGACCCACATGGCGACCTGGTGGAAGAACTTCTCCATGTCATTCCCACCCACCGCACCAATGACACCATCCTTTTTGATGCAGCGGATGCCCTTCACCCCGTTGCGTTTAACCTTCTAGATTGCCCACGCCCCGAGCAGAAGCCTCTCGTTGTATCCGGTATCTTGATGGCGTTTAAGAAAATCTTTGGAGAGTTCTGGGGTCCACGGTTGGAGTATGTGTTCCGCAATGCTTTACTTGCCCTGATCGATTGCCCCAACACGACACTACTTTCCGTGCAGCGGTTCCTGATCGACTCGGTGTACCGTAAGACGGTACTCAGTCACTGCACCGATCCGAGCGTTCGTGATTTCTGGGAAATGGAGTTCACTCGCATTCCTCCAAAGCTTCAGGCTGAAACCATCAGCCCCATTCAAAATAAGATCGGACAGTTCACACTCTCCCCACAACTGAGAAACATCATCGGCCAGCCGACGAATGCTCTGAGGATGCGGGAGATCATGGATCAAGGGAAAGTGCTCTTGGTGAATGTCAGCAAGGGCCGTCTGGGGGAGGATGCCTCGTCTCTCCTGGGCGCCCTGCTCATCACCCATATCCAAATGGCAGCCCTCAGTCGTGCTGATGTTCCGGAACACGCACGTCGAGACTTCTATCTGTACGTCGATGAGTTCCAGAACTTCGCCACTGATTCGTTCGCCACGATCCTCAGTGAAGCACGCAAGTTCAAACTGGGCCTCACCGTTGCCAACCAGTACCTGGCACAGTTAAGTGATGGAACCCTTCATGCTCTCTTTGGGAACGTCGGGTCGATGGTGTGCTTTCAGTGCGGGGCAAAAGATGCAGAACTGCTCGCGGAACAGCTAGGCGGAGACACCACTCCCCAAGACCTCATGCGGTTACCGAAATACCATGCCTACACGCGACTCCTCGTTGATGGGCACCCCAGTCAGCCATTTTCCATGACGACGCTCGCACCCAAGAAGCCTCCGCAGCACGATAGAGCAGACATTGTTCGTAGGGTGTCGCAGCGTAGGTATGCTCAGTCCTGATCATTTCTTCAACTTATCCAGTCCTATTTCGATGCGTGCCTGCTCGCATTGCTCATCACCAGCTTGCATGCCCACACACGCATTTGGCCGAGTGGGATAAATGGTACATTTGGATCCTGTATCCAAAAAAGGGCAAGGCCGTTCGGCTCCGCAGGCAAGGATGATCGCTCGACCCGTGTCAGCCATAAAGAGGTTCACCACCTCCTCAGATGACATGCCGGAATAGAACGGATCCGCGTCTTTCAATCGCGGTTCTCGGAGAAGATCCACCACATCAGCTTCCACGATCAGCATTCCCTTGCAACATGCCCCGCAGCCGTCACAGGTCATCCTTTCCATGGCCTAACTATAGCGCTGTACCGATTTAGCAGAACCCATTTTGATGCGGGTTCAAGTGCAACTCACGCCGGCATGGGGCCACTATGCGATGTCACGTTTTGCGTGACGGTTTGAGCACTGCTCATTCGCATCACGGTTCTTAGGAGTTCCCATGCACGAGGCACACAACCTCATGCCGGAGACGCTACGCGCTCAGATTCCGGCTTTGTATGCGGCTGAGAAGACGCCCGACCCCACGGTTTGGGCCAAGTATTTTACGCCCGATAGTTCTTGGACCTGGTACGCCATCGAATTCGATCCTGAGGAAAAACTCTTCTTTGGATGGGTCGTGGGGCTGGAACAGGAGCTTGGATACTTTTCACTCAACGAACTGGAGGAGAATACCGGCCCGTTAGGATTGCGAATTGAACGCGACCTCGGCTTTACCGCACAACCGCTTTCTCAAGTACAAGCCAAGCATCAGGGGAGAGAGGAGGAAGTATGCTTGTGAACCTGGAAGACGGCCAGTGCCGCAGCTGCCAGCATCAACTTCAGATCGTGGATTTTGATGACGTGTCCCTGCACGTTGAATGCACCAATTGCGGAGAGTGCTACGAAGTAGAAACGGATGCGTTCGGAGACGGATGCATGACGTACTACTTGTCCCTGGTTGCACAACGTATGGGTATCAGCCAAGGAGCCACTTGATGTACCAGAGCACGAGCTCAATAGCCTCATTCTTGTGAATGAGGCTTTTTGGGGTTTCTTGATGCCGTGAATTGCAACCTTCATCGGTGGTGTTTTTGTGATCTTGCGCATCTGTGTCAAATGGGTAACGATCAGGCTACTGCCTTTTTCGAGGTAGTACGGTCTTCGACCGGCTCATTCACATGCAGGAGTCATTTGCCATGGCAGCCAATAGCACGAAGAAGGCGACAGCGCCTCGCCAGCCAGAACGTAAGTGGGGGCCATTTCCCGGAGGAATGGGAGTGGCCGTTTGGTTAAACCAGGCTGAAATGCCAGAAGGAACTCGGTACTTCCGATCCATCACTATCGCCCCGAGGCGATATCGTGATCCCAAAACGCAGGAATGGAAGGACTCGGGTTCATTGCGTTCGACCGATGTCCCATCGTTAATGCTGGCATTGCAAGCAGCGCACGATTACATCCACTCCACTCCTCTCCCTGGGCAAGAGCTCGACGACGAGAGCTTTGATCCAGAGTTGCTGGAGAATCAATCAGAATGAGTCACGGAAGACCACCCCTTGCAACGTGCAAGGGGATTAGTTGTGCAATCATCAGTGGTAATGCATCTAAACCTACAAACGAATAGTGTCAACTTTCATAACAAACCCATATTTACAAGAATTCGGGAAAAGCGTATGGCTTCCATGACTTCAGGGAAATTTCAACTTAGCTAATCCGGATGTGATATTATGGGGTTCAAGGATGGAACTCTCTCACGCTCTTACAGGCCAAACCCATACGGTTCCCAGTGAAGTGGATTGCATTCCGTTAGACAAACTAACGGAAGCACAGCGAGGCGAATTACAGAAAAGAATCGCGATGATCCCTGAAAAGCCGGGATTCGCAATTGCCCCTTTGTGCTTTAGCGACCCAAAGGGACTTCAAATCGTGATCAACTACATTCCTAGATGGACTCGACAGCAATGCGAGTTACTTGGTTTGCAAGGAGCTCTGAGTGCTTCCAGCAATTGAGGCGTAGTGATCATTCCGCCTTCACAAGTGCTCTTTGAGATGTCGTCGGTTGTGAGTTTTCTCTTATCAATGCAGGTTGATACATCAGTCGCTGTGTCACCTGCCGTCCTTTCTCTGATTGCGTTGTGACACTGACCATATTCTGCTCACATACGTAAGCTACAATTTTGAGTTTGGTGGCGTTTTGGTCTTTCACGATGTTCCTTGATTTGGTCCCCATAACTCCTCCTTGTTCTATCCTTAGGAGACAAGGCAATCTGAGTTTCGGCTCGGTTCGTCCTTGCTCCGCAAGGTTGCTTTACAGTGATCCTACGTTTGAAAAATCGAAAAGAACAGTGTTTTTTGCAAAGTGCGGTGCTATTCCTTAGGCAGGAGCATGGCCGCTGGCAGGTTTTTCCGTACTTCGGACCAGAACATCAGCAATGCGATTCACCTCGTGCAAATGAGCAATGTGGACACACAACAACGAAGCAATGATCGATCCAAATTCGAAGTCTACGTCTTTGTTGAATGAGTTGGCCCGCTTTGAATCGACGCAGAGAAATCCCCACAAATCTCCCACTCCGATTTGCTCAGGATTTCGAGTCCTGAGCGGCCAAACAATTGCAGACTTATACCGTTCTTGCCATTGCAAGCGTGTGTTTGTGTATTCACCGTTTTTGGCTAGGGTGGGAAGATCGTTTCCGAAAAACCACTTTTGCTCAGGATCTTGCATCAGTGTGCAGAAAGCAGAGTTGTACAAAACTGGAAACGGCTTTTCAGCCACACTGTCTGGTGTATCTCGACACAGGGTGTCGACATTGATATTGCTTTCGTCTTGAGGCCAGACGATTTTCACGCAGCAACGGCATCGCCTCCCAGAAAGCAGTGAATATGCTTTAGCGATGTGGCTCGTGATCGCTGTATGTTGGGCCTTCCACTCCTCAGGTCGTAAATCGTTTCTCGAACGTAATGAATGCAGCTGCTCTACCGCTTCCCACAAGCAATGTAAGGCATCCGCATAACGTTTGTCGCTATGGCGTCTATACCGCTCACGTAAGAAGCTTGCCCAACCAATGACACCTACAATTACCACCGCGAGAGAAAATACGATTCCTGATTGTTTGTCGAAAAACCAGGCTACTCCCAAGCCGATCAAGGAAATCGAATAGAAGAGGAACGCCAAATAGTGGGAAATGGATCCAATGGCTCCCGAGAAATTCCAGCTAGTTGTCGGCTTGTTTTGAATGACATCTCCTCTCGCATCTACGTGCATCTTTAGGGACTAGTCTATCTCAATCGACAGCCATGTCTGAGGGAAAAGAACCAATTCTTGACATATTTCCATAGTGATTGCATTTGGCATTTAGCTCGACGTTCACCAACAGGTGGGGAGATTCTACTAACAAGCCATAATGCACCATTTAAGTCGTTAGGATTCAATCCGCTGAGGATGCTATCCCATAATGTCCTTTATGGGATAGTTGGAAACTAGCATTACAACTGATGGTTGCAGCAGACTGCGGTGAGCACTTAAAGCAGGGGATTCAGGAATTTGTTTGATGGTCCTACGGCATTGACAAATGCTCCAAGTAGGATCATCTCATCCTGATTGAGGATTATTTGCGTTGTTTGCTTTCCCTTAAGGACGAGGCTTTTCGTCTGGATTGAGCGCCATCTTCCAGAATTGCGGACCATAGATATGTCGGACAACTTCCATCCGCATTACATCAGTAGTGCCATCCGCAATACGCAAACCTAAGAGATCACGATAACGATCACCAAGGTCTACATTCGAAGAATACCCTTCCCCTCCAAATGCTCGCATGGCAGCGTCCACTGCTTGCAGCGCATTTTCCACGCCTTCCGCTTTCAGGCCAGAAATCATTGCATGGGCTGCTTTGTACTCGTTTCTGTCGATCAAGATAGCTGCTTCTTTCGCGTGGGCGTACGCCATATTCAAACAGGTGGTGTATTGGCCCAACGGCTGTTGCAAGTGGGTAAATCGTCCAATCGGCCCTCCGAAAGCCTGACGGGATTCAATGCGATTCGCCATCTGTTTGAGTGCACCTTGGCCGGCACCGATGGCTGCGGCAGTTTGCATGAGCCTCCAGTAGAGAAAGTGATCGAAGAAAATAGCTTGCCCTTCTCCATCTTTTTGAATCAGCTGAGACTCCGGGACAAAGAGATCTGTAAAGCTGACTCCACCAAACGAATTTCCTGTCAAGCCATGTGGAGTGAGGTGTTCAACTTTCAATCCAGGTGTGTCCATGGGAACAACGAAGACGCTTAATTTCCCTCGGACGCCGCTCGTAGCTTGCGTGAAGAGAATGACATGCGTGGCCTGTTCAAGTCGAGCATTGTACCGCTTGGTGCCGGTAAGCTTGTATCCTCCATCCACTTTCAAAGCCGTGGTTTTCATAGCAAATACGTCGCTGCCAGCCGTTGGTTCAGTGATGGCAATGGCCACATAACCCTTCCCGCTTGCAACCTGTTTCACAATGTCTCGCACCTTAGGATCGCTCGACTTCAGCAGAACACGTGCGTGGGCTCCCCCAACAATATCGCGGAAGTTGAGATTATGTTCTCCGGCATGGCGGAAAACCTCCATCGTTTTCAGTGCCGTCCAGTTTGATCCACCGAGTGCAGTGGGGACATCGAGCCCCGGCAGACCAAAGCTGGCAGTCTTCTCTCGCCATACTCGCGGAGAAAGGTACTCAGGGGTACCTTGCAGCAATTTCGCTGTCTCATCGATTCTCGCTTTTACATACTCAACCGAAACCTCACTCCTGAGTGACTCCGAAAGCACGGGCACGTCCGGCACGAGGGTGATAGTGAAAACCGTGTTGAGTTCGTTAATTAGCGGGCGAGCGCGAATTCCTGCAGGAGTCGCAAAGAACAATCGTTCCTTCGGACCATTCATCCCTGCCTTGTATTCTAATAGGTAATGGCGCTTTCCGGTTGGGTTGTGAGGATCAACGACATCCACTTCGTTGTTTTGCATGTCCTTCAATAGAACGAAATGGCGACCGAGCACCTTCCCATCAATTTCGGTGACGGTGTAACTAAGGATTTTGAGTTGACGTGGTTGGATTGTCAGATTGGGCCCTTCCGTTGCTGACCAAAAGCCTTCTTTGGCGTGCGAGGAATTTGAAGCAGATTGCACGTCAATCAACATGCGAGCCCCACCCAGGTGTTCTCTGTTGTGTTCAAGAAGCTTCACAAAATTGGCATTGGTCACTCTCCCCTTCAGCAATTCGGGCTGTGCTGCTAACGACGCAAGCGCAATGCGGTAGGGGTTCGAGAACTTCTGGAGGCCCGACATGACACGTAGTGTCTGAATGGCATCAATGCCGGCAGCAGTCGCACATGCTCCTCCCCCATCTTCTGCAATCAATGGGTCAAAATCGTCCTGAATGGCAAAAGCACTTTCGCCACGTACTTCTGCTTTTTGCAGTTCTGCCAGAGTAGTCGCAGCATTTTCCCAAGGTCGTGCAGGATTGGGCTTGGTGGTGTCCTGTCCGACCGTAGAAGCAAATCCCAGCAAACTCGCGACTAAGCAGATACATAGCCACAGTTGCCCATGTTTACAGAACTTTTTTGTGTACTTCATTGTCATTCCTCTGCCCCAATCTGGGCAGCTAGTGTTTCTTGAGATTGATGACGGTGAATTAGATACTTAGGTTCTGTAGGAATCTTTATTGGCTTGTCGACACTTACAGAGAAAATCAAATAGCACATGGTCATTTGGATGCTCCTTACTGCATCGACTTTTTTGGGCACGAGGGTTGGTGCATGGCAAAGCACTGGACTGACGGCCTTCAACACGACTCAGTAGTCGAGTCCTCTTGGAAGACATAGATCATTGCCACTTAAAGCCGTGAGCTTCATGTATTTTTCCACCTTCAACGGTGGGGCTTTTCAGCCTGTGTTTTGGAAGCAGACAGCAGACGTTTCTTCGGTATCACAGCAAACTGAGAGGCTGCTGCTAGCCATGCTAGCCTTTGCATGGGGGTGCTACGTTTATTTGCCCGCAGATATTCCCGATCAATGCCGTAGGTGTTGCGCGTGCGGGTCATAAGCCTTTCAATTCTAGCAGAGCTTGCACATCTTCCCAATCTTTTGGACGCTTTGCTTTCCGCTTCATGGAGATGAGATCATCAATGGATACTACTGGGATTGGTATGCCATCCGCTTCCAGCCGGTAGGCATGCTTCTTGTACTTCTTGAAGTCGAGGGATTCGCCGACAATCACATCAATACCGTACTGCGGCTGGCGAGCATGATGGAAGTTATAGGCGATCAGGTTCTTTTCTTTGATGAGCTTCAGAGTCTTTTTCTCGTCACCCAATTCCTCCACCGAAACTGGCAGTCGTTGTTCATAGCCTAGCTTCTTCATGAGCTTGGCCATCCGTTGGAGGTTCAGCGGATCCAGTGCCAAGAGGATGTCTATATCGCCCGTGAAACGTGGGTATCCCAACAGATTCATCGCCACGCCGCCTACCACAATGTACTCCACGTCGGCTTTGTGGAAGGCCTTAAAAATGCGGGTATAGGCGTTCATGCCCGCCAGTGTACATGAACCTCAGCCACATGGAGCTGTAGGCTTCTCGGTGTTACAGTAAGTCAATTCCATCCCCAATACTGCTATGACACGCCGATCCTCAGAAGTGAAAACAAATGACCGCTTGGACGGACTGGTGTATGAAGTCCAGGAATTGGAACGACAAAGACAAATTGATCGCGAGATGCTTTCCGGGATTCTGGACACAATAGATGAGCTTCAGGATGAAGTGAAACGCACTCTCTGTATGCCTCAGCGTTCTCAACCGAGAGTCTCCACCGCTTTTGAAGAGGCAGCAGTACAGTTGGAACGAAAACGGGCAATGGGAATTGCAGATTGCCAGAAGGGCTCGTTTCAGCAAGGCGAGCTTTTCTCGTGAGCAACATCAGTCAGTGGTATTGTGATGCGTTTCTTAGTACCGTTGCTTAACATGATTGACCGTGCTCTTGTTCCGCTAAACAAGCAATCACCAGAGGCGATCAAGAAAGCAGTTCCCTCTCTATTTCTAGAGGCGGGCGATAAAGCCTGGCACCGATACCTTGAGTTTTTTACTGCTCATATCCGGAACCGAAACACTCGGCTTTCCTACCACCGGGCTGTTTGGCAGTTTGCAAGATTCTGCGAACGGCGGCAGATTGATCTACACAACATTGATCCATTCATCGTTGCGGCTTACATCGAGCACAAAGGGAAGACGCTTTCCAAACCAACGGTCAAACAGCACCTGGCTGCACTGCGCATGCTCTTCGATTACCTGGTTGTTGGCCAGGCGATCGTGTCCAACCCTGCAGCATCCGTGCGAGGCCCCAAGCACGTAGTGAGACGAGGTAAGACGCCGGTGTTGACAGCGGAAGATGCTCGATTGCTGTTAGACACTATTGATACCAATACCATCATCGGTCTCCGAGACAGGGCAATCATCGGCGTCATGATATACAGCTTTGCCCGTGTGGGCGCCGCCGTGTCTTTGAAGATTGAAGACTATTACCAGCAAGGTAAGCGGTTTTGGCTTCGGTTGCATGAAAAGGGAGGCAAAGAACACTCTCTCCCGGTTCATCACAAGGCTGAGGAATACCTGGATGCGTACTTAGCGATGACAGGCATCGGCCATGCGAAAGATACTCCCCTCTTTCGGCGTGTTGACAGGAAAAGACTGCTTCAGAAGGCAGGCCTCGATCGTCGAGAAGTCTTGGCCATGATCAAACGTCGAGTAGCACAGGCCGGACTCCCTGATTCCATCAGCTGCCACAGCTTCCGAGCAACGGGCATCACAACGTATCTCAAGAATGGCGGTACTTTGGAAAAAGCACAACAGATCGCTAATCACGAATCTCCCCGTACCACCAAACTCTATGATCGCACCACAGATGAAATTAGCCTGGATGAGATTGAGCGGATTATCATCTAGTCAGCGAAATCCTCGCCATCCCCGTTATTGACTTCTTCAACTATAACGACTGAGAATACTGAGTAACCTTAGTAGTAGTGGGTCAGCTAAACGATCTAAGACGAAAGTTGCGAGCCGCAACAGGTCGGCTAAACGACACTATCCGACGCATTCGTACTTAGTCTGCAAGACAATCGACCCGGCATTGGAGACAACTATTTTTTGTGTGATTTTTCGTGCAGTAACTGTCTTGAAAATAGGGCTTTTGAACAACCTCAGAAGCCCATGATTGTCACGGATAGTATGTTTATCAGCGTCTTCGGCAGAATCGATGTCGATTGCATTCATATCGCATGTAGCAAGATGGTTCTCTTTGCGGCATTACCACATCTATGGAAGTAGTGCTGGTTCCCGCAATTCCCGTTAGGGTGGCCGGCACAGCATTATCAGCATTGAAACTCAGAACGACTGATACGTTCACTTCCCCTGTCAGTCGCTGAGACACCGTTCTGAGCAAGTTATCATCGATTTCAATTCGGAACGTACCTAACTTCGCATCAACAAGTTGTCCATTTCCCACCACCACACCACCGAATGTAGCCTGAAGTGTAAAGTTCGACAGTGCATCGTTTGGTGTTCCATCCAACTTTCGTACCGTTCCCGTAATGGTACCCGCTAGCAGATTTTGGCAAAGCAGGAGTACGGCTAAGCAAGCCGTTAGCATACATCGCATGACATTATCTCCTTAACACGTTGATCGCCGTTATGGGCGAATTGTTAAATGACAGGCTACATCAGCGGCCCCGACGATCAATTGTGTATTGTCCTTTACCGAAGTTAGTTTGGCAAATACAAGAAGCTTGTCCCCTTTATTCGGCATAATTGTAAAAAGCCCATTTTTCTTTGCCTTTAGCGGATCTAATTCCAGGCTGTTGTGACGATCAACAAACCAAGGCACTTGACGATATGTCACCTCGCCCTTCTCCGTAGTTGATTCTAACAACGCAAAACCATCGACAAGTCTTGCCGCCAGCGGCTCTTGTGTGGCATCCTTGTCGAAAGTAAGTTGAGCGTTGAATGCTTGATAAAAATCATCAAACGATTGTAGTACAAAAACAAATCCCAAAGCGTTTGTTTGAGTCGGTGGTACAGATCCCGACTTAATCCATTGAAACATGATATTTTGTAGCTGACGAGCTTGCTGTTCTTCGTTTGAACCTGGAACCACTTTTACAGTAGCGTACTCCGAAAAAGGTATCGGAGTAAGTGGACGTGGTTCCGATGAGATACCTTTACGACTGACCAAATCGGGTCGGACGACACTTCTAAGGTCGAGTGGCAGGCCGATGAAAAGAGAAGTGAAGGTACTGCCCATGCCCAAGATCAACAACACAGCGACTACACTGACAACGACTGCAACAACCTTTTCGAAATAACTCTTCTTTTTACGTCCATTTTTAACGGGGTATAGAATTAACATCGCAGCTCGTCCAACCAACGCACCGGCAACGAAGAGGAAGAGCCCAAGGAATAGTGCGATTACTAACGGAAGTTTCCCCCAGATGAGTATCAAGTAGATAACAGTTAGTACCCCACCAACGAGCGGTGGAACATATGCATTTTTTGGGATTCCAGCATTGGGAGGTTCGCCAGACATGAGCAATGGCTCCACAAGACACAGCTTCTAATGAATATTAACTTACACAATAGTACGTTCTTCAGGTTCACAGAAAAGTGATTTATGCTCCTTCTTGTTTTTTATCTGATCACGCTTGTAAGACATCAGCCAGGAGCGGATGTTTGTAGAAACTCTTCTCGGCGGTCGATTCAAATTCCTTCTTATTGTTTTCGGTCAGTATGTTTTCCACTCTGACAGACCCACTGTAAATGGGTCACTGGACAGAAAATGACCTCACAGAATGCCCCAGGATCGACGATCTCGACCTGATTCGACACTAAGAGCCTTTGATTTCAGACTATCGAGCATCTACAACCACTGGCTGATCTGCCGATATTCCTGGGTCGTAGATCATGTCATATCGATAAGGATTCAGTTCGTTTGAAAGCAGCGGCTCGTGTCGATCATAGAGATAGCGATGAACAGTCTCAGTCTGATCGTCCATGACGAAGGTTGGATCAGAGTGCAGACAACAACAATGTTCTGAACAGAAGATACAGGTGGCGCAGAACGCAGAGGTGCATTTGCAACACTCATGGACTTCTAGTACCTCTCGGCGTTCGCAGCAAAAGCAGGTGATCATGCCGGCTCCTCCCGTGTGTGTGGCAATAACGCATTAAGACGCTTGAACGCTTCCTCGAATCGATTCAGGGACTCATCAGATAACTT
Organism: Gemmatales bacterium; assembly: GCA_035430005.1. Taxonomy (GTDB): domain Bacteria; phylum Planctomycetota; class Planctomycetia; order Gemmatales; family HRBIN36; genus JAEUIE01. The sequence goes on from DAOMFV010000007.1 coordinate 66,857, forward strand.
GTTTGCCAGTTTACCGACATTCTCCGAGAAATAGCGTGCCGGGCGGTAATGGTTAAAGCCAACTTTGCCGGTCATCGGGCTCTTCTCGAAGTGCTCTTCCAGACGGGACAAAATTCTTGGAAGCTTGCTGGTCAGGTCGGCCGCTTGGACTTTCTTATTCGGCAGGGATTTCCCGTATTCGTTGCTCACCAGTTCCAAATAGAAGTCGGTATCAAACATATCCTCTATGTCTGCCTCTTTGGCCTTGGTGAACTCGACGAAGGTGAGAACGTGGCTCTTAGAGAGCAATCGCTTCTTGTAAAGATTCTCGATGGTCTGGGTATCCTTGGATTGCAGGTCGATGAGCGTTGCCAAGGTGAGGCCCTTTTGAGCTCCTAGCAAGGCAGCGAAGGTGGGAACCTTATCAGACCCACCGACGGGCGTGATCGTCCACGCCTTGTGCAAGCCAACCCGCCCCTTCTTTTCCAATATGCCGGTGATGGACTGCAGGTAAAGTAAATCAGAAACGCCCTCGACGATCAGGCAGTTAGGGCCGACAAAAAGCGATTGAGCGATGTCATAGCCCAAGGCTCCTTGCAAGGGGAAGAGTGTACCTTCGCCCGCTTCCAATACTTCAGTGAATACCTTGCTGCCACGCTCTTCCGCAGCAAGCGGTTCTTTTGCATCAATGCTCTTGTCTTCGACGATGCGTACTCTGTTGAACTGGTGAGGATCGACCATGAATGGGGAATGCGTCGAATAGACGACCTGGTGGAAGGGTCTAAGTTCGACTTCCATGTATTTCAGAAGGTCGCCCTGGGCCTTGGCATGGAGAAAGAGTCCCGGCTCATCAAGGAGAAGAATGAGAGGCTCGCTGGTTTTCTTTTGTTTGGAGAACCATGCCAGAAAAGAGAAGAACCACACGAAGCCACGGGATCGCGTCCCTAGCGGAGTTGTCACTTCATGAACAGAATCATGGACTCGACCAAGAAGATTGGTACCTGTGCGTAGCTCCTCGATGTCACCAGGTCGTCCGGGCCTCAGGTCGAACTTAACGTGCAGGTGTTGATTTTGGGACCAATACTTGAGGATCTGTTTGGAAAGGTGGTTGGATGCCCCTTCCAGCTTGGAAATCAATTCCTCGGTTCGTTGGTGACTGAGTAGTTTGTCGAGATCGAGCCTAGCGAGTTCGATCAATCCCAGCATGGGCCGATCTGAATCTTTCAGCTTATTCTGTGACTGCCGCTCCTTCAGTTTCTCGATGTTGATGTGTCCATCCATCTGATAGTACTCGTCGAAGTATAGGAACTTGGGCCAATACTTCTTCAGATGTTGGTTCCAGACATAAATGGAAAAGTGGGGCGTTGCCTTGATGACTGTGAGCTGTCCCACCAACTGCTTCGCCGCTTGAGTCTCTCCTAATGCATTGGCAGATGCGTGTGCTTTGGTCTTTTGATCTTGATCCTCAAGTGCATCGGCCTTGGTCCGGGCGTCAGTCATGAGTTGGTCGCGACGCTTTCCATCCTGGACGAGGAAAGTAAGGAGAGCGGAAACGGTTTTGCACGTCGCTGTGCCTTTTACAATCTCGGCATCCAGCCCCGCTTTGGAGATAAGGTGTTTAACCGCCGTTTCTTCATTAACATCTAAATCAACGGTTAGCCCATTCGCGTAACCTTTGGAAACGGTTACAGCATTCTCGTTCAAAACGCCTTTGCCAAAAGCTTGCTCAATTTCTGCGAGTTCTTTCGGTTCAATCGCATACTCAGCCGAAATGACGATAGCGGGATCGATTTGCTTTGCCTCGACCTTCTGTCGATATTCCTCTACATCAGCACGCGGGTACTCATCGGTAACATCGAAGTTTCCATGCTCGGCGATGACCGGATTTAACCGGTAGAGGGCATAAAGCATGGATGTTTTGCCCGATTCATTTTTGCCAACGAGGCACGTGATGTCCTCGGTGGCAAATCGATTCGATTTCCGAATGCACTTGTAGTCAGTCACTTCCACAGATTTCAGCTTCATTTTCGCTCCCTTTATTACGCCACATTCGATATGTCTATGGAGACGGACAGGCTTTGGTGTACAAAACTATCAAATCTGACTTTCTGAATGATCCGCTATTCTTCGTAGGGGTCCGCCTTTCGAGGTTTAGCTTTCGTGCCGTATCGAGCCGGTGAAAATCAATCCGCTTAAGTAATACTGCTGTCTCCATCTCGCCAGTATGCTGAGCATCTCGCCTGTCTGCTACAAAGGTCAACCATCAGACTGAGATCCAAAAATCTCTCTTCGTCTATAGAAGGTTCGAACTGCTACATTGCGCTATTCACCTGTACAAACTAGCCTCGTGAGGACAGTGAGTATGTCACTCACTGTTTTGATCTTTCACTGTTTGGCAAAGGAGGCATGCAATGGCCGAGGCAACATTAATTGCTTGTAACGGAGCGAGGCGAGTAGCCAGAGACGACTTGGTTCGAGTGTCACCACCCCCACCAAGTCGTACACACTTCCCTATTCCCCATAAGGATGTGGTGAGTGTGTGCGAAGGCACGCTACGGGATGCTGGATATGGAATAAAATCTGCAGAGTATGCTCTTTCACAAGAAGGGCAGCAATTATTCTGCACATATACACTCACTACCGAAGTTGCCAATGGCATTGGCGTTCTCGCAGTGGGTTTAAGATCAAGCTACAACAAGACCCTTCCGCTTGGATTAGTAGGTGGCTCGAAAGTATTTGTCTGCTCGAATTTGAGTTTTCGTGCCGACCTAATTAACGTCCGACGACTCCATACAAAGTTTGCCCAGAAACGTTTTGCGGAAGATATCGTAGGAGCCATTGAGAAGTTACCTTCATTCAAGGAAACCGAGACACGACGCATCGGCATTCTTGAAACCACTTGCCTATCAGATGATCAAGCGGATGCCTTGATACTCCGGGCAGCGATCGACAAGCAGATCATCGCAACGCGGAATCTGCCAAAAGTGGTCCATGAGTGGCGTGAGCCTACTCACGAGCAGTTTCGCCCACGAACCGCCTGGTCTTTATTCAATGCCGTCACAACGGTGCTGGGTGTAAATCAGGATCGGAATCCAAATAACCATGCCCTCCGCACAATGCGACTCAACAAGTTGCTGTTGCCCAATGACCAAGCAATTGCATTGGCAGTTTGAAAATGAGGCGATTTTCAAACAGTGAACTTGTCAGCCTTCGGGCTGACTACCCCCCAACGCTTTGCGTTGGGGGGTTATGTATGCATCAGCTCCGGACTTTTTGAGGATCATTGGATTTCAACTACGGCTGGCGTACTACGTTTCTCCCATTTCATTAGGGTGGCTGCCCCTACTGCATTCAGAAGAAAAGCAGTCAACGCCATAAGCGGTATGGTGATGTACCCAAACTCCACGAATGGGGTTTTGACGCACGAAACACCGCTCGCATCGCACGGAGTTGCGGGGTTCGTGGGGCTGGCGATGATGTTCTGCATTTGAATGAAATAATGATAGGCAGAGAAGCACATGCCGATGAGGCAGAGAGCAAGAATGTATGGGGCGATCTTGTTATCCCGTTTCCAGAGTGCCAGAGCAAGTAAGATCACTTGGGGGTACATGAAAATACGCTGCAACCAGCAGTCCTTACAGGGTGTCCAGCCGGCGATTTCGGAGAAGTAGAGACTGCCCAGCATTGCCGTAACTGCAACGATTAACATCAACGCTAATCCATGCCAGCTAATCCAATAAGTTATTCCACTGTTGTTTTTGGAAATCCATTCGTAAAAGTGTGCCGCAAGGCAAACAGAAATGATGATGTGGCCGCAAACCACAAGAGCGGAAAGTAATGGTACCGCCGTCCACGTCAGCTGAGCTAAGTCCATAGTGGCGACAGTGTAGCTCCGTCTAATATATCTCGCTACTTTTCAACTCCACACGACTCCTTCAGGCAACAACCCGCAATAGGTAGTGCACGTTCTCAGTCACCCAAGGAGACTCACATGGAATGGTTCATCATTCTAGGCGGATTGTTTCTCGCCAATCATTTTGAAAAAGCGTCTCCGTCTCCGCCGACTCCAGCAAAGCCAGTGCGAACCATTCGCTCTGTCCGCAGGGCCTACAAGAACAACCTTTGGATGATCAATCGACTGCCATTGGCTGGAGACGAACGGGAGGCTGCTCGAGAAGCGGCCCGACAGAAAATGCTCAAAGAGTTGGCGGAGCTTATGTCATGATGCATAACACGTTGATTGTCGGTGGGACTGGCTCTGGAAAATCTAAAGCCACCGTTCGAGACATTCTGAAATGGCCAGGAGCAATTGTTCTGCTGGATTGGCACACAAAAAGTACCGCCTATGACTTGTCGAAACATGCTCCCGAAAAACGACTGCTTTATGATAATTTAAGTGATCCCATCCATGCTCTCGGGTGGGACTTATTCCCACGTTCAACCCATCCCAATCCGGATTGAAGAGTTCTTGAACAGCAAAGCCACGCTCAACTGTTCAAAGATGTGCTACAGCGTTCGCGAGGCGGAGTAACCCCAACTCCCTCCCCGCTTCGTGATGAATGGGTGAATAGCAGTTTCGATTTGTGGCTCGCACAACGAAACCCACTGCCTTTGAGTGCGTTACCTTTTGCACTCATGCCAGGAACCAGAACCTTTGATCAATTAGTGCAAGGTTGCACAAACGAAAATACGCAGTGGAAGTTTGAACAAATTCGCAGTATGAATCCTCGCACACTACGTGCGGAAGTGGGTGCAGCAACTCGCTTACTGCAGGAAACCTTTGGCTCTCCGGCATTTGCATTACGCTGTACAGGCAAACCAATCGATGTCGGTGCGTTCTTACAGTCCAAAGGGATACTCATCATTGAACGCGGCGAGGTGATTTCGGCACAAGCGGCGGCCACGATGATGGGGGCCATCATCTTGAAGATCATTGACTATGTGAAACATCGCCCCCTTCCATCGCCCCCAGTTCTATTGGTGCTTGAAGAAGCGAATAATTCGGGGCTACTTGGACGTCATGAAAGCCAAGCTCTTGCCGAGACCCGCAAGTACGGTCTTTTCTTCAGAATCGTGACACAAACGCCCACGTTTCCCGCAGAAATAGAAGACAACATTCTTCAGAACTGCAGCGAGCATCAGTACTTCCGCTGTGCCAGTTATGACGTTGCTCGGAAAGCAGCCCAGGACATCGCTGCTGGTTTTCAGTGGCTTGGTTCTTCGGATATCAGTCGGGCTGAAACCATCGCCCAACTCACCACCGAACTGCTCCATTTTTCACCCGGCTGGCGTTACGTTCGCGATGGCCGTGGTTCACGAAAAGAGTTTGTTCCCCTTCTTAAGGATCCCTGGGTATGGCCCTCACTCCAAATACCGAAACTGAGAGAGAAAATGAACCGGATTTACAGCAAACCGGAGTACGCTGGCAGGAACGTGATCGAGGCATCGTCGAACTCGTTGCCGAACACCCCGCCACTGCCGAGCAGGTTGCCCGCGTCTACTTCAGCAGCGGATCGCTTGGAAAGCCTGAGACAAGCCGGAAGAAGGCCAATCGAAGATTAAACAGACTGGCACGCCGTCGAATAATACGTGCCATTGGACTCGTGCTTCTGAAGGGCACAGGCAGGCCACAGATTGTGTATGGAGGAAGAAAAATCAAACTTGGAATGCTTGAGCATGAAGTGCTGATCACCGAACTTCGATTACATTTCTTTCCGCACCCATTCGAACGTAGTGTGCCCATTGGAAAAACCACAGCTGATGCACTCCTGATCAAAGACCAAACGAAGTTCTGGATCGAATTGGATACGAACCGAATGGATCAGCGGCAGATGCGTGCGAAATGGCTGCGCTATGGCAATTGTCAAGACTTCATCTTGATCGTTTGCCAGAGCGAAAAACGACTCAAACGACTCAAGGAATCTGCCCAACAAGTGAAGCATATCGCTCTCTTCACCACGATGAACAGGCTGAAACTAGGCCGTGACAAGCCCTGGGAAGACTGCGAAGGCAAGGCGACAAACGTGTAGCAAACCTGTCGCGATATCCGGTACTTAATCGTGGGCCCTATGCGGAAATCCACTGATCCAGTCTTTCCATTTACTTCGTAAATGCAAAGCCTGTCTCACCATCCCCGGCCCTGCCTGCACACCAGGCAACAACGACCAATATATATGGAGACCTCATCATGCAAACCATCATCAAGGAATACCATGTTACCGCCCCAAGCTGTGACCATCATTACCAGATCGAGTACCGATGGATTGGCTCGCCGGGCTATTACCAAATCTGGATCCCCTATCACCCGGATGATCCTTTTGACAATGACGACGAAGTTCATCACCTCTGCACCAACAAGAGACTGTGCGTGAACTCCCTCAAAGCACCACGCGACTTTGAGACTGCCGAGGCCATTGCTTACTACTGGATGGAACGTTTTTCCCAGTACATCCTCAGCGGAAGATTCATCGACGATGGAGGGAAAGTGGAGATTCCAGACTAATTTCCTTTTGCAAACCACGTGATCGAACTTCGATCACTTTTTCACCACGGCAACCTGGAGTAAATGGCTCCCACACCAAAGAAAGGAGATGTCATGAAGGCTGTTATTTACACCGCCATTCGTGAAGTGCCTCGCGGCACCGTTCACGTGAATTAACTCTGCGGTAATTCCTACCGGAATTACCTGTGGTGAGGCGAATATCTCGCCTCACCTTCTCTCACCGGAGTCCACAACATGCAACCTCTAGAAATGCAACTGGTTCTAAAGGGAAGCCCCGACGCGATGGCTCGCTTTCTACATCGTTCGCTGGGATCCCAGCGATTCAAACAGCGAGTGAAAACTCGGCTGAAATCGCAATCACAAACGCTGATCGCTAGGCAAACCAACGCACCCCGCCGAATGAAACTCACCCAGCCTGTTTACCAAACCATTTACAGTGACTTGGTAAGTCTACGCAATGAACAGGGTGCCATGCTCCTTGGGCCAGCCGGTGACGATGAACTGGTTGACGAGATCATCCTCGATCAATGGGGGCAAGGATCACGCTACCAGTTCGAGTTCAATGAAGTGAAACTCAATCAAATCCTGCGTAAGGCAATGGCCGAGGGCAAAGATGCCAAAGGGTTCATTCATAACCATCCGCAGGGCATCAATCTTCTCAGTAACGGCGACATCGATTACGTCCGAAGCGTCTTCACCAAGAACGCCGGTGCCGATTGGTTTTTTATGCCCCTTTTCGTCGACGGCGTGATCGAGCCGTTCATTGTTCATCGACAGAACCCTGATCAACCCGAAACCGTAGACATCCTTTTGGTGAAGGAGAAAGCATGACAAGGATTCCTGGACCCTTTGTCCGGCTCACACACTTGAACATTCCACTCCTCCAAACCAAGCATGTAACCATCGTTGGCTTGGGTGGAGGGATGGCGGCATTCCTGGCGCTGGCACGCCAGGGTGTTGGACGATTTACCCTGATCGATTTTGATCAGGTGGAAGAACACAACATCGGTCGACAGGATCATGATCATGCCGACATTGGTATTCCGAAAGTCATAGCCGCCAAGCAGAAAATGGCCCGCATTCTCCCTTCGGTCAAGGTGACGACCCATGAACGCAACATCTGTGATTTCCCCGAACGTGAACTGGCTGAGTTGGCCACTGACTCCGATCTACTTTATGTCGCCGTGGATCGGCACGAGCCGGTTGCCCTCATCAACACCTTGTGCCTGCGAAGAGAAAAGCCCTTCATTGTCTCCGGGATGTATGAAGGAGGCGCAGCAGGAGAGATCTTCTTTTGGCATCCAGGCCTTTTGCCCTGCTATCACTGCGTCTGTGAAGCCCGGTACCAGCAGAGTGAGGAGCCAGCCCCCGCGAGTGATGCCGCCAGTTACTCTGATGTACAGAAGCTCGACGGAGCCGCCGTTGATCTAGCATTGGGCCTACTCACTTACACTGACCACAATCCGCTCAGTGCCCAAGTTAAAGTGTTGGGCGAACGGAACTTTTTGCAAATGAAATTCCGTCACACTTACCGCTGGCAGGATCAAGATGTTATCGCCGAATGCTTGGGCATTCTGCCAGGCAATGATGCCTATGTCACTTTCTGCACCGCCGCCCGCCGCGACCCCGACGGAGGAGGACGCTGCCCTGATTGCCTACAATGCCGAACTTTAGATGCCAAAGGAGTCCCCTTGCTCGATCCCGCTTGGTCTTACCACATTCCAAGAATGTGAGACTCTGCAATTCCCACTTGAACCGAAAGGGCAAACGATGATTCAGATTAAAGAGGTACTGCCAATCGATGCCGAGTGCCAAATGTGCAAGAAGCCTCGTCAGGTCGCTGTAGCTAGCATCGACGGACAAAAGGAATTAAAGCTCTGTTGCAAGCACATATGGCAGCTAGCTGAGATCCACAGTCAGTCTCAACCCAAGGAGAAAGTATGAGCCATGATCGCATGCTGAAAATTGTTCAGCCTAAATTGGAACGGTTGCTGGGACGTGGGCGATTTGTGATCGTCAGACTCCGCTACATCAACCGCATGATCGAGGTTTATTACGAAAATCGGTTTCAGCGTCTGGCAATAATGATGTTCAGTGTGTGACCTCCACGGCCCACGGATGGGCCTCTTCTAGGAAGGGGCCATGAAACTCCTCCACGTTTCCGAAGTTGCCAAAATCCTCAATGCCAGCAACAGCCTAGTCTATGACTTGATGAAGTCAGGGCGGTTGCCTTACGTCGCCATCGGCCGAAAAAAGCAAGGCGGAAAACGGATCCATGAAGAGGATCTCGCCTTGTTCATCGAAGAAAATCGCATGGTGGAGCAGGGGCCTGCTCCACCTATGAAGGTAAAGCTCAAACACTTGCGGCTTTGAGCATGTAGGAAGCATCTTGTGACACGTGCTGGTAAACGCGGCCAATCATGCTGCCGTCCACATGGTTGGCCAGCATCGCCACCGTCACGGAATTCACCCCAGCCTTGAGCTTGCGGGTCACCCAGGTATGCCTGAAGTTCGTCAGGCAGTACTTCACGCCGAGCTTCTTCTTGAGCCGTCCGAATCGGCAGCTGATGGCGTACGCCGTCCAAGGCATTCCGTCGCTATTCCGGAAGAGTGGCCCCTGGGGATGTTTCAGCATCAGCCGTTTGATAATTGCCAGTGCCTTGCGTGTGAAATAGACCACGCAGTTCCGCTTCTTCCCCTTGGACTTAAGCAGGGGCAGTACCCAACGCTGGTGCTGGAGATCAACGTGGACGGCCTCGACACGGACGATTTCTTGCGGCCTCGATCCGCACTCCCAGGAGAAGGTCACCAAATCGTTGAACTCCTGATCCCTGATCTTCGTGAGCATCTTTTTGAATTCGGGGAGTTCAATGACGAGTTCCCGCTTCCCTTGGGGAGGCTTCTCCACCCCAGCCAGAGGAGTCCGGTCGATATGGCCTTTCTTGACCGCCCAGTTCATGGCCCGCTGAATAGCCAAGAGGCATCCCCGCTGCATGCCGGGATTCCATTTCTTGTGTTTTTTGAGCCAGGCATCGAGGTGGTAGGGCTTGAGGTCGTTGACCTTAAGCCGGGCCGAGATGGTCTTCACGAAAGACTGGGCCCGCTTCTGGTACCAGTCGTAAGTGCCTTCGGCACGGTGGGCTTGGCACCATTCCAGGAAAAGATCGATGATGCCGACGACGGTGTCGGCCGTGACATTAACTACCTCACGGGGCTGGGCCATGAGCTTGTGATACTCATCGAACGCGGCATCGCGGTCGGTGCCGAGATCGTGCTGTTTGCCTTGGAGTTGGACGTACCACTTCTGATTGGAAGAGCGGTACCAGGGCTTGGGGAAATGTGGCATTGACGAGACTCCTTAGAAACCACGTGGCCAAGGAAGGCTCGTCGCCCCCATCCTGTTACCGCAGGATGGGGGTTCTCTGCATAACTTCTCTGCATCGCAGCATTATACGCTCGAAAAACTCAGTGGGCCCAGCAGGATTCGAACCTGCAACCAAGGGATTATGAGTCCC